>DATCFM010000035.1:0-46260 GCA_036509515.1 Acidobacteriaceae bacterium
TGTGGAGGCGCTGGTTGGGGGTGGGGCTCATGGGATCTCCTCTGCCTCTTTTGATGGTCGGCGCGGGTGGGGATGCGGGTCAACGGGATGGGGGTCGTTTGTGTCGAAGTGGTAAATGGGCGGGAAGGGTGGAAGTTGGCCTAAATGGCTGCAAAAACAACCCCTAAGGCTCAATTGTGCGTCCTTTTAAAGACGACTAATTCGGGTTTTCTTTTCGGACTGCGTGCCGGGTTTCCCTGCGAAAGGCTTTATGAACGTTGAAGCGATTGGCTCTCCCCTGCCCTCTGTCCACACGTCTCACCACAATTTCGCGCTGGTTGGGTGCTGGTGGGCGCTGGTTACGGTGCTGGTTTTGGGATGGTCCTGCTATGGGCAAAAACCCATCGCCGGCGATAGCGAGGCTGCGATTTATGTCGCGGCACGATTCGAAGAGCTGCCGGACGCACCGCTGCCTCAGCGGTCCCAGGATTCCCAGGACTCCCAGGATTCGGGGCAGCGGAAGCCGCTGGTCGCCGCCTCGCCCAAGACCGTGCCGACGACCACAGGCAAGCCGGTGGTGGGGAAGTATGTGAAGTACATTCCGGCGGACTCGGCCGCGCCGCAGATTCATGGACGGGAGAAGTTCATCCTGGGGGCGCGCGATCTGTATTCGCCGGGGAACTTCGCGGCCATGTTCGTCTCGGCCGGGTGGGAGCAGATGACCAACAGCGAGCCTAACTACGGCACTGACAAGGGCGCGTTTGGGGAGCGGCTGGGCGCGGCGGCGATCCGGGAGACGACCGAGGGAATCTTCACGGATGGGGTCTTCTCGGTGATGCTGCATGAGGACCCGCGCTACTTTGTGCTGGGGCCGAGGTACGGGCTGGTGCACCGGGGGCTGTATGCGATCACCCGGCCGCTGCTGACGCGCGACAGCAGCGACGGGCACCGGACGATCAACGGCGGGCTGCTGCTGGGCTATGCGGCCTCGGCTGCGTTGACCGACACCTATTATCCGCAGTCCAACCGGAACTTTCACGACACATTTTCGACCTATGCCGGATCGATTGGGGGAGCGGCGCTGGGGTTTGCTATCGATGAGTTCTCCGACCAGGCGCTCGAAGCGATTCATCTGAAGAAGAAGCCGTAAAGCGGTACAGCGAGAAAGGTAAAGCGAGAGCAACAGCAGGTCCTTCCCCTTCGACTTCGCTCAGGGTCAGGATGACACCTAAAAAGAGCAAGGACAACAGCGAAGGCAAGGACAGATCCAGGCGGGACAGAGAGTCGTTATGCGGTGGTGGATGGCGGCGGGCGCGGCGGCGTTGTTGGGAGTAGCTGCTGCTGCGGCGGCGGGGCAGGCTGCGGGTCCGGCGCAGGGGGCCGATCTTGCCGATTTGCCGGAGGCTCCAAGTGCGCTGATGGCAGGGCAGAACAGCCAGCCGCAGGCAACCGGATCGAAGAGGCGATCACTTCCCTGCGCCATCCAGAGTTCGCCCCCGGCTACTTCGCCCCCGGCAACGATGACATCTTCACCCAGGTTGCCGCCACCGCCCTGCCCGAGAGAGAACCCGATTCAGCTGATCGTCACCTCAAAAAACGTGAGGCCGCTGACCTCGAAGGAAAAAGGGTTGCTGGCGATCCGGGACTTTGTCGATCCGTTCAACTTCGCGACGATTGCCGCCTACTCGGCGGGGGCGATCGCGGCGAATGCGCACTCGCCGTATGGGCCAGGCTTTGCGGGATTCGGGCGGCTGACCGGGTATGGGCTGGCCGCGGATGCGCGCGGCGAGTTCTTCGAGACCTATGCGATTCCCTCGCTGCTGCACCAGGACCCGCGCTATCACCGCATGCCGGATGCAAGCTTCAAACGGCGCGTGTGGCATGCGATCGAACATACGTATGTCTCCCAGCACGACGATGGAAGGCCGATGCCGAATTACGCAACGCTGCTCTCCTATCCGATCAGCGGGGAGATCTCCGACCTGTACGTTCCGGGGATTCAGACAGACCTGCGATCGACGGGAAAGCGGGTGGCGATCGGGATTGCGACCGATCCGGCGGGGGCGCTGGTGGCGGAGTTTCTGCCCGATGTGGCCAAACGCATTCACATCCACATTGTGTTTGTGCAGGAGATTCTGAACAGGATGGTGGTGGGGGCGCCGGGGACGCAGTGAGGGGGACGAGAGGAACTTAGGTGGTGCGGTTGCGCGTGGCCGGGGGGTGGTGCGGAGAAAATGCGGGGGTTCTTCGCCCACGGCTGTACTGCGGATTTCCAAGCGTACCTCAGGGGGAGACCGTGGGCTAAAGCCCACGGCCACCAGCCCCTTTCCACTGCGAGTTTTATGGCACGGAGACCCTCGGCTAAAGCCGAGGGCTACCAGCCGTGCCCTTAAGCGAAGCGGAGGCGCGTTCGCGCCTCGGAACTGCCGAAGCAGGTCCTTCCCCCTTCGGCTGCGCTCGGGGTCAGGATGACAATTCCTTTACGATTTTTTTGCGCCCCCGGGGTGGCTTTCAGCCCAGGCGGCGCGCGTAGAATCTTCTGGAGTGAACTCTCCTTGCTATCCAGCCGGCGGGCGACCGTCGAGCAGCGCCTTGCGTGTGCGCCGAATGTGTGTTCGATCGAGGACCCGGCTCCGTTGCGGGGGTCTCGCGGCTGCTGCGACCGCGGGCCTTCTTCTGGCCGGCTGCCAGAGCCTGGACATGGATACCGCCAACGTGGCGCAGGTGCGGGTAATTGCCGCTTCGCCCGATTCCCCGCAGATGGACTTCTACCTTGGCGGCAATGCGCTGGCCTACGGGGTGGACTTCGGCAGCATGAGCTCGTATGTGCCGCAGATGCCGGGCAATGTCACGATCTCGGCGAACACGGCCAACAGCAAGCAGCTGCTGGTGACGACCAGCGCGGGTCTGGCAGCCGGGCGGCAGTACACGGCCGTGGTGACCAACGTTGCGGCCAGTTTGCAGGAGACCGTCTACGCGGACCAGACGACGCCCGCGCCCCCGGGGGACGTGGCTGTGCGCGTCATCGATGCGGGCACACGGACGGGCGGCGTCGATATCTATCTGGTTCCGAGCAGCGGCAAGCTTGTCAACACATTCCCGGTGAGGGCCGGCGTCATCTTCGGCTCGTCGACGGGCTACATTCTGGAGCCGGCGGGAACGTATGCGGTGGTGGTGCTGCCGGCGGGGACGGTGCCGAACTCCTCGACGCAGGTGCTGCTGCGCGGGCCGGAGGAGACGTACGCGGCGGGCTCGGTGCGCACGGTGGTGCTGGTGGATCACGGGAAAGAGGAGAAGCCTGAGCTGGATCAGATCGTCGCAGTTGACTACGACCCGAGCTGAGTTCGCGCTGCTTTATTGGTAAACGGGCGACACGAATCGGCGAGCGATGTTGCGGTCGTTGAAAAAAATAAAGTTTTCCAAATCATCGCAACCTTGCGAAGGAGCGTGTGTCCAGTTTTCCGTACGCGGCAGCAGAAGCCAAGCCGCTGTGCAGGGCGCTCCCAGCCGGAGCCACGGAGAACAAGGCCATAAGACTCACGAATCTGATCCTCGCCACCGCACTCGCAGGATTGCCTGCTGCGAGTTTTGCGCAAACGACCCACCATCAGCGCAACCACATCAACGCTCGCAAGGAAAACCAGCAGGACCGTGTTGCGCAGGGCGTCAAGAGCGGACAGCTTACGCCGCGTGAGACCGCGCGCCTTGAACATCAGGAGGCGGGCCTCAACAAGGAAGAGCGCGGCATGCGCGCGCAGGATAACGGCCACCTGACCGCGCAGGATCGCCACACGCTGGCGCGGCAGCAGAACCAGGAGTCGAAGCGCATCTATGCGGATAAGCACAACGGCCGCACGGATAAGTAAGACATCCGATGTCAGACAGTAGACAGAAAAGCCACGCAGCAGAAAGGCCGCCGAGATTCGGCGGCCTTTCTGTTGTCTTGGTGTCGACCGTCTAGTAGCGATAGTGATCGGCCTTGTAGGGTCCCTCGACTGCAATGCCGAGATAGTCGGCCTGCTTCTTCGAGAGCGTCGTCAGTTTTACGCCGATCTTTTCCAGATGCAGCCGCGCGACCTCTTCGTCGAGCTTCTTGGGGAGGATGTAGACGCCGGGCTTGTACGTGTCCTTGTTGGCCCAGAGATCGAGCTGCGCCAGCGTCTGGTTCGAGAAGCTGTTCGACATCACAAAGCTGGGGTGACCGGTTGCGCAGCCGAGGTTCACCAGCCGGCCTTCGGCGAGAATGAAGATCGAGTTGCCGTTGGGGAAGGTGTATTGATCGACCTGCGGCTTGATGTTCAGGCGCTTCGCGTCGGAGCCGTCGAGCTCCGCCATCTGAATCTCGTTGTCGAAGTGGCCGATGTTGCAGACGATGGCCTGGTCCTTCATCTGACGCATGTGCTCGAGGGTGATGACGTCAACGTTGCCGGTGGTGGTGACGTAGATGTCGCCGCGGCCGAGCGTCTCTTCAATCGTCGTGACCTCGAAACCTTCCATCGCGGCCTGCAAGGCGTTGATGGGGTCAATCTCCGTGATGACGACGCGCGCGCCGAGACCGCGCAGGCTCTTCGCGGAGCCTTTGCCGACATCCCCGTAGCCGCAGACGACGGCGACCTTGCCCGCGACCATCACGTCGGTGGCGCGCTTGATGCCGTCGACGAGGGACTCGCGGCAGCCGTAGAGATTGTCGAACTTGGATTTCGTTACGGAGTCGTTGACGTTGATCGCCGGCACCAGCAGCTTGCCCTGCTCGAGCATCTTGTAGAGGCGGTGAACGCCCGTGGTGGTCTCTTCCGAGACGCCGCGCCAATCCTTCGCGACCTTGTGCCAGCGCTTCGGGTCTTCAGCCTTGATGCGCTTGAGCAGCGCCTTGATGACCTCTTCCTCCTGCGAGCCTTTGGGGCCGTCGATCCAGCTGGTGTCGCCGTCCTCGTACTCGTAGCCCTTGTGGATGAGCAGCGTCACGTCGCCGCCGTCATCGACGACGAGCTGCGGGCCGAGGCCGTCGGCGTGGCGCAACGCCTGATCGGTGCACCACCAGTACTCTTCGAGCGACTCGCCCTTCCAGGCGAAGACCGGAACGCCTGCCGCTGCGATCGCAGCCGCTGCGTGGTCCTGCGTGGAGAAGATGTTGCACGAGGCCCAGCGCACGGTGGCGCCGAGCTCGACCAGCGTCTCGATGAGCACCGCGGTCTGAATGGTCATGTGCAACGAGCCGGTGACGCGTACGCCCTTGAGCGGCTTGCCGGTCGCGTACTTGCGGCGAATGCTCATCAGGCCGGGCATCTCCTGCTCGGCGATGGTGATCTCTTTGCGTCCCCAGTCGGCGAGCGAGATGTCCGCTACCTTGTACTCGAGGGCTGCCTGCTCCAGCGTTGCTGTGGCCATGTTTTCTCCTTGTATCGACAGCCTTCAGGATATCAAAAGAACGCGAATTTGCAGGCCCCAAAGCTTACGATTGGCTCAAAGTCCGGTCGCGTTCAAGTTGCGTCAGCATCCGCCAAAGCACGGTTACCTGCTGTTCGAGCTCGGCGAGGCTGCCCTCGTTGGGCAGCGTGACGCACTTCGATGGGTCTCGTTCAACTTCTTCAACTCCAACGATGCGCTGCTGCGCGAGACGCCGCCGGGCGTCGTTGTGGAGAGCAAGCCGTTCTTCGGCGGAGAGCTGACGTCCGTTGGCGGCGCGATCGAGAAAACGCGCCAGCTTCGTCTCCTCAGGCGCGGTCACCAGCACGATGCAGTCGAAGCGCTCACTCCAGCTTCCGCCGGGCGCGTATCGGGTGGAGAAGATCAGCGCGGACTCGACGACGACGATGGCATCGGGTTGCGTTTGCGCGATGGAGGTGATCTGTTTTGCCTGTTCTGCGATGACCGCCGGATGAACAATCGCATTCAGCTCTTCGATGCGCGGATGCAGCGGATCGAAGGCGATGTGCGCGAGGGCCTTGCGGTCGATTGAGCCATCCTTTTGCACGATGGAGCTGCCGAAGCGCTCGACGATCCACGCGTAGACGGGCTGGCCCGGCTGCATCATCGCGCGGCCCATCTCGTCAGAGGAGAGAACGACAGCGCCGCGTTGGGCGAGCAGGCGCGCGACGGTCGATTTGCCGCTGCCTAACTCGCCGGTGAGACCGACTCGCAGCATCGCGCTCTACCCGCGTCCTGCGGTATGGCTGCGACGCAGTCGCGCTGCCTTCACGGTGTTCGACATCAGCATGGCAATGGTCAGCGCGCCGACGCCGCCGGGAACTGGTGTGTACGCTCCCGCAATGGCGTAGGCCGCGGGGTCTACATCGCCGATCACCGTCGAGCCGCGCTTGGCGAAGCCTTCTTTGCGGCGGAGGTGATCGGGATGCTCCGGCGGGAAGAAGCGCGAGAACTCGGCTTCGCCGGTAAGGCGGTTGATGCCGACATCGACGACCGTCGCGCCGGGCCGCACCATCTCCGCAGTGACGAAGCCCGCGCGGCCAATTGCAGCAACCAGGATGTCGGCTTCGCGCGTAATGGACGCAAGATCGCGCGTGCGTGAGTGGCACACGGTTACTGTTGCGGAGGCGTTGATGAGCATCGACGCGACCGGTTTGCCGACGATGTTGGAGCGACCGAGCACAACCGCTCGCGCGCCGGAGATGGGAATGCTGCTGCGCTGAAGAATCTCCATGATGCCCGCGGGCGTGCAGGGCGCGAGCACGGTCTCCATGGGCGCGCCGCTGAGCAGACGGCCTGCGTTGATGGGATGAAAGCCATCGACGTCCTTGCGCGGGTCGACGGCTTCGAGCAGTCGCTCCGTATTCACGTGCGCGGGCAGCGGGAGCTGGATGAGAATGCCGTCGATCTCGTCGCGGGCGTTCAAGGATTCGACCAGCGCCAGCAACTCCTCGGTGGTGATGCTCGCGGCTGGCGTGTGCATCTCGGAGTAGATGCCGAGCTCGGCGGTGGTCTTCACCTTGCTGCGGACGTAGATCTGCGAGGCGGGATTTTCACCAACCAGAACGACCGCCAGCCCCGGCGTGTAACCGGCCTGGCGTGCGGCGGCGACCTGCTGGGCGACTTCAGATTTGATCTCGGCGGCGATGGCTACGCCATCCAGCATGCGTGCGGCAGATAAAACAGGCATACAAGAAGGATAGCGCGGAGCGATTTCCGTCTGATGAAACTGGTTCGAATCGCCGGAGATTCTTTACGTCGCTACAACTCGCAGGTTCGAGAGGTGCTCTAAGGAATTTGGATGGCCGTATCAACTGGAGCCGTAGTACCTGGAGCCGTGTACCTGGAAGCGTGACATGAGATCTGGCAGGGGGTGTACTTTGAGCGATTTCGAAGGTTCTGATGACCGAGTGATCGCGGAGAAGTTCGCGCCCTCGGATGTGCTGGCGTTGCGTGGCGAGTTGTTGCAGTCGGGACTGGACTCGTTCCAGGCCGCGGAGATTGTTTCCACCTTTCTCAACGGTCGCGGCTATGGCATCTCCTCGCTGGAGGCGCGCCACGTCGCCTCCAAGATCGAGGGCCAAGGGTGCAAGCCCGAGCATATTCAGGCGGAGCTGGAGCGGGTTGCGCGCGTGATGTAACGGGCGTCAGCTTGCCGGGTGAGTCATTGGGTTACTGGGTGAGCTGGCCTTCCGGATCGTCGGTGGGCGAATCGATCTCGGCCTGAAAGCCTTCGATCATCCGATTGAGAAAAGCCTCTTTGTCGATGTCCTTGCGGATGAGCGACTCCGCGTTGAGGATGTGGCGCGCGAGATCGGCGAGCACAATTCCCCAGGCAAACGGATCTTCCCAGACGCCGGAGCGCAGGCTGACGTGCTGTCCCTGCTCGGCAATCCAGACGCGGAGCAGTTCAAAGGCGGCCGTGTCGCGGGTCGCGGCGGGAGGCGGATCGAGAAATTTATTGGCAGCGGACATCGGGGGAAAAGTCCTCGCTCACAAGGATGCCAGAGCGCGTCGCATACTGCCAGTCGCGGTTGGGTGGTCTGGCGAGGAGCCTCGGCTATCTGGCGGGAATGTGTTTTGCGGCGACGGCGGCTTCAATGCCGGCGTTCACGTCGGCCTGTGCGAACTCCGCGGCTACGCGAATGCCGTTCATGATGGCGCGCTCATTGGAGCTGCCGTGCCCGACGATGCAGACGCCGCGCACGCCCAGCAGCGGAGCGCCGCCGTACTCGGAGTAGTCAATGCGTTTTTTGAAAGCATGAAACGCCTTGCGGCTTAGCAGCGCTCCCATCTGCGCGGTCACCGTTGCTTTCAGGCTCTCGCGCAGCGACGAGGTCACCAGTTTGGCGAGCCCCTCGCTGGTCTTCAGCGCGACGTTGCCGACAAAGCCATCGCAGACCACTACATCCGCGCGGCCGTTGTACAGGTCGCGGCCCTCGACGTTGCCAATGAAGTTCAGCCCGAGTTCACGAAGCAGCGGCAGCGCATCGCGGGTGAGCGCGTTGCCCTTGGAGTCCTCTTCGCCGATCGAAAGCAGGCCCACGCGAGGATCGGGTATATGCAGAACGTCCTTGGCATAGATGTGGCCCATTAGAGCGAACTGGACGAGGTTGCTGGCGTCGCAATCGACGTTCGCGCCGACGTCGAGCAGAACGCAGGGCATGCCGGCCATCGTAGGCAGAATGGTCGCCAGCGCGGGACGATCGACCCCGGCCAGCGAGCCGAGAACCATCTTCGCCGTGGCCATGGCGGCGCCGGTGTTGCCGGCGGTGACGAAGCCCGCGGCGCGGCCTTCGCGCACCATCTTCAGGCCAACGCGCATGGTGCTGTCGCGCTTGGAACGCACCGAAAGCGCCGCCTTGTCCTCCATGCTGATCCACTCGCTGGCCTGCACAAGGAAGACTGGCGGGCGGGGGCGTTTGCCGTTGGAGAGACCGGGCAGATGTTCGAGCGAGAGCGCGTTCTGGAAGTTCTGAAAGCTGAGGCCGCTGTTATCCGTCTTCAGGGCGGCGCGCAGCTTCGGGCGCAGCACATCCTCCGGCCCGACCAGATGGACGCGGACGTCGAACTGACGTGCCGCCAGCAACGCTCCCCGAATCTCAGGATCGGGGGCCTTGTCAGACCCCATGGCGTCGAGAACTATGTCGACTGGCATGCGTGGGCTAGAGCAGAACGGCTAACAGTTGAAGGTGAACGAGCGGACCGAACCGAGTGAATTGCCGAGCCGAACCGCCGGAGTTATTCAGCGTTCTTGCCGGCGACGATCACGCGGCCCTTGTACTCGCCGCAGTTCTTGCAGACGCAGTGCGGAAGCTTGAGCTGGCCGCAGCTGGGGCAGGTGGAGACGCCGGTCGGGGTCAGAAAGTCGTGGCTGCGGCGCTTGGCAGTGCGCTGCTTGGAGTGGCGCCGTTTCGGATTAGGCATGGAATTCCTCTCAAACTTAAGAACAGCCGCGGCTCCTGGCGCGCGCCTGTCAGAACTTTTTACTGCAAAAACTCTTCCGCCGAGGGCGGCGCTCAGGCCTTGTGGCTGTTCGCCAGCCCAGCCAGCGTACTCCAGCGCGGATCGGCCGGAGCCTCCCCGCAACCACAGTCGGCCAGATTGCGATTGGCGCCGCACTGCGGGCACAAACCCTTGCACTCCTGCTGGCAGAGCGCGCGTCCCGGCAGGCTCAAAAGCACCTGCTCGCGCACGGCGTCCTCCAGCAGAAGACCGCTCTTTTCATAATAACCGATTTCGGTCTCATCCTCGGTAATGGCGTGCTCACCGGCCTTGGTTTCGACCGCGGCCGGTCTATAGATGAGGTCGAAGTCGCCGGCCAGCGGCACTCTCACCGGCTCCAGGCAGCGCGCGCACATCTGCTCGAATTTGCCCTTGAAATGCGCTCGCAGGCGGATGTCCTCGACGAACTCGCGCGGCCCGCGGTGCTCGACGATCAGCTCCGCCCGGCCCTTGAGCGTCAGCGGCCCGACCTGCCGGACGTCGGGCGTGTAGTCGATCGCGCCCTCGGGCAGGCTCTCGTTCAACTGGAGCGGCTCTTCGACGAGTTGCCCGGGTGTAATCAGCATGTGTTAAGGGTAGGCCCTGTGCTGGGGAGCGTCAACGAGCGGGAAGTAGAGATCAGAGAACAGAGATTAAAGAGTGACGGGCAGGCGTTAGCGGAAGAGGCGGATCGCGGCGATTCCAGCAGCGCCTGCCTCCAGGCATAGCGCAGTGTTCTCCTCGGTGACTCCGCCCAGGGCGAGCACGGGCATTGGGCGCGCGAGCTCGCAGGCGCTTCGCAGCAGATCGATGCCAACGCCGCCCTTCACGGGTTCACCGCCAACCTGCTTTTCGAACACCGGCCCGAACAGGATGTAGTCCGCGCGATTCTCCTTCGCCCGCTTCACCTCGTCGAGCGTGTGGCAGGAGACGCTGACTAGCGGCGCTGGTCTGCCTGCATGAGCGAAGACGGATCGCACCTGCGCTGGCGTCAGCTCGCCCGGTCGGGAGGTCAGGTGGACGCCATCGGCTTCCGCCGCAATCGCGACATCCACGCGGCTGTTGATCAGCAGCTTGGTCTGCGAGGCTCGGTTCGCGCGCAGGATTTGCAGCATCGCCTCGGCCAGCCGCAACAGCTCTCCGGCTTCAAGATGCTTCTCCCGCAGTTGAACCAGATCGATGCCATCTAAAGCCGAACGACGAGCCCAGCGTCGAGCCTGTTCGAGCAGCTTTGTGCGCCGGGAGGCGGCGTCTTCTGCGACAGAAGTGCTATCCGTGATGGCGCAACGAAGCATTTTCCAGTGTATCGCCGCGTCCGCGTTACAAGTCTTCGTCGGCAACGGGGCTATGATAGACAGCGGCAGCGTCGAATCTTCAGCAGCACAAGACGCGCGAAGATGCAGGCCAGGAGCCGCATCAGTTTTCAGGAGACCGCACCCGCGCTTATGGCCAATCCGTACGACCTCATCGTCATCGGCTCCGGACCGGCGGGCCAGCGTGCCGCCATCTTCGGCGCGAAGCTGGGCAAGAGGGTCGCGTTGATCGAGATGCGCGAGGTGGTGGGCGGCGCCTGCATCAACACTGGCACCATCCCCTCCAAGACCATGCGCGAGGCCGTGCTGCACCTCTCCGGCTACAACTACAAGTCCATCTATGGCATGAACTATCGCGTGAAGGAACGGATCACCATGGCCGATCTCGCCTTCCGCGTGCAGCACGTCATCAAGACCGAGATCGACGTTACCGAGGCGCAGCTTTCGCGCAACAACGTGGAGATGATCACCGGCGTCGCCAGCTTTGAAGACCCTACCCACGTCAAGGTGACCAACTCCAAGGGCGCGACGATCTATGAGGGCAAGAACGTCCTCATCGGGACCGGCACCAAACCGGCGAGCTCACCCAAGGTTCCCATCAACGGAACGACGATCGTGAACAGCGATCTGGTGCTGGATCTGCCAAGCCTTCCGCAGACGATGATCATCGTCGGCGGCGGCGTCATCGGCGTGGAGTACTGCTGCATGTTTGCGGCGCTGGGCGTGCGCGTGACGCTGATCGAGCGCAGGCCGCGGCTGCTCGAGTTCGCCGACCAGGAGATCGTCGAGGCGCTGAGCTATCACCTGCGCGATGCGCGCGTGACCATGCGGCTGAATGAAGAGGTCGAATCGGTCGAGGAGATCGAAGGCAAGGTCGTTGCGAATCTCGAATCGAAGAAGAAGCTGCAGGGCGACGCGTTGCTGTACGCGGTCGGCCGCCAGGGCAATGTCGACGAGCTGAACCTTGCCGCCGCCGGCATCGAGGCCGATGCGCGCGGACGCATCCCGGTCGACAAGGACTTCCGCACCAAGCAGCCGGCGGTCTTCGCGGTTGGCGACGTCATCGGCTTTCCTTCGCTGGCCTCGGTCTCGATGGAGCAGGGCCGCATCGCCGCCGCGCGCGCCTTCGGCGATGACTCGGTGGTCTCGAACCCCAGCTTCTATCCTTACGGCATCTACACGATTCCCGAGATCAGCTTCATCGGCAAGACCGAGGAGCAGCTTACGGAAGAGGACGTTCCTTACGAGGTCGGCGTCGCCTACTATCGCGAGATCGCGCGCGGACAGATTCGCGGCGACACGACGGGCCGCCTGAAGATCATCTTCCACCGCGAGAACCATTCGATTCTCGGTGTCCACATCATCGGCGAAGGCGCCAGCGAGCTGCTGCACATCGGCCAGGCGGTGATGTCGCTGGGCGGCAAGCTTGAATACTTTGTGGATACGGTCTTCAACTATCCCACGCTCGCCGAGTGTTATAAGGTTGCGGCATTCAATGGACTGAATCGCGTGACCAAGCTCGATTAGCCGCCAGCGGATGCAGAACGTTTGACGACCGCCGCTGCTGAGCGCTACGGTCGCAAGACTTGGATTGAGTTGGATTTTTTGCGCAACAAAGTCCCAGCCGGAAGGACCGGACCATGACAGTACGAGGCATAGCGGTTCCAGGGCAGACGGTCGATGCGCTTGAGACCGTCGGCGTCAATGTATCGGAGCGCATCCACGCGGGCCTGATCATCGACCACAAGCTGGAGGGCGAACTTGAATCCTATCCGGCTGCCGCGCCGCAGGATGAAGAGGATGATAACTTCCTGACGGAGCTGCCGACCGACGCCGTGGTCAGCGACATCTGCGATCTGGTGCTGAAGGTGGCGAAGGCGCACGAGGCGTCCGTCGGCTGCGTCGGCGTGGCGCTGCCCGGACTGATTCGCAATGGCGTCGTCGAAGAGGCTCCGAATCTGCTGCAACTCAAGGGCGCCCACATGCAGGAGTTGGTGTCGAACGCACTGGGCGCGCGCGGCCTGAACGTTCCGGTCACCATCCTGAACGATGCGGACGCGATGGCTGCGGGTCTCGCCTCGAAGCATGGCAAGCTGGATCACCTGGTGCGCGTGTGGACCATCGGCACCGGCATCGGCTACGGCTGCTATCCGTTTATCGAGGGCGTAGGCGAAGCGGGCCACAGCGTGGTCACGCTTGACGACAAGGAGAACTTCTGCGGCTGCGGCGGGCGCGGCCACCTGGAAGGCATCATGGGCCATCGCGCCATGCGACTGCGTTTTCTCGATATGGAGCCGGAAGAGGTCTTCGAGGCCGCCAACCGCCGATCCGGCGCCGATCCGCGCTGCCTGGAGTTCAAGCACCTGTGGCACAAGGCGCTGGCCGCCGCCACGGCGACCTCGATCCATCTCGCCGGCTCGCGCAAGTTCTACATCACCGGTTACAACGTGCGCTTCCTCGATCTCAGGCTGCTCAAGGACTATCTGGGCCAGATGGTCAAGATGAGCCCGCTGCAGAACTACTCGCTCGAGGTGGTCGAGGACGACCAGGCGACGCGCGTCATCGGCGCGGCGGTTGCAGCCGAGCAGGCCGCCGCTCGCTGCTAGGACGGCCTACGCTCTCAATCCGGTTTCATCGAGTTGCCATTGGGGCGGAAGGCGATCTCGCTCTTCTTGCCGTTGCGAACGACGACACCCTCGTAACTGACTACGGTAGTACCGTGTGTGACCGACTCGATTCGGCCCAGCGTTCCGCCCTGTGAAGCCCGCTTGAATGCACTCGCGACTGGGGATGGCAGGGAATCAAGTTCAACCTGCTCCTCGATCTCGAGCACCCTTCCATCCGCGGCAAAGCTGATGTCTTTGCTTCGGCCATCGCGCATGGTCTCCATTTCGTAGGTCGTCTTGCCGCCACTTATCTCTTTCACGCAATTCCGCACGGTCGCATTACCCACCGCCTCTTTACTGCTGGTCTGGACCGCCGAAGGCAGGTCCTTGCATGGAATTGAGTGTTCCGCGGCCAGCCCTACCCCTGTCGATAGTGCGGCGAACGTTAGAGCGATGATGCCTGTCCCAATGTGTCTCATAAACTCCTCCGGAAAACCGTCGAGCGTCTCACGCAGTATCCTAGCAGGCAAACACTTAAGCCTTCCTGAACTCAGCTTTTAGCGCTGACAGTGCGGACAATACACCGTCGTTCGTCCGCCGACGATGATCTTCTTCAGCGGCGTCGCGCAGACGCGGCAGGTCTCCCCTGCGCGACCGTAGACCATGTGCTCGAGCTGAAAGAAGCCGCGCACGCCATCCGCATCCACGTAATCTGAGACGGACGATCCACCCAGTTGAATCGCGTGCGCCAGCACCTGCTGCAGAGCCGTATGCAGCCGTGCGAGTTCAGCAAACGTCAGCCGTCCGGCGGCCTTGCGCGGCCGAATCCCCGCGCGAAAAAGGCTCTCATCGGCGTAAATGTTGCCGACGCCTTGCAGAATGGACTGGTTCAGCAGCGCCGCCTTGATGGCCAGCTTGCGTTCGCGAAACAGCCCGGCAAACTCTTCCACGCCGATCGTCGTCGGCTCCTTGCCCGGACCTGTGTAGCCATTTTTGTTTTCGCCTTTGATTTGTAAAACCGACAGCCGTCCGAAACGGCGCGGATCGACGAATCGAATCTCGCGCCCATCGCCCAGCGTGAGCACCGCATGCGTATGCGGAGGCTGTGGCACGTCTGGCTGCGAGACCAGCAGCCTGCCCGTCATGCCGAGATGCACCAGAAACTGCGCGCGCGCTCTATGCGCGAGGACGAGGTCGCACACAATCGTCTTGCCCACGCGCCGCACGCGTTCAATGCGTGCCCCGGTCAGCGTCTCGGCAATCTCCTCCTCGGGAGACTTGAACGTCTGCGGCTTGCCGCTCGTCCACACAGCGACGATGCGCTGTCCGCGCACGCGCGCGTTCACGCCGTTGGCAATCGTTTCGACTTCAGGAAGTTCGGGCACGGCTATTCGATGCGCGGTTCAGGCCGCTGGACGCGCCCCGGCGATAGAACAGATATCCAACGATATTGGCGACCACCAGCGTGCCGACAATCTTCACGGCGAAGAGAGCCGGGCTGGCCACGTTCACGAACGGATAGGCGTTGAGCACCAGAATCGCGATTGCGCTCAGGGCTCCCAACACCGACCACGCGACCACCCAGCGGGGCAGATGTCTGCGCAGATTGCGAGCGCCGACGAAGGCGATTGCAAACATCGCAACGTAGGCCAGCGCGTAAAACTCCGACGAGGCGTTGTTCAACACATCGAAGGCCTCCGCCGCACGCACGCCCAGCGAGCCCAGGACCAGCAGCGCCGCGACGACCGCGGTCGTGAAGTAGATGGAGTTGGCCGGCGTATGAAAGCGCGGATGCAACTGCGTAAACCGCTTGGGCGCGAGATGGTCCCAGCCCGCGGTCATGGGCAGACGCGTTACGCCCGTGAACAGATAGCTGCACGCGCCGAGAATGCGAATCTGCAGCAGCAGGATGGTGAACTGCGCCAGGAACGTGGCCACACCGCTGCTCGCAAACGCCAGCCGCAGCGTCTGCGGGATGGGCGCGATGTAGTTGATCGCGGTACCCGGATTGGCGTTGTGAAAGGTGATGACCGATCCTGTGCCGAGCATGAACATCGCAAAGATGATCGGCGTTGCAATCACGACCGACCGGCCGATATCGCGCGCGGGCGAGTGTGTCTCGCCGGCGAGAATCGCAATGTATTCCAGGCCCGAGGAGGCGAAGAGAATCTGCCCGATCAGCGCCAGCGACTCCTTGTCCGTGTGCGGCAGAGCGAAGGTGAAGGGCGCAAAGTGCACATGTTGCCCGTGCAGCATCGCCCAGAAGGGTGCGGCGATCAGCAGCGCAAACGCCAGGATCATCGACGCGCCGCCGACGTTGTGAATCCACTTGCCAAGCGAGAGCCCGCGCACCGCGCTCCATGCCAGCAGCGCTACCAGCACCGCGAGCAGCGAGTAGACGAACGTGTGACTCTCGGGCAGCCGCGCCGCCGAAGGCCCGACCATGTAGGCGAACTCGCTGGGAATCTGAAACAGAATCGTCGCGATGCTGGTCAGCGCGTACAGCCAAACGTTCCACGCAGTCATAAAGCCGAGCCCGTCGCCGAATGCGTGCCGCGCCCAGACGTACAGGCCGCCTTCGAGCGGCATCGCGCGGTTCAGATAAAAAACGGTGATCGCCATCGGCAGGTAGAAGCTGACCAGTGCCAGCAGCCAGACGACCGTCTGCGCGCGGCCCAGGCCGCCGGCGATGCCCACCCACGCGCTGCCAACCACGGTGAGCACCTGCGCCAGCACCAGGTCGCGCAGCCGCAGCTGACGCTGCAACTGGTGCTGCCGGGGCGGGTCGGCGGCCACACTGCCTTCGCTCATCAAATCATCCTCGCAGCATCCTCGCACAACGCGATGATCTGTCGCGCGAATTTCGTGAGCTAATCTGCATCTCCGCTTCCGCCAATGCAATAATTCACGCATGTTCAGCGACTCGCAAGACTCGTCGGCGCCGATCAGCCGCCGCAAGCTGCTCTCCGTCTGCACCGCGGCCGGTCTCGGCCAAACCTTGTTTCCTGGCGCGCTGTTGGCGCTCGCGACCAAACCGCAGGCCGCAACGCCAAGCCCCGCATCGACGGCAAAGCCGCCTTCGAGCACGACAGACGACCTGCGTGGCTGGCCCGCGATTACACCTGCGATGATCGACGCGGCCGCGGCCATCGCCGCCGTTCATATCACGGACGAGCAGAAGAAGACGATGCTCGAGGGCCTTGTGGGCCAGCGCAACTCCGCGCTGCGCGTGCGCCAGCTGCATCTGCCCAACAGCGTCGCTCCGGTGGCGATGACCAATCCCATCCCCGCCGGAACGCCCGCGCCGCAACCTGAGACTTCGCAGCCCGTTCGCCTCGGCCCCGCGCCCAGCCTCGCGAGGATCCTTGCCGAGGTGAAGAGTACTGCGGGTTCGCTCGCTGAAGAAGCGTGGGCCTTCGCCACCGTGCGAGAGCTTGGCGTCGCGTTGCGTCAGCGCAGGACCACGTCTCTCGCGCTGACGAGGATGTATCTTGCGCGCCTGAAACGCTACGACTCCACGCTGAAGTTCGTCATCAACCTCACCGAAGAGCGTGCGCTGAAGCAGGCGGCGCAGGCCGATCGCGAGCTTGCCTCCGGGCATGATCGCGGCCCGCTGCACGGCATTCCGTGGGGAGCCAAGGACCTGCTCGCGGTGACCGGCTATCCCACGACCTGGGGCGCGGCCGGCTTCGAGCATCAGCAGTTCGACGAAGACGCCGAGGTGGTAAAGCGCCTCGACGCGGCGGGCGCTGTCCTCGTCGCCAAGCTCTCCATGGGCGCGCTTGCGCAGGGCGATCTCTGGTTTGGCGGACGCACGCGCAACCCGTGGAATCCGCATCAGGGTTCGAGCGGTAGCTCCGCGGGATCAGCCAGCGCCGTTGCGTCCGGCTGCGTCGGCTTTGCGATCGGCACGGAGACGCTCGGCTCCATCGCCTCGCCCTCCACGCGCTGCGGCGTGACAGGACTTCGTCCCAGCTTCGGCCGCGTGCCGCGCACAGGAGCGATGGCGCTGTGCTGGTCGATGGACAAGATCGGTCCTATTGCGCGCTCGGTCGAAGACTGCGCGCTTGTGCTGCACGTCATCAGCGGTCCCGACGGTCGCGACCTTAGCGTGCACAGCGGCGCTTTCAACGCCGACCTTACGCTCGATCCACGCAAGCTGCGCGTCGGCTATCTGAAATCTGCGTTCGATGCGCCGGTCTTCCAGCCGCTTCCGAAAGACGAGGCGCAGACACTCTCCGCTGCCGACCGCTCCGCCCGCGAGCGCGAGCATCGCGCAGGCTTCGAACGCCGTGCGTATGACGCAAAGTACGAAGCTGCGGCGCTCGACCGCCTGCGCGCCATGGGCGTCGTGCTCACACCCTGCAAGGTGCCGCACTTTCGCTTCTCCGCGCTGCTCAGTATTCTCGGCGCGGAATCAGCAGCGGCGTTCGATGAGCTCACGCTCTCTGGCCGCGATGCGCTGCTCACCGGACAGAAGCCCTTCGACTGGCCCAATCAATTTCGCATGTCGCGCTTCATTCCCGCGGTCGATTACATTCAGGCGCAACGGGCGCGCACGCTCGCGATGGCGCAGATGCACGAACTCTTCGCGCACTTCGATGTCATCGTCTCGCCCAGCGGAGGCCCACAGCTCACAGCGACGAACCTGTGCGGGCAGCCGGCGATCATCGTGCCCAACGGCCTGCGCGGCGACGACGCGCCCCCACCGCCGAGCACGGAGGACGGCTCGCTCGAGAACGTGGGCGGTCCGGGAACGCCTGTCTCCATCAGCTTCCTCGCGCCGCTCTACGGAGAAGGGAAGGCGTGCGCGCTCGCCTGCGCCTATCAGCAGAAGGCCGGCTTCCTGCGACTGCATCCAAAGCTCTAAGCGGAGCTTCCAGGCGCGGGAGTGTGAAACTGGAATCCTCCCTGCCGGGGACAACACAGGCTACGTAGAATGAGATTCGTGCTGCGACTCGCCCTGCCCGTTCTTCTGCTGTTTCCTGTTGCTGTCGCAGCGCAGCAGGTGATGTCCGCGCACACGCTCGTCGAGGCCATCGAACAGCACGGCTCGTCGGGCACCAGCATCGAACCCGCAAGCACGCCTGTGCCGATGCTGATGACCATGCGCGGTTCCGGTTCCGGCGGATGGCAATTCATGCTGCACGCGAATGCGTTCGCCGCGAACACGCAGCAGCAGGCCGACTCGCCTCGCGACGTGAGCGAGAGAGGAAGGGACGCTTTCTTCTCGACCAACTGGATCATGCCGATGGCGCAGCGCCAGCTCGGCGATCATGGTAGGTTCGGCCAGCTCACACTGCGTGCAATGCTCTCGCTCGAGCCCGCCACCATTTCGCATCGCAACTATCCCCTTCTCTTTCAACAAGGCGAGACCGCCTATGGCGCGCCTATCGTCGACGGCCAGCATCCGCACGACTTCTTCATGGAGGTCGCCGCGCTCTACGATCTCAAGCTGTCGCCCAACACGCTGCTGTCGTTCTACGCGGCGCCCGTCGGCGATCCCTCCATCGGCCCAACGGCCTTTCCGCATCGTCAGTCCGCCAGCGAAGATCCCATCGCCGCGCTCGGCCATCATCAGGAGGACTCGACGCACATCGCGTTCAACGTCCTCACCGGCGGCCTTACATTTCGCACCGTACGACTGGAGCTCTCCGGCTTCCATGGCGCCGAGCCCACGGAAGCGCACTGGCACTTCGAGCCCTCGCCCAACGGCCACGCGATCGACTCGGTTGCCACGCGCCTCACCGTCTCACCCTCCGCCGACTGGACCGGCCAATACTCCCTCGCGCACATTCATTCGACCGAAGCTCTCTATCCAAAGGAAGACCAGCAGCGCCAGACCGCGAGCGTGATGTATCACCACACCTTCCGCTCAAAGCCGATGCCTGCCATGCCGGGGATGAAAATGAACGACATGTCGAAGATGCCAGGGATGAAGACGAACGACATGTCGAAGATGCCGGGCATGGACATGAGCGGCAGTGCAGCGAAGCCCATGCCGCCTCAGCCAACCGCGCAGGCCCAATCGAGCGGCCAGCAGCCCGCTGCCATGCCCATGATGCACATGGCGCCCGAACCAACCACCGACCTTGCAACAACGCTGGTCTGGGGACGGACCCGTTCGCTCACCGACGACAGCAAAGAGAACAGCTATCTTGCGGAAGCGCTGCTCCGCTTCGCCAGCACAAACTACCTCTGGACGCGCCTCGAAGATGCGGGCCGCTCCAATGAGCTGCTGCTTACGCCCGGCACTCCGCTGCCTGAAGACTTCATCGAGCAGCCCATCGGCCACGTCGCCGCCTTCACCTTCGGCTACGACCACGATCTCCCGCTCGGCCCCCACATCCTCGCCGCACCGGGCGCGCAGTTCACTGTCTACCGCGCACCCTCAGCGCTTCGCACTGTCTACGGCGCAACACCGACCGCGGAACAGATCTTCATCCGCTTCCGCCTGCGCTAACCAGATTCGCGTTACAGCCAGCTACGCACCCTTCGCCAGCTCCGCCTTCACCATCTCGCTGACCATCTTTCCGTCGGCGCGGATACCGCTGGCCATAATCCGCTGCTGCGCGACCTTCATGACCGTGCCCATATCCTTCGGTCCGGGGCGCTGACCGCCCGCATCTTTGACGACCTGCTCGATGGCTCCGCAAACGATCGCGCGCACCTCCTCTTCGCTCGCCGCCTGCGGCATGTAGGCCTCGATCATCCCAATCTCCACCTGCTCCTTGGCCGCCAGCTCCGGCCGGCCGCCCTTGGTGAACTGCTCGATGGACTCGCGACGCTGCTTCAGCAGAGTCGACAGCACGGCCTGCTGTTCTGCATCGGTCAACGGCTCGCGCTTGTCGATTTCTTTTGATTTCAGCGCCGACTTCACCATACGCAGAGTGGTCAGCGTGTGTTCGTCGCGCGCCTTCATCGCCGTAATGATGTCCGCGTTGATGCGCTCCGCAATCGTTGCCCCAATGGTTGCCATGGATGCCTCCAGAAAATACCCCAGCACACCAGCTTACCAACCTGCGCCGAAAGCCGTCGCTCGCTAAAATAAAAGCATGATCCGCAAAACGCGCCTGTTCACGCCCGGTCCCACGCCGCTTCTTCCCGCCGCACAGTTCGCGATGGCCGCGGCCGACATCCATCACCGCACGCCGGAGTTCCGCGCCCTCTATCTGCGCGTGCTCGCGCAGCTCAAGGACTTCGTCGGCACCCGCCACGACGTCATCATCCTCTCCAGCTCCGGCACCGGAGCCATGGAGGCCTCGGTCTCCAACCTCACCTCGCCCGGCGACCGCGTCCTCGTTCTCTCCGCCGGCAAGTTCGGCGAGCGCTGGTCCGCGCTCGCGAAGGCCTTTGGCTGCGAGGTCGATCTGGTCAGCGTGCCCTACGGACAGACCTTCGATCTCAACGCGGTCAAGGCCGCGCTCAAGCTCGAGACCCGCGCCGTCTTCGTGCAGGGCAACGAGACCTCGACCGGAACGCGCCACGACATCGAGGCCATCGCGAAGCTATTGAAGGCCCAGAAATCCGAGGCGCTGCTGATCGTCGACGGCATCACCAGCCTCGGCACCACGCACTTCGCCATGGATGACAGCGGCGTCGACGTGCTCATCGGCGGCTCGCAGAAGGCGGTGATGATCCCGCCCGGCCTCAGCTACCTCGCCGTCAGCGACCGCGCCTGGGAGCGCATGGAGGCCACCTACAACCCGCGCTACTACTTCGATCTCCGCAAGGAGCGCAAGAATGCGAAGAACGGCGAGAGCGCCTACACGCCCGCCGTCGCACTGATCGCCGCACTCGGCGCCGCGCTGGACTGGATCGCCGCGCAGGCTGCAACACCGGACAACCCCGCCGGCAATCTGGCCGAAGGCCGCAAGAAGCTCATCGACAACGCCGAGCTGATCGCCGAGATGACCCGCGCCGCCGTCCGGGCGCTCGGCTTCAAACTCTTCTCGGCCTCGCCGGGAGCGGCGGCCACGGCGGTGCTCGCGCCCGAGGGCGTCGACTCCGGCCTGATCGTCAAGGAGCTGAAGTCGCGCTTCGCCGCCATCATCACCAACGGCCAGGGCGAGATGAAAGGCCAGATCTTCCGCATCGCGCATCTCGGATTTTTCGATTATCTGGACACCATCGCGCTCCTCGGCGCGCTGGAGCAGGTCGTCGTCAAGAGCCTGCCGCAGCTCGGCGCGAAGTTCGGCGACGGGCTCATTGCGGCGCAAAAGGTCTTCGCGGAGCACGCCGCGACAGGTAAATAGCCGCGCGATCGACAATTTCGTTGCCAGAGCGGCGGCTTCGGCCGCCGCTTTTCTGTCCCCTTTTCCGCGCGATACACAGGTAGTCGCGAACTTCACAGACCGACTTCGGCACTGCCGTGGATTGCCCTGAGGTCGTGCCTCTAAACTGAGATCATCCCTTCCGGAGCTCGTTTGCCCATGGCTGCCCAACCCATTCCCATAAACGACGGCCTGCCAGCCTCGGTCCAGACCGAGGTCACCGTCCTTGGCGCGATGCTGCTGGACGCGGTCGCCATCGTCGACGCCACCGAGAAGCTGCGCCCGGAAGACTTCCTGCTCGACTCGCACCAGCGCATCTATCGCGCGATCCTCGAGCTGCAAATCACCGGCCACGCCGTCGACACCATCACCGTCATGGAGGCGCTCACCCGCCGCAAGGAGCTCGACGCCATCGGCGGGCCGGCCTACCTCGCCTACCTCACCGAAGGCATTCCGCGCCACCCCAACATCGAGAGCTACGTCCGCATCATCAAGGACAAGAGCCTGCTGCGCCAGCTCCTCACCATCTTCAACGAGGGCATGGCGGCGGCTTCGGATCAATCCGAAGACGCGACCACCGTCCTCAATGACGTGGAGACGCGCCTCGCCGAGGTCGCCGACTCCGCCATCCAGCGCGGCTTCTCGAATATCCCCGAGATCGTCGCCAACTCCTTTGGCAGCATCGATGCTCTTTACGAGCAGGGCCGCGAGATCACCGGCCTCGCCACGCACTACATCGAGTTCGACAAGATGACCTCCGGCCTGCAGAACGGCGAGCTCGTCATCATCGCCGCGCGTCCCTCCATGGGCAAGACCGCCTGGGCCATCAACATTGCGCAGAACTGCGCCGTGCGCGATGGCAAGGTGGTCGCCGTCTTCTCGCTTGAAATGAGCAAGGAGTCGCTGTTACGCCGCATGCTGGCCAGCGAAGCGATGGTCGGCTCGCGCAAGCTCCAGACCGGCTTCATTCCGCGCGGCGACCGTGACAAGCTGATTGCCGCCCTCGACCGCCTGATGAGTTCGAAGATGTTCGTCGACGACACCCCTGGCATCACGCTCGCCGAGATGCGCGCCAAGGCTCGCCGCCTGCGCCAGCAGGAGGGCCGGCTGGACCTCGTCGTCATCGACTACCTCCAGCTCATGACCGGTTCAGCCGGCTCCTCGCAGCGCAAGTTCGAAAACCGCACGCAGGAGGTCAGCTCCATCTCGCGCGGACTCAAATCGCTCGCCAAGGAGCTCGGCGTTCCCGTCGTCGCGCTCTCGCAGCTCTCGCGCGGCAGCGAGCAGCGCACCGGCGACAAGAAGCCTCTGCTCTCCGATCTGCGCGAATCCGGCTCCATCGAGCAGGACGCCGACGTCGTCGCCTTCATCCATCGCGAGGAGTACTACGACCGCGACAACGAAGACCTCAAGGGCAAGGCCGAGATCATCATCGCCAAGCAGCGCAACGGCCCCACAGGGTCGATCAATCTGGCCTATCTCGCCGACTTCACCCGCTTCGAGAACCTGGACACCATGCACGGCGAGACCGGCGGCGACGCCTACTAAAAAGATTCTTGCCCTCCTGACAACCTACTGACAGTATGCTGTCAGTAGCCTCTCTTTACTCTGCGACTGTAGTCGATCTCACACCGCAGAGGGAAACAGTCATGAACAAGTTTGAAGCGAACTCCATCACCTGGTTTGAAATCCCCACCACCGACATCGAGCGCGCCCGCGCCTTCTACGAGAATGTGCTCGATAGAAAGCTGGTCCCGTACCCCGGCGGCGCACCCTGCTTCATCTTTCCGGCCAAGGAAGGCGCAGCGACCGGGTGCATCGTCACGCGTCCGGACCTGAAGCCTGCCGCGGAGGGAACGATCATCTTCCTGAACGCAGACGGCCAGCTCAACGATGCGATCCAACGCGCGCAGACCGCAGGAGCGAAGCTCCTGGTGCCGCGCACCGAGGTCCCCGGCGGCTTCGGTTTCTTCGCTGTCGTTTCAGACACCGAGGGCAATCATGTCGGCCTGCACAGCCGTGGCAACTAAGCATTCGCACACGCCGAGCGGCCGCGCATGAGGCGCGCCGACCGTCTCTTCCGCATCGTGCAGATGCTCCGCTCCGGACGCCTGAAGACCGCTCGCGCGCTTGCCGAGCGGCTTCAGGTATCCGAGCGCACCATCTACCGCGACGTTCGCGACCTGCAACTCGCCGGACAACCCATCGAAGGCGAAGCCGGCGTCGGCTACACGCTGCGCCGCGACTTCGATCTGCCCCCACTCATGTTCACGCCAGAAGAGCTTACAGCCCTTGTCCTCGGCGCTCGTCTCGTCGAAGCCTGGGGCGGAGCCGAGTCTGTCATCGCCGCCAAATCCGCGCTCGCGCGTATCGAAGCCGTCCTTCCCGCGGAGCTCGCCGCGCGCCTCGATGCGATTGCGCTCTACGCCCCCGGCTTCAAGATGTCCGCCGCGCATCGCCGCCTGCTCGACGACCTCCACGCCGCCTGCCTCAGCAGGACCGTGATCGAGTTCAGCTACACCCGCCTCAACGAAGACACCTCACGCGCCGAGCAGCGCACCGTCCGCCCGCTCGCACTCATCTTCTGGTCGGGCGTCTGGACGCTCGCCGCCTGGTGCGAGACTCGCGACGACTTTCGCAGCTTCCGCACCGATCGCATCGAAGCTCTCGCTGTCACGAAGCGTATATTCACTCCCCGCCGCGGCCAGCGCTTCGAAGACCTTCTGAAGCGCGTGCGTGCCAAAGCTGCAGCGGCCAAACTGGCGGCTACTCCGTCTCGCCAGCCGTGAGCTTCGGATCGATCTTCACCGGCGCCTGCGCATACGGCCGGCCCTTGGCCAGCGCCGCGTCGAGCTGCTTGTCATACCCATAGATGTCGTTGAAGAAGTGTATCGTGCCATCCTCTTCACCTACCGCGGTCAGGTACGTGATCACCACCGGCAGCGTTGTTTCGAGGCCGACAGTCTTGTTGTCCGCCGCCTCACTTCCGTCCGCCGGCCCATACATCGCCTCGTGAATCTTGTCCGTGTCCCAGTCGCCCTGGCCGTCGAGCACCCAGTCCGCCATCTTCTCCGCATCCTGCAGCCGCACGCATCCATGCGAGCGGTCGCGCCGCGCCAGCCCAAACAAGCCCATCTCCGGCGTCGAGTGCATGTACACGTCATACTCGTTCGGGAACATGAACTTCACCAGCCCCAGCGAATTCTTCGGCCCCGGCTTCTGCCGCACCCTATACCGTCCCTGCACCAGGTCGTTCACCGTCCACTTCGGCACCAGCGTGCCGTTGCCTGTCGTCACGATGTAATCGTTCTTCTCCATATACACCGCGGGATCTTTCTTGAGATGGTTCACCAGCTCCTTCTTAATGATGGAGACCGGAAGATTCCAGAACGGCCGGAAGATCATGTAGCGCATCGACCGAACGAACATCGGCGTGTCGTGATTGCCCTTCGCCTCGCCATCCACCACCTTCATCTCGAAGGCCAGCGTGTGGTCCGGATCGTACGCGCGCACCGTGAACTCGGGCAGGTTCACCATCACGCGCGGTTGCACAAAGTTTTCCGGCAGCCAGCGCCAGCGCTCCAGCGCGTCGTCGATCTGGCGCACACGCACGCTCATGGGCACATTCAGCGCGTCGATCGTCCCCTGCGACAGCTTGCCGTCGGCGCTCAAGCCATGACGCTCCTGAAAATGTCTCACAGCCCTGGCCGCCTCAGCGTCGTAATGCTTCGGCGCCGTTGCATCGGCCTCCGCATCGCCTTCCATCTGAAGCCGCGCCCACAACTCCGTCATCGCGGGATACTCGCCGCCCTTGGCCACCGTCTTCTCCGCCGCAGGCAGCGGCTGCACAGGCTGCGCGCTCTGCTGCTGTGCCAGCTGCAAGTACTTCGGCAGCGCCTCCTCGGTCGCCTGATACAGCGGACTCTGCGGCTCAATCTTGTCGAGGGCACTCACGACCGCGCTCGCCGTCGCATCGACAAGCTGGTTGTCCACAAAGGTGACGATGTTGAACGCCGCCCGCCGGCTCGGCACATCGATATCGAAGTTCAGCGACTGCGGATTGATCCTGCCCAGATGCAGGTCCGACACATACCGCATCGCCGAGATCGTCATCGCCGCATCGAACTGCGCGACAGCCGTCTGCGCGTCATCCGACGTGTCGTTCTTCCTCCGAATCTCATCCAGCTTCTGCAGCCTCGGCTGCCACCGCCCCGCGTCCGCCGGGCCCGTGCCCGCATCGTAGTCCGCCGGGTCCAGTCCCTTCAGCGCCGCATTCTGAAAGACCTGAATCAGCGTCATCGCGGCTTCGGTCGGAACGCCGTTGCGTGTCCACGCCAGCTCATAGCTGCGCTGGTTATAAAACTGCCGAACCTGCGTCTCGTAGTCCGAGAAGTCCGGCCGCTCCATCACGTCAAGCTTGTTCGAGCTCACCACCGCCTGCAGGTTTCCCGCATAGTCGGTCGTATTCGGCTTCGATTTCGATTGCCGATGATGAAACTTCGCCAGCAATCCCTTGATACCGCCGCGGCAGCCCGCCATCGGCAGAAGAAGGCAGGCCAGCAGCAAGCCGGCGAGCGCGGAACGAAAAGCGCGGTGCGTCATGAACGATCCAGTCCGGGGAGTGTCAGCATCAGCCTATACGTTGTGTTTGATGCGCAACAAAAAATTTCGCCGGATAGCATAAAGGAACCCACTCGTAGTCCGATTTGTTCCCGCCGCTCTGCGACGTTCATAACGTAAGCCCGGCCAGCGATCCCCAGCACAGCGCCGCCTGCGTCACCACCACGCCCGCTCCCAGCAGCAGAAACAGCCGCCGCTGCCGGCTCTCGAACAGGTCTGCGAACACCCCGCCCACAAACGTAAACAGAAACGGCAGCGCCCACACCCACGGCGCCGACACCACCTGCGTCGTATACAGGAACACCAGTCCCAGCACCATCAGCAGCGGCGCCGTATTGCCGAAGTAGCGGCTCCTCCGGCTGCTCAGGTACACGACCAGCGCCACCGCCGCCGCCACCAGAATCCCCGCATTCACCGCCGAGCTGCAGAAGCTGCGTACGGCCTCCGTCGAAAACCAGAACCGCCCGCTCCCGCCCGTAAACACATACATGAATGCCGACGGCCTGAAGCCGAAGAAGGCGAAGTCGATCGCCAGCGCCCCCAGCGCCGCAAAGATCATAATCTGCGAAACATTGCTTCGCCGCCGCTCGGCCACATGGAAGAGGAAGACCATCCCCGCCACAAATCCCACCATCGCCGCCAGCACATGCGCTGCCGCCGTTAGTCCCATCGCGATGGTCAGCAGCACAATGCGCGGCTTCCACTTCGCTCGCGGTCCCTGCAAAGCGTGCGCCACGCCAATCGCCGTATAGATCAGCCCATACAGTCCCCACAGCGCCAGAATCTCGTTGTTCGGATGCGTCGCATAGCGCACCACCGCCGGACACAAAACGTACAGGGCCAGCGCAAACGCTCCACCCTCATTGCCAAATAGCCGCCGCGCCACCCACCACAGCCCCGCACCCAGCCATACCGCAAACAGCACAAACGGCAGCCGCAGCAGATACGGCACATAGCGCAGCTCATGGCGCGCCTCCCACGTGCTCCCGTTCAGCGAGCCATCCGCATACAGCCGGTTCTCCGGCTTGCGCCAATGGTCGATCCCCAGCAGCACCACCCGCTGCGCCGTCAGCGGAAACCCCGCCAGCCGGTACGCAAACGTGCCATCGCCATTCAGATTGCCGCACGTCGTGAAGTAGCCCTGGATCGGCGACGGCCGCTCCCACATCTCGCGCCCGCAGCGCGCATAGCGATAGTCGTTCGCATCCAGCGGCTGATGCGCGATCGTATAGAGACACTCAGCCAGCAGCAACAAAAGAAGCACAGCCGCAACGCGCTGCGCCCGGCCAAGCAGGAAACCTCGAACTCTCACCTTTACAGGGTACAGGGCCTCCTCGCGCCGCTATTTGGAATTGTCGTGCTGAGCGGAGCCTGAATCTCCAGAGAATCTCCGAAGAATCCCCAGGAGTTGTCATCCTGAGCGTAGCGAAGGACCTGCTTTTCTTCTCAGCGCGCCAAAGATGTCCAGGGCTCGGCAAACGCAGCCTCCGCACCAGCCTTGTACCCTGACTCTATGGACTCGCTCACCTTCAAGCCCGGCCGCGCCTTTCTCTCCTCCAACTCGCACGCAGTTCCCTGGACGGCGGTGTTTGAAGATGAGGGCGCAGCAGGCTATCTCTACGCTTGCGACCGCTCCCGCCAGACGCCCGGCAAGCCCCAGGAGAGTCAGGAGCAGAGCATCCTCGACGCCATGCTGATCTACAACGTAGCTTCTCTGGACGATCCGGAACGCGAACGCCTGGCCTCTCTGCAATGGTCCCGCGACGGGCAGCAGGCGGTCTTTTATCTTGACGGCGCCGCCCAGGCCTTCATCGACTTCGCCACCCACAAGAGCTTCTGCCGCTCCAACTTTCCCAACTTCGTCGAGCAGCAAGGCGACACCTGGCGCAAGTCCACACACGCCTGGGACGAGGAGGCGATCCAACGCTTCGAAGCCGCGCTATATAGCTAGGGGATAACTACCAGGGGATAACTAGGGGAGAGAAGGTGAGGCAGGAGAGGTGAGATGTGGCGATTTGTGTGTCAGATTGCGGCTGTGGATTCGGCGCGAATGCGACCGCTCTAATCCCAGTCGTCGTCCTTATCCGGGTGCCACCGCAGGGTTACGAGGCACGGTGAAAGAACCATCAGAATGAAGACTCCCGCGATTAGAAAGCTGTGCATGGACTTATCTCCGGCACTTCAGTAGAGAGCTAGGCTCTCTCGCTGGAACACCGGCAGGTACTCCCCAAAGGTGGAACAACGCGGACGGAAGCATCACAACGGCCTGGCCGCCTCTATTAGCTATTCGTGGGACAGCACCCTTTTGGATTAAAGGATTGCCAACTTAAGTTACAAACGCGCCGAGCCTGCTCTCGCCCCGCGCGTCGGTTCCAGAAGTTGGTGCCGAAGAAAGGACTCGAACCTTCACGCTGCTTGCGCGCCGGTCCGTAGAGTTGGTGCCGAAGAAAGGACTCGAACCTTCACACCCTTGCGAGTACATGGACCTGAACCATGCGCGTCTGCCAATTCCGCCACTTCGGCTCACATCGTCGGACGTCCACCGCGCCCATTGCGTGAGGCTTTAGTCTCCCAGAGCGGCCCGTTCGTGTCAATTCGTGCCCGGCCTCCGGGAAATGTTCTAAACTGTGCGCACCGCGTTCACGTCTCTGTCGAGTAGCGTGGGTCTACCACCCCAAGGGAGCTTTTCGCGCACATGAGTGAGCCCACAACGGCCTCCAAGCCCGCCGCCACCTCATCCGCACCGGCCCAGCAGATCCCCGAGGAACTCGCTCTCGAGATCCGTCGCATGGCGCACGATCTCTCCAACGCCCTCGAGATCATCGTCCAGACCAGCTACCTGCTCAGCATGGCCGAGCTCAAGGAACCCGCCAGCGACTGGCTGCGCATGCTCGAATCCGGCGTCACCAAAGCCCTCGACCTCAACGTCCAGCTCCGCGGCTACATCAAGCAGCACACGCCGAAGTGAGAGGGGCAGATTTTAGATGTTAGATATTAGATTTTAGGAAAGACAGTTTCGTTCTGATCTCTAACATCTAATATCTAACATCTAAAATCTGCTTCTCTCACTCCGTCGCCGCAATCGCCGCCACAATCTGGTCCATCGCCTTTCGGTCCGCCGCGCCGCCCGGCGCATGGTCATCCACGAAGATCGAAAAGATCACCTCGTGCCCGCTGGCGCAATCCACATAGCCTGACAGCCCGCGGCTCTCGCCCAGCGTCCCCGTCTTCGCAAACAGATGGTCCTTCAGCGGCGGGTCAGGGAAGCGCGAGGCCAGCGTCCCATCCTCGCCACCCACCGGCAGCGCCGCCTTCCACTGCGCAAACCACGGCTGCTTCGCCGCGTAGGCCAGCAACTGAGCGGTAGCCCGCGGCGTCACCAGGTCGTGCCCGCTCAATCCCGATCCGTCATAGAAGACAAAATCGCCGCCATCCAGTCCCGCATTCAGCAGAAACTGCCGCACCACCCGCGCCCCCTGCGCGAACGACCCTTCCGTCCCATACGCCCGCCCCAACCGCCGCAGCATCATCTCCGCGTGCAGGTTCTGGCTCACCTTCAGAGTCACAGTGACATCCTCGGCCAGCGTGGGCGAGACGCGCTTGGCCAGCACCACGCCACACTTGAAGTCGCGCCCGCAGACGGGGCTCGTCGCGCTCTCCGGGCGAAACGTCAGATCGACCGGCTCCCGCTCCTGCGCGAGCGTCCCCATCGTGCTCGCTTGCGGCGCCTCGTCAGTCTCCGTCCCTCTTCCGCCCGCAATTCCATGCGCGACCAACCGCGCCTGTAGCGCGTCGACCGCGAACAGCGCCGGCTTCTGCACCGCAATCTCCTCCCCATCCGGGCGCCCCAGCGCCACCGCTCCCTCGACAACATTGCTGGCTGGGAACGCCCGCGCCTGCACATCGATTCCGGCCTCGCTCTCTGTCGCCACCGTCGTCGCCTTGTTCTCCGGCAGCCCGAAGAAGTTCACGTTCGGCTCGATCTGCACCTGGGCAGCCCCGCCCACGCTCGCGCCCGGAATCACATGCAGCTCCAGCTGCCCATCGTTGAACTCCAGCGCGCTCACCGCCGCGCCGTACCCCCAGACGCCATCGCCCTCATCCCAACTGTCCGCGTAACCCGGCGACCGCCACAGACTCGCATCGCCGCGCAGCGCGCCGGTCAAACCCTTCACTCCCGCCGCCGCTACCTGCGCCGCCAGGTCCTCCATTGGCAGCAGCTCATCGGGCATGCGGCTGGCGCGAACCTTAGCTGCCGCGGCATTCTCGGCCTCCGCTATCGCGCGATCGTTGAAGCCATTCGTCGCCTGGCCGCTCTGCTGCTCCCTCGCGCGCTCGGCCGCGCCCGCCGCATCCACGGCTGTCTTTTCCACGCCCGTCTCCTTCTCTGCTTCGCCATCGAGCCTTAACTTCTGTAGCGCCGGTTCCTCATAGGGAATGTGCCGCCCGCTCAGGTTCGCATCGCCCACACCGTGCAGCACAATGTCGCCGTGGATGAGGCCCGCCGCATCCGGCGCCGCATCCGCCGTCACCACCGTCGTCACTCGTGTCTCCGGCCCCAGCAGAGCCATCGCCGCCGCCGTCGTAAACAACTTCGCATTGGACGCCGGCCGGAACAGCTTTCCCTCCTCCATCCCATACAGCGGCGTCCCATCCATCGCCGTCACGGCAATGCCCCAGTGCGCGCGGCTCACGGCTGGATCACTCACCAGCGCGGCGATTCGCGCCCCCAGCGGCGTTCCCTCGCCGCTCGGAAACGCCGGATGCACCACCGCCGGTGCAGGCGCGGGCTGCGTCTGTGCACTCGTCGTCAATGGACTCAACGCCCCGCACAGCGCCGCCGCCGTCAGCCTCCACAAACATCGCATGCAACGCAGTCTACACATCCTCCGATGTCTCTAAAAATTCGCGCTATTTTTTGCTTCAACGAGTCAGACGAACTATGGGAAATGTGTCTACAATGGCGCGCATGTCGCTGGCCGCTCGACCGTCGTATCGCTGGAAGCTCCGCACCCGCACGCTGGAGCTCGGCGAACGCACGCGCCTGATGGCCATCCTCAACCTCACGCCCGACAGCTTCTCCGGCGACGGCCTGCTCGCCCGCAGCCCAGGCGAACACAAGATCGACGCATCCATCGACGCCGCCATCGCTGCTCTCGACGGCGGCGCCGACATCGTCGATCTCGGCGCCGAGTCCACCCGCCCCGGCGCCACGCCGCTCACCTCAGCCCAGGAGCAGGCCCGCCTCCTGCCCGTGCTCGAAGGCCTTCTCCGCGCGCGCCCCCAGGCCATCGTCTCCGTCGACACCTACCATGCCGAAACCGCACGCGCCGCCGTTCTGGCCGGCGCCGAGATCGTCAACGACGTCTCCGGTCTCGAGTGGGACAACACCATGGCGGCCACCATCGCCGAAATTAGCTGCGGCCTGGTCATGATGCACACCCGCGGCCGCCCCTCCGAATGGCGCACCCAGCCGCGCCTCGCTCCCGCCGATGTCCTCCCCGTAGTCTTCGCCGGTCTCTGCGAGCGCCTCATCTCGGCCGAGGCCGCCGGCGTTGCCAGCGAGCGCATCGTCGCCGACCCCGGCTTCGGCTTCGGCAAGATCGACGGCGAGAACATGTTCCTGCTCGCCGGCCTCAGCCGCCTGCACGAGCTTGGCCGCCCGCTGCTCGTCGGCCTCTCCCGCAAGGGTTTTCTCGGCAATACCGTGCAGCCGCTGCAGAGCGGCAATCTCTCAGCCGCCGACGCCCGCCGCATCGCCACCACCGCCGCCAACGTCGCCGCTATTCTCGCCGGGGCGCACATCCTGCGCGTTCATGAGCTGCAACCCGCCCGCGAAGCCGCCGCCATCGCCGACGCCATCCTCGCCGCCGAATACCCCATCCTCGAACAAGCCGTCGCCTTCGACGCCTGACTACAGCGTCATCACTTCCTTCTCTTTGGCCTTGAACAGCTCCTCGACGCGCTTGATCTCCGCATCGGTCAGCTGCTGAATCTCCTCATTCGCGCGCTTCTCGTCGTCGGCCGAGATCAGCTTGTCCTTCATCGCCTTCTTCACCGAGTCGTTGCCGTCGCGCCGGATATTGCGGATCGAGGTCTTGTGGTCCTCCAGCACGCCGGACAGGTGCTTGACCGCCTCCTTGCGCCGCTCTTCGGTCATCGGCGGCACCGGCACGCGCACGATCTTGCCGTCGTGCATCGGGTTCAGGCTCAGCCCGGCCATACGAATCGCCTTTTCGATCGGCGACACCATCGTCTGCTCCCACGGCTGCACCACTATCAGTTGCGCCTCCGGGGTGGTCAGCTGGGCGACCTGCGATAACGGTACTTCGGTACCGTAGTAGTCAACCCGCACCTGGTCCAGCATGTGCACCGAGGCCCGCCCCGTGCGCACGCTCAACAGGTTGGCGCGGAATCCCTCCACCGTCTTCTCCATGCGCGACTTCAGGTCCTCGTAGACCCCCTTCAGCGCCACAATGCTTGCCATTCCAGATGCCATAAGGTTCGCGTCCTCCTGCCGTACAAACGAGATTCTACAAGCTGTCGCAGCCTCCGTCAGGACGGTTCAGCGGCGGATTTTCACCTAAGTCCTGTAACACCTTCGTTGTGCCTCTTACGATACCTTTTGGGGGCAAAACTGAATTGACGCTAGCCATCCCCGGCCCGTATTCTGACATCACCTATTCAGGGCTGAGAAATCCTCTGCCCTGTAGCCAAAGGCTCCTGAGCAACACGCTTCCTTGGCACAGAGAACGACAGAAGTTGCGGGCTTAAAGGTCCGGGGAAGAACAAGGATTGACTATGAAGAAAGCCATCCTGTCCATTGCGCTCGCGATCCCCTTGATCGCCGTCTTGCCGGCTCACGCCCAGGGCGGTTGCGATGACTCGCCGGAGAACCCGACGCTGATTCTCGCAGGCCTCGCTGGCGGCGTCTTTGCCGTCTCCTCCCTCCGCACACGGCTGCGTGCCCGCCGAGCCCCCAAACAAAAGTAGTCGCGCGCGCCATTGGGTGTAACCCCTATATTTCAAAATCTCTCCCCTGGCATCGAGCGGAGTTCTGTCTCACGCCAAGGCGGCTTCCGAGCTGCGGAAGAACTCCTTCGTAGCGCTTTTTGGACTAGCGTGGGGCTTCAGCCCCGCGACAAGTGTCTGCAAACACAAAGGGCTTCAGCCCCGGCCTTCTCTTCGAAGGCGACCCACCCGGCTTTTTCGCTGCCCGCGAACTTTCGGCGTCCCCGGAAGACCGTATCGGAGAGCCTCCGCGGCTCTGCCAGCCGTGGTTCCACACCCCGAGAATCTCCCCCAAAATCTCCGTCATACAGCTAACATCTGAGAGTCGGAGACAAGCCTGCGAACGTCTCCCCATAGCCTCGTGTCTGCACCCGATACCCGCACCCTCGATCCCCGCTCCATCGTCGCGCTCGCCTGTCTCTGCGCGGCCGCGGGCCTGCTGACCATCTTCAGCTCCGTCCAGATGCTGTGGATCATCTGGCGCACCGACGAGCTGAAGTCCATGGGCATGGTCATCCCCTTCGTCTGCGCCGCCCTCATCCTGCGCGAATGGCGCCGTCTGCACTGGGAGACCGAGGGCTCCTGGTGGGGCTTTGCCGTCCTGGTCCTCTCCGCCGCGCTCATGTTCCTGCGCGACCAGACCCTGTTCATCGTCACCGTCAATAAGGACTGGCTGCTCCAGCTTCCGCCCCTTCCGCTGGTCGCGGTCGTCTACGCCGCCGGCATGGTTCTGCTCTTCGGCGGCAAACGTCTGCTGCGCGCCGCCTGGTTTCCCGTCCTTCTCATGTGGGCCGTCATCCCCGTCCCGCAGATCTTCAGCCGCCGCATCGATCTTCCCCTGCAGCACGCCTCCGCCGCCGTCGCCCGCGGCTTCGCTCACGCGCTCGGCCAGCCGCTCACCCAGGACAAGCTGCGCCTCATGTTCACCCCCCAGTTCGGCATGTTCATCGCCCCCGGCTGCAACGGCATCCGCGGAGCCATCACGCTCGGGCTCGCCGCGCTCATCGTCGCCTATATCTATCGCTTCCGCTGGGCAGTCTTTGCTCCAGTGGTCGCCGGCGCGGTGCTGCTCGGCTACGCCTTCAACTTCCTGCGCCTCTGCCTGCTGGTCATCTACTACAAGATCGCGCTCCCTCACCCGTGGCTGCAGCACCACGCCAAGCGCGCCGACTACATCATCGGCGGCTGCCTCTTCGTGCTCGCCCTGATCATCTTCTTCGCCATCGCCGACCAGCTCCGCCACGACCCCTCAGACATTCGCCCAGACGTCCCCGCCCAGCCCGGCTCACCGCCCGCTCCTCCACGCCGCGCCCGGCCCTTTCTGCTGCGCGTCGCCGCCGTGCTCGCGCTCTCCGCCATCTTCGGCGCCGAGGCCGTCCACGCCCTGCGCGTCGAGGCTGCCTACGACGCCAGCCGCCCCCAGCCCTCCAGCCTGCCCGCGCACATCGGCAGCTACACCCTCGTCCGCACCTGGCGCGACACCCTCATCGAGGGCACCGTCGTCTATCTCTGGGGAGAGTACGCCGCGCCCGCGCCGTCCTCCGGTCCCACTCCTCCACACGTCTCGCTCGGCATCTCGCCCGTCATGGGCGTGCATGACGCCGAGGTCTGCCACATCGCCCGCGGCGAAGACCCCATCTGGCATGGCGAGATCGCCACGCCCTCGCCCGGCGGCGAGATCGACCTCTCCGCCGCCGCCTATAACGATGGCGTCACCCAGCGCCTCGAAGCCTCCACCGTCTGCGACGCCGGCGCCTGCCGTCAGTACTCCGAGAGCTCCCGCCACGTCACGCTGCTCTACGCCCGCCCCCATCGCGACGTCCCTCTCCAGTCCGACCGCACCCGCCCCGTTCCCGTGCTGCTCAAGGCCGAGTCGATGGACGTGCTCGCGCCCGCTAGTGTCGTCGAGCCGCAGCTCGCCGCCGCCGTGCGCGACTTCCTCGCCCAGGCCAATCTCGTCCAGATCGCCGCTCCTTACAACACCCGCTAACCGGCCTTCTGTCCAACCTTCTGTCCAACCTTCCATCCTCGCGGTTCGCTCAACAGCGGCCCGTCGCCTATAATCGAGATTCCCGCCGGATGCGAGCTGGGCAAGAGCATTTTCACTGCTGGTGTTGACAAGGCAACGAACGCTAACGCCGTTTTCTCCCAGGAAAAACGGCATTCGCAAACCTTATCCAATACGCAGCAGCAGTGAAAAGGCTCAAGAGCATAAACAAGCAGTGAGGGTGTGGTTATTTTTACCGGAATGCGAGTGAGCGCAAGCTCCCTGAACTGTACGTCCCAGCCTGTGCGCACGCGCTCGAGCCGCTTCGGCCTCCGCTGCTTCCGCGTCGTTTTCTCCATCTTCCCCGCGCTGATTCTCTTCGGCCTCGTGCTGGGCAGCCCCTCGCGCGCTGCCGCGCAGGTGCAGGCCAAGCCGCAGTTCACCGCCGCTCCCGCCAGCCCGCAGATCCTCTGCCCCACCCAGGTGGTCGGCAACCGCCGCATCCCCAAGGAGTCGATCCTCGCCCGCACCTACCTCCAGCCCGGCGACGTCTACGATCCCGCCGCCGTCGAGCAGACCTTCAACTCCCTCTGGAACACCGGCTACTTTGACGACGTGCGCATCGAGCGCGTCGCCGCCGCCAAGTGCATCCAGCTGATCGTCTACGTTCGCGAGAAGCCCACCATCCGCTCCATCGACTACACCGGCCTCAACTCCATCACCGTCTCCGACATTCTCGAGCGCGACAAGAAGGAGAAGGTCGGCCTCTCCGTCGAAAGCCAGTACGACCCCACCCGCATCAAGCACGCCGAGGTCGTCCTCCGCGAGATGCTCGGCGAGCACGGCCACCAGTTCGCCACCATCCGCACCGAGGTCAAGACCATTCCGCCCGCCGCCGTCGCGCTGACCTTCCACGTCAAGGAAGGCCCGACCGTTAAGGTAGGCAGGATCGCCTTCAGCGGCAACCGCGCTCTCAGCTCCCGCGACCTGCGCTCCGCGATGCACTTCTCCAAGCCCATCGGCATCCCGCACTCCATCTTCCTTGAGAACCTCTTCCCCCGCACCTTCGACGCCTCCAAGCTCGATGAGGACGCCGACCTCGTCCGCCAGCTCTACCGCGAGCGCGGCTACGCCCAGGCCAACACCGGCGAGCCCCAGACCAACGTCCGCAACGCCGGCGGCATCAATCCCTTCACCCTGCATCCCTCCAAGGGTAAGCGCGTCGACATCCTGATTCCGATCGAGGAGGGCGAGCGCTACCGTCTCGGTCACATCATCTTCCACGACAACAAGGCCTTTCCCTCGCCCGCCTACACGCCGCTCCTGCGCGCCCAGTTCCCCATCAAGGACGGCGACTGGTTCAACGGCAAGCTCTTCGCCAAGGGCGTCGAGAACCTGCGCAAGCTCTATGGCAGCCGCGGTTACATCAACTTCGTCGGCGCACCCAATGCCACCTTCGATGATGCCAAGCACCTCATCAACTTCGATATCGACTGCCAGGAGGGCAAGCAGTTCTACATCTCGCGCATCGAGTTCACCGGCAACACCATCACCCGCGACAAGGTCATCCGCCGCGAGCTCATGATGGAAGAAGGCCAGGTCTACAACGCGCAGCTCGTCGACCTCTCGCTCCTCCGCCTCAACCAGCTCAACTACTTCGATACGCTCAAAACCGATGAGGACGTCGTGCCCACGCAGAACGCCGACGCCGGCACCGTCGATCTGCTCATCAAGCTCAAGGAGAAGGGTAAGAACTCCATCGGCCTCAACGGCGGTCTCAGCGGTCTCTCAGGATCGTTCATCGGCCTCAACTATGAGACCAACAACTTCCTCGGCCTCGGCGAAACCCTCTCCGTCAACGCCAACATCGGCGACCTCTCGCGCAACCTCAGCCTCGGCTTCAACGAGCCCTACCTGCGCAACAAGCCCGTCTCTCTCGGCATCCAGGTCTTCGCCCAGAAGTCCGACTACAACCCCGCCAAGGCCTACGCCATCACCGGCCAGCAGTCTGCCAACCTGACCAACGCCCAGCAGTCGCTGCTCACCAACTACAACCAGTCCTCCACCGGCCTGACCATCTCCACCAGCACCGCCTTGCGCAAGCTCTTCCGCCGCTCCGGCGTGGCCCGCGTGGGCGTCTCCTACTCGCTCTCCCGATCCGGCATCACCACCTTCAACGACAACACCCGCAACGTCTTCCAGACCCTCGCCTTCCGCTCCGGCATCGCCGGGTCGAGCCAGCTCAACGGCATCATCACCTCGGTCATCTCCCCCAGCTTCACCTTCTCCACGCTCGACCGCGCCGTCGGCCCGACCCACGGCGAGGACTTCAACGCCTCCCTCCAGTTCGCCGGCGTCGGCGGCAACACCAAGTACTTCGCACCCACCGTCTCCTGGCGCCAGTTCTTCCCCATGAAGGGCCTCCGCGTCAATCGCGAAGGGCATAACGTCCTCGGCTATCGCATCCTGTTCAACAGCGTCACCGGCTTCGGCGGTGAGGTAGCCCCGCCCTTCTCCCGCATCTACGGCGGCGGCGAGAACGATGTCCGCGGCTTCGACATCCGCGCCAGCTCGCCCTACACCTTCATCCCCACCCGCGTGATGATGAACCTCACCAACCCCGACGGCTCGCTGGTTCCGCGCAACCCCAGCAACCCCACCCTCAATACCTTCGTTCAGATTCCCATCCCGGTCTACCGCCTCGCCTCCATCGGCGGCGACACCAGCTTCACCTCCAACGTCGAGTACCGCATCCCCATCGTCAACCAGGTCACCTTCGCCTTCTTCACCGACTTCGGCCTCACCTTCGACTCCCAGCCCGGCCAGCTTCGCCAGAGCGTCCTCGGCGCCTCCATCCTCAACGGCCCGCTCTACGGCTGCCCGGAGCTGGTCAACGGCGACTGCGTCGGCGGCACCTCGGTCAAGTTCCCGCTCAACCTGCAAACCGTGCCCGGCACCAACGTCGTTCCGCGCATGTCCAACGGGATCGAGCTGCAGGTCATCCTGCCCATCGTCAACGCGCCCTTCCGCATCTACTACGCCTACAATCCGCTGCGTCTCTACAGGGACCTCCCGCAGAAGTTCGCCACCGATCCCGCCACCTTCAAGAGCCTCTTCCCCTGGCAGAGCGATCCCGGCGCGGCCGCCTACACCTATCAGCAGGCCATCCAGTACTACGGCGCCGACTACCTCCTGCGCGAACCCCGCAAGACCTTCCGCTTCACCGTGGCCACAACTTTCTAAAGCTGTTTCGCGTCGCTGATAACGCTGTCATCTCGACCCCTTGATAACCGTCATCCCGAGCGCAGGATTCTAACCCCAGCCCCTGGCAGCCGGTTGAAGAATTCACTCCTGCCGCCCGGACGGTCTCTCGTCTGTCGGCGCTGTTCCCCATACCGCGCCTGTGCCCTCGTGCACAGGCCTGGCAAGAAAATTCTGCTATCGTACCCTTGTTTATTGGGCAGTCTTTCTGCCATACGTACACACGATTGTTCCCCGGGAATGCCATGAAATTCGCTCTCGCAGCCCTGCTTCTCGCCACATCCGCCTTCGCACAGCAACCGCTCCGGATGGCTGCGGCTTGCGGCCCGACCGATGCAAAATTCGACGTAAAGCTGGACAACACGCGCCCCGCCGCGCCGGAACTCGAGCCTGGAAAACTCTTGTTTATTTCATTCAGGATGATGGGCCTGCCCCTAACCACCAGCAGTACACGTTGAGAATCGGGCTCGACGGCTCATGGGCAGGCGCCTACAGGCATAATTCATATTTCGTGATTTCCGTTGCGGCAGGAGTGCATCACGTGTGCGCGAACGTGCAGTCGAAATCGACGATAGGACGGCCTTAGGCCCTCGTGCATTTCGCGGCGGTGCCAGGCAAGGTTTATTACTTCAGAACAAAGTTTCTTGTCGGGATACTCGATGCCAACCTGGAGCTGGATCAACCTGATAGTGATGAAGCGGAGTATCTGATCGCTTCCTATCCGATAAGCATCGCTCACCTCTTGGGCCGTTGAAGCGGAAGCCACCCACGCTGTCACGCTCCCTTCAACCCCCCTCGACCACCGCATGCACAGCCAGAAGCGTCTCCAGCACAGCCCGCAACCGGTTCAGGTGCAGCGCATTGGCTCCGTCGGATTTGGCTTCGGCTGGATTGTCGTGGACTTCGAGGAAGATGCCGTCAACCCCGGCCGCGACGGCTGCGCGCGCCAGCACGGGAATGAACTCCGGCTGGCCGCCCGAGACGCCATTCGCCGCGCTCGGCGTCTGCACGGAATGGGTCGCGTCGAAGATCACCGGCGCCATCGCGCGCATGATCGGCAGCGCGCGCATGTCCACCACAAGGTTGTTGTATCCAAAGCTAGCGCCGCGCTCGGTGAGGGCGATCCGCTCGCATCCGCTCTCGCGAACTTTTTCAACCGCATGGCGCATGTCCCACGGAGCGACGAACTGCCCCTTCTTCACGTTGACCGCGCGATTAGGAGCTGCACAGACCTTGGCGGCGGCCACCAGCAGATCGGTCTGGCGGCAGAGGAAGGCCGGGATCTGCAACATCGCGTTGACGTCGCCCAGCCGCTCGGAGACCTCGCCTGCCTGTCCGGGTGAATGGATGTCGGTCAGCACAGGAAGGCGGTTGGCTTCGCCGATGGCGCGCAGAATGCGGCAGCCTTCCTCCAGCCCCGGGCCGCGGAAGCTGTTGATCGAGGTGCGGTTCGCCTTGTCATAGCTGGCTTTGAAGATGTAAGGAATATTGAGATCGCCCGCGATGCGCTGGACCGCGTCCGCCATGCCGCGCGCGTGCTGCTCGGACTCGATCACACACGGGCCCGCAATGAGGAAAAGCGGGCCGCCCCCCAGCGCGAGGCCGCCGGTTCTGGGATCGCCAAGCGAGAAGCTGGAGGAATGCGCCATGCAGCTATTGGAGCATATCGGGGCCGCCCGCCGTGAGGCCCGTGCGCCGCGCAAAAAGTGAAACGCCCCGGAACAATCACTCCGGGGCGCTTCGTCGACTGGGGAACTCCAGTCCGTTATGGCTGATTAATCTGCAGCGCGTGCGGTCCATTCGTCACCGACGTGATGCAGGCGGGCAGCGCGGAAGCGTCGAACGGCGACTGGTCTACGCCGCTCAGTGCGCCCGTGTTGGCATTCAATCGCCCACCGGAGATCGTTCCTTCCAGGTAGTTCGAGGTGTAGAGATAGATGCCAAGCTCCGGCTCGACCGTAACGCAGGTTGGCTGCGCTCCTGTTTTGAAGCCGCCGCTGCCGGCCACGCTGCTCAGCGATCCGCTGCCCGCATCGATCGCGAAGGAGCTGACCGAGCTGTCGTTGTAGTTGGCCGTGTAGAGATACTTGCCGCGTGGCTCAATGGTAAGCGCCACCGGATAGAGGCCCGTTCCGAACGGGCTGCTGAGCATGGCCGTCAGGTTGCCGGTACCGTTGGTATCGATGGTGTAGCCGATGATCTGGTTGGAGGTCTTGTCCGTAACGTACACGAAACGTCCGGTCGGATCGACGGCGACGGCGCTCGGTGTAACACCGGCGTGATAGCCCTGGTAGGTCTGCAGCGTGGTGTTGAAGGTCGTTCCGGAGAGCGGCGTCAGTGTTCCGTCGCTGCTGTTCTGCGCAAATCCGAGGACCGTCCCATTCGGCGACGCCTCCTGGTCGACCACATAGACGAAGGTATTGCTGAAGGTCTTGCTGCTCGTGCCTGTGCACGGCGGCGCGCTGGGAACCGACGCGGTTGTTCCGCAGGTGGGTACGGAGACCGCGATGCTGACGGGATTACTGCCCACCGGCACGTAGTTCAAGCCGTTCTCCACGACCGGTCCGGTCAGCGTTCCATCCGTGCTGCTGATCTTGAAGATCGCGATGCCGCCGGGGCCGGGCGAGGCCACCGTGAAGCCGACCTGGTAGGTGAAGGTCACGTACAGGTAGGTTCCGGTTGAATCGACCGCGGCCGCAGTTGGATAGGTTCCTCCGCCCAGGCTGTAGGTCTTCTGGTTGTACAGCTTGCCGTCGGTGCCTCGGGCTATCGCGACGACGCTGGCATCCTGCGGGCCGCCGATGACATAGAGATATTGGCCGCTGGGCCCCGGCACGATCGTCGTCACCGTCGCAAGGCCGGAACTGAACGGCGATCCGTTAATCTGCGTCAGGATGCCGGTCTGGTAGTCCACCCCGAACGCGCTGATGCTGCCGTTCGACGCCGAAACGCTATAGACATACGCCGCCGTATAGTCACGGCTGCAAGCTGCCAACCCCAGCCCAATGGCCGCCGATAATCCTACCGCCATTGCAGCCTGGAGCATCTTCTTGTACGTCATCTGTTTCCCTTGCACCGGCGAGCCGCAGCGCGCCGTATGAGTTCCGGTCTCGGAGACCGTTTGAATAAATCGTTCGTCCATTGCAACCTTGCGCATCCGCGGCTCCTGGTTCACAGCGATTCCTAGTCCACCGCTGAGCTGATGGCCAGGCACGAAGCTTGTTGCGTAGCGGCAAAGGTCGTTCCTCGCGACAGGTCCGAAAGTTGGCCAGTGGTAGAGTCGAAGATCTTGCCCGTCACCGTACCCGCGTCGCGGTTGGAGGTAAACATGTACCGGTTGGTCTGATCCTCCACCATACAGTCCGGACCCGCATCGACCGGGAAGATGGTGTTGCCGGTTATAGGCTGAAGTCCGCTGCCCGACACGATCTGGAAGCCCGAGATCGTGCTGTAAGGATTGCCCGGGGTGGTGTTGGCCGTCGACGAATGCAGGATGTAAAGATAAGTGTCGCTTCCGCCAGTCGAGATCAGCGAGTAGGACGGATTGGAGGTGCCGGCCAGATCCTGCTTGTTGCCGCCGCTCAGGTTGTTGAGCGTGCAGCCGCTGGCTTGATAGGGAATGATTACCCCGGGCTTTGTATGGTCGGTGCCCGCATCGGTCAGGATGATGTAGCTGCCGTTGCCGTTGATCGAGGTGATGTCCGCGGCATGCGTGAGAATGGTGCCGGTCGTGACCGTCACCAACTGTCCGCCTCCACCGAAGGAGTACGGCGTGATCGTCTGGTCGGCGCTGTTCACGGTGAACAGGCACCCGGCCGAAGACTTCATCATCAGCGGCGAGACGCCGACATCCCAGTAGGTCAGAGCCGGCTGCCCCGGAGGAATCGACTGCGTGTTCTGCACCAGCTGCAGGCGCCCGGTCGTCCCGTCGATCACAAACGCCGAGATGGACCCATTGCCCGTTGTAGCGTAGTCCGGCGAGTACCTGTTCAGCACGTAGATATAGGTGCCGGTGTTGTCCATCTGCAGCCATAGCGGAACCAGGCCCGGGCTGTGATAGGTCTGCTCGTAGTTCAACGTGCCGTCGCCGCCCACCGAGAACTCCACGATGCCGTCGCCCGCCTGCACTCCCTTGACCGGATCGTAGGTGCCCTGGTTCAGCACGTAGACGTACCGCCCGCCCGGCCTCACGACCAGGGATACGGGCGTCGAGCCCTGACTTGCAAAGGGCTCGTGAGGAACATCGGTCAGGTTGCCGGTGTACGCATCGACTTTGAACGCGGCGATCTGGCCACCCGGGCCGCTAGGGTTCTGACCCAGAACCCACAGATACGCGACGGTGTAGCCGCCACAAGCCGTCATGCCAAGTCCCAGAGCCAACGACGCAAACAGGGCCAGAGCCAACCGGCCGAACCAACTCAACTTCATGTGCTTCCTTCATCTCCAGAATCACCCTGGCGTCTATGCGCCCGGGGCTCGGAGAAACCTGTCTTTGGAGAGAGTCCAAACCTTCACCGATTGTAGTGGGCTGAGGCGCTTTCTGCCAATTTTCGCCTTTTGCGGTAGTGGGCCGGCAGGACACGTTTCGTTAAGGGCACGGCTTCAGAGCCTGTCCTGAGCGAAGCCGAAGGATGCCGCAAATCTGCGAAATGAAACGGGGCTTTAGCCCCTGAGGTAAGGTTCCTTCAAAATGGCCGATATCTAATTTTGTGGAAAAGAGAAGGCTCCGGAAGCGACTCCGGAGCCCGGTATCTTCGCTGCGAAGTCGCTGCTACCAGACGCGGCATCCTCCGTCGGCGGGCATCATCGGCTGGCCTTTATGGCAGCCGAAGGCTTTGCCGAACTCGTCGAAGTTCTGCACCGTCCCATTGGTGCGCCACTCGCCCGAGCTGTGCGTGTCGGTCTTGGCCAGCACACGCGCTGCCTGCTCTCTCTGGTTCTGGCACCATACCTGCCCGAAGGAGATGAAGAAGCGCTGCGCCGGCGTGTAGCCGTCGATCTTCTTGTCTTCGGCCGGCGCGCCCTCCTGCGCCAGCGTCTGCATCAGCGCCTGGTAGGCGATGCGCAGCCCGCCGTTATCGGCCGTGTTTTCGCCCAGCGTGAGATGCCCGTTCAGGTTCTGCCCCGGAGCCACCTCGAAGCCGTCGTACTCCTTGGCCTCGCACTCGGTGCGCTCTTTGAACTTCGCCAGATCGTCCGGCGTCCACCACACCCGCACATTGCCGTGCAGGTCGTACTTGGAGCCCTGGTCGTCGAAGCCATGCGTCATCTCATGGCCAATCACCACGCCGATGCCGCCGAAGTTCACCGCCGGGTCCTTCGCAAAGTCATAGAACGGCGGCTGCAAAATCCCGGCCGGGAAGTTGATATCGTTCTGCGGCGGGTTGTAGTAGGCGTTCACCGTCGGCGGCGTCATGTGCCACTCGGTCTCATCCACCGGCTTGCCGTACTTGGCCAGATCGCGGTTGTACTCGAAGATGCTGCTGCGCTCCACATTGCCCAGCAGGTCATCGCGCTTGACCGTCAGCTTCGAGTAGTCGCGCCAGTGCTCGGGATAGCCGATCTTGTCGCGGATCGCGTCCAGCTTCTGCTTGGCCTGGACCTTGGTCGCGTCGCTCATCCACGGCAGTTGCTGAATGTCCTCGCCCAGCGAAGCTTCGAGCGCCTTCACCAGGTGCTCCATATTGTCCTTGGCCGCGGGCGGAAAGTTCTCCTTCACCCAGTCCTGTCCCACCGCTTCGCCCAGCGCCCGGTCGGTCATGCGCGTGCAGCGCTTCCAGCGCGGCTGCTCCTCCCTTTGCCCTTGCAGGGTTGCCGAGAAGAACGCGAAGTTCTCATCCTCAAACGGCTTGGAGAGCAGCGGCGCCGCTCCATGCAGCACATGCCAGCGCAGATAGCTCTTGATCGCGCTCAGCGGCTCGTCATCGAGCTCCTTGTTCACCGTCTCGACGAAGTGCGGCGAGCTGACGTTCAGGTCCGGCACGCTGCCCATGCCCAGCCCGCTCAGATACTCGTTCCAGTTGTAGTCCGGCGAGAGCTTGTCAACCTCGGCGATCGTCATGATGTGGTATCGGTTGGCCGGATCGCGCATCTCCACCCGGCTCATCGAGCCCTCGGCCAGCGCCGTCTCGATCCTCATCACCGCCGCGGCTTCCTTCGCCGCCTCCTCCGGCGTATCGCCCAGCAGCGTGAACATCTTCGTCACATGCTCGACATACTGCTGACGAATCTTCTCGCTGCGCGCGTCCTTGGACAGGTAGTAGTCGCGGTCCGGCAGCGACAGCCCGCCCTGTCCCGTGCCCAGAATCTGTTTCGACGAATCCTTCTGGTCCTGCTGCACGCCCACATCCAGCACATCCGATCCGCCGAAGCGCTTGGTGAACTCGACATTCAGAGCAGCCAGATCCTTGTTGCTCTTCAGCCCGGCAATCGCGTTCAACTCCGGCTGCAAAGGCTTCGCGCCCAGCTCATTCACCTCGGGCACATTCATGCACGCGGCAAAGTAGCTGCCGTACTTCTTCTGCAACGGCGTCTTCGGAGCGTCGGCGGCCTTCTTCAGGTCCTCGTACAACAGATAGGTGTTGCGCTCGGCCAGCTCATTGAAGCGGCCCCAGCGCACCTGGTCGGCGGGGATCGGATTCTCCTTGCGCCAGTTGCCGCAGGCGTACTGATAGAAGTCCACGCACGGATCGACCGACTTATCGATCGCCGAGACATCGAAACTGATCGGCTTCTTGGGGATGGAGCTGGGTGCGGACTCATCCGCGGAAGAGGCGCCTTGGGCCAGACACAGCGGGCTCGCCAGCAGGAGCAGAGTGACGACAGCAAAATTGCGCATGAATATCCTCGTGTGATGGAAGGTGTGGGCAGTTGTACCTGGGCCAGCACGCACAGGCGGTCTCTGGAAACTTCACGAACAACGGAGTCGGTGCCTGTGAAGACGAGGAAGGATACAGCGAAGTCTCGCCCCCCCGCCAAGAGTTGCCATCCTGACCCTGAGCGCAGCCGAAGGGAAGAATCTGTTTTAACTCGAAACGCGCAACGCGAAACTCGAAACGCATCAAGACCAGCCGTTGCTTCTGCCGTTGCGGTTGCTTTTGCCGTTGCCGTTGCCGTTGCCATCGCCATCGCTTTGCTTTTGCTTTTGCGGTTGCTCTTTTGTTTGTCATCCTGAGCGCAGCGAAGGACCTGCTGTGGCTGTTCCGAGGCGCGAACGCGCCTCTGCCTCGCTTAAGGGCACGGCTTCAGCCGTGCCATAAAAGTCCGAGCGAAAAAGGGGCTTTAGCCCCTGAGGTACGCTTGTCATTTCGCCCGAAGACCAAAAATCTTGTCAAGCCCCAAAACCACCTAAACCCATGCAAACAAAGAGAAAAATCGCTGCACATTATATCCACTCAACTCGCTATAATAGGAATAGAGATCAAAACCCAAACAGATCTGGGTGCCCCCTTGAAATCCGGGTGGCCCATTCATGACGACGGTCTCATCGTCGGCATGAGTGGGGTTCAAAGAATGTCGAGGTCCTACACAGAAGCCTCGCAACCCACACATTCCAGAGATTTTCCACGCAAAATCTCTGGAATCAATATTTTGCCGCGAACAATCGCCGCAAACCCAACATTCCCAAGAATCGCCGCCAAAGAGGGGGAGGGGACTCCCCTAGAAGATCTTCATGTGGATGGTCAGGTACTTCTTCGGGTCCTGACGGATCATCGTCACCAGCTCCGTGCTCTGGGTCAGCAGCTTGTTCAGGTTGTTGTACGCGGTGTCGTCGGTCGCCAGCTTGCCCAGCGTTCCTT
>DATCFM010000036.1:0-4034 GCA_036509515.1 Acidobacteriaceae bacterium
CTTGCTTTTCTGTCTGTCATCCCGTAGGGATCTGCTTCTGTTCTTGCACTTGCCCTTGCTTCCAGGTAACCCGAGGCTTCAGCCTCGGGCCTCATAACGCGCCCCAGAATGCGGGCTTTAGCCCCTGGGGTATGCTCTCGTCTCTACGACCAATACTGTGTCACCCTGCGCGCTCGAAGAACCCGCCATCCCGCTCGCACACGCGAGAGAGAAAGGCCCCTCAACTCACTCAGCCCTTCGCCGCAGCAACCGCCAAATCAGCAGCTTCCTTCATCGTCGCCCCAATCTGCACTTTCAATCCAGACTTAGCGATGATCTCTCGACCCTCTTCCACGTTCGTACCCTCAAGCCGAAGAATAATCGGCAACTGCACATTCAACTTCCGGGCAGCAGCGACGACCGCAGTAGCCAGAACATCAACGCGAAGAATCCCGCCAAAAATATTAATAAAAATCGCCTTCACATGACTATCCGAAAGCAGAATCCCAAACGCATTCTCAATCTGTTCCTGGTTCGCTCCGCCGCCCACATCCAGAAAATTCGCAGCTGACCCGCCCGCGTACTGAATGATGTCCATGGTTGCCATCGCGAGCCCGGCGCCATTCACCATGCAAGCAATATTCCCATCCAGCTTGATGTAATTCAGCGCAAACTTCGAAGCCTCAACCTCCAGCGGATCTTCCTCTGAAATATCGCGCAGCTCCTTCAAATCCTTATGCCGAAACATCGCGTTATCGTCGAAGTTGATCTTGCAATCCAGCGCCGCCAGCTTGCCATCCTTCGTCGTAATAAACGGATTGATCTCCATCAGCGTCGAGTCGGTATCGATGAACGCCCTGTACAGCCCCATCATGAACCTCACCGCCTCGCCAATCTGCGCAGGAGCAAGTCCCAGCTTGAACGCCAGCGCCCGAGCCTGGTAAGCCTGCAAGCCAATCGCAGGGTCCACATACTCCTTGAAAATCTTCTCGGGCGTCTTGTGCGCGACTTCCTCAATCTCCATCCCGCCCGCCTGCGACGCCATGAACACCACCTTCGACGAAGCGCGATCCAGCACCAGTCCCAGGTAAAGTTCGCGATCGATCGCCGACCCGGCCTCCACCAGCAGCCGCCGAACCTTCTGCCCCTGCGGTCCCGTCTGGTGCGTCACCAACTGCATCCCAAGAATCGCCCTTGCCGCCGTCGCCGCCTCTTCCAGCGTCTTCGCCAGCTTCACGCCGCCGCCCTTTCCGCGACCACCCGCGTGGATCTGCGCCTTCACCACCACCACCGCATTGCCCGCCGAGAACAGCTGCTTGGCAGCCGTGTCCGCCTCCTCTATCGTCGTCGCCATCTCGCCATTCGGGACAGCCACTCCATACTTGCGGAGAATCTCTTTTGCCTGATACTCATGAATTTTCATGCACTCTCCAAAGCTTGCGATTCTTGCAGCGGGTAAAAAGTCAATACGTCCCACCGTCTACCCCGACATCGTAGTCACTCGCAGCAACAGCTAGCAAATGGTTTGATCGATAATCGACCGACGTGTGCGAAACTGCTCGCTCCTTCCGGCAAGTGAAGCCTCAAACTACCTTAAGTCACGCGATTTGCGTCCCGAAACCGCGCTGAGTACACCACTTTTTGGTACGCTCAGAGGGTCATGCCGATCCTGCACGAGCTTCGCCGCATCCTCGAACAGCGCGAGACCCTCACTTTCGAGGACGCCACCGCGCTCATGCAAAAGCTCCTCGCCAGCGAGGCCAGCGACGTCGAACTAGCCGGCCTGCTGGGAGCCCTCGCCGGTCGAGGCGAGTCTGCCGCCGAGATTGCCGGCTTCGCCACCTCTCTCCGCGCCGCCGCTAACGTCCTTCCCCTCAGTGACATGGAGCGACAGGAACTCGTCGACACCTGCGGCACGGGCGGCGACTCCAGCGGCAGCTTCAACATCTCTACTGCCGCCGCTCTCGTCGCCTCCGCCGCCGGAGCCAATGTAGCCAAGCACGGCAACCGTGCCGTCACCTCCCGCTGCGGCTCCGCCGACGTAATCGAAGCCCTCGGCATCCCCATTCAACTCTCCGCCGCCAACGCAGCCCAGGCCCTCCGAACACATCGCTTCTGTTTCCTCCTGGCGCCCGCGCATCATCCTCAATTAAAAGCAGTTATGCCCGTCCGCAGTGCCCTCGGAGTGCGCACAATTCTGCACGTTTTAGGCCCCCTCGTCAACCCCGCCGGAGCCCGCCGCCAGGTCATGGGCGTCTACCAGTCCCGACTCGTCCCCCTTGTCGCTAAAGCCATGCTGCTCTTGGACATACAACACGCCATGGTCGTCCATGGCGATGGTGGACTCGACGAGATTGCCCTCTCCGGCCCCACCGAAGTAGCCGAAGTCCGCAACGGCAAAGTCACCCAATACACCATCGCTCCCGAAGAATTCGGCCTCCAGCGAGCCCCCCTGTCTGCCCTCGAAGGAGGAGACGCCGCCGCCAACGCCATGATTCTAAAGTCAATCTTCGCGGGCGAAGCCGGCCCCCGCCGCGATGTGGTCCTCCTCAACGCCGCCGCCGTCCTCGTCACCGCCGGCCTCGCAGCCGACATCCGCGCAGGCATCGCCCTTGCTGCGCAAGCCATCGACACTGGGGCCGTAACGATTCTGGTCGAATCGTTGCAACCCTGACGTACACTGATCTTTCCGGAGGTACACACGATGCCCTCGACGAATCAACCGCCTAAAGCTTCTTCCCAGCTCCCATTTCCAGAGTCGATGGTGACAACCGCATTCGAACTGCCTGGCTACCGGATTGTTCAGAACTTTGGCGTGGTACGAGGCATCGTTGTGCGCTCGCGCTCGGTCTTCGGAACCATCGGCGCGAGCCTCCAGACCCTGGTGGGTGGAGACATCACACTGTACACCGACCTGTGCGAAAGAACCCGTGAAGATGCCTTCCAAAGGATGATTGTGCATGCCGGTGAGCATGGTGCAAACGCCATCATTGCAGCAAGATACGATGCCAACGACATCATGCAGGGCGTTACGGAAGTGTTGGCGTATGGCACCGCGGTGCGAGTTGAAAGGGATCAAATCTAATGGCAAGAGTTACTGGAATCGGCGGCGTCTTCCTACGTTCCAAGGATCCAAAAGCCTTGGCGAAGTGGTACTCCGAAAACCTCGGCATCATTCTCTCCGACTTCAACGGCACCGCCTTCCAATGGTCCGACGAAATCCCCGCTGGCACTGGCATGACCGCCTGGTCCGCCTTCCCGCAGGACACCAGCTACTTCGGCGACGGCCCGCAACCAGCCATGATCAACTACCGCGTCGACGACCTGGACGCTTTGCTTGCCACACTTAGCGCGGCTGGCGTATGGATTGACCCCAAGCGGGAGGACTACGCCTACGGCAAATTCGCGTGGATCAAGGACTGCGACGGCAACCGCCTCGAACTCTGGCAGCCCCTTGCGAGTGAAGGCTAGCCCCACTGCCGTACACTGTGGCGATGCGCCGCCATCCGCTATCAGATCCGCTACGAAGCGCGCCAATCTGGCTGATGGGTCTCTCGAACGCCACCATTGGCCTGGTGGGAGGCTTCATCGTGCTTCCGCTGCCCCAGATGCTCGCAGCCCAGGGCGTGCCCGAGCTAAAAATTGCAGCCGTCAGCGCCGCCTGCCTATCGCCCGGATTCTGGGTGTTCCTACTCGGCCCGCTGCTCGATATCCGCTTCAGCCGGCGCTGGTATGCGGCTGTCTTTGCGGCACTTGCAGGCATTTGCCTCACCTTCGCAGTGCTTCTCCGCGGCCATCTGCTCGTCCTCGAAATCGCCGTCATGATTGCCTACGCGACCTCCGTCTTAAGCTCCAACGCCCTCGGTGGCTGGCTCGCCGGCGTCATTCCGGACGTCGCCGAAGCCGAGCGCGATAATCCCAATCACGAAGGCGCAAAGCTAAGCGCCTGGACCCAGGTCGGTCTTTTTCTGGGCAACGGCCTCATGGCCGGGCTGGCGACCGAGGGCATCCGGCGCCTCCCGTTGACAGCAGTCGCCCCGCTTCTGGGTCTGCTC
>DATCFM010000037.1:0-8619 GCA_036509515.1 Acidobacteriaceae bacterium
CTTATGCTTGATCGTCGCCCATTTCGAGTGGCCGGACATGCGTCGAAAAACCTCATCCTGAACTAGTGAGCCAACGAACCTGGCAGCTCCGGAACAGCCCCACAGCCACTCATCAGAGCACGCTCACCGCTGCTCATTCTAGCACGCAAGGACGATCGCCTTCCGCTCCCCAAAACTCACAACCCAAAGCTCACAGCTGAAAACTGAAAGCACGAACCCGGCCTCCACCAAGGCCGGAATCCACCAGAAAATCCTCGTGCGCCTACAGCATCTCCGGTGCAAACAACTCCTCCAGCGTCTCCCGTCGCCGCACCAGCCGCGCGCTCCCGCCCTCCACCAACACCTCCGCCGGCCGCACCCGCGTGTTGTAGTGCGAGCTCAAACTCATCGCATACGCCCCCGCATCCAACAGCGCCACCAGATCCCCGGCCCGCAACTCTTCAATCTCCCGGTCCCGCGCAAAGAAATCTCCGCTCTCGCACACCGGCCCAACGATATCCGCAACCTCCGTCGCCCTGCCCGCGCGCACCACCGGCACAATCTCATGGTGTGCCCCATACAGCGCCGGCCGGATCAGGTCATTCATCCCCGCATCCGTAATCACGAACCGCTTATTGCCATTCTGCTTCGTATACAGCACCCGAGTCAGCAACACGCCGGCCTGCGCAATCAAAAACCGCCCCGGCTCCAGCAGCAGCTTCACGCCCAATCCATCCAGCGCCCCGCGAATCGCCTTCGCATACTCCGCGACACGCATCGCCGGATCGAACTCCGCGCGCCCATACTCTATCCCAAACCCTCCACCCGCATCCACAAACTCAATCCGCAGACCATCCGCGCGCAATTCCTCAACCAGCGCACGAACCCGCCCCAGCGCCTCCGCAAACGGCTGCGTCTCCCGAATCTGCGATCCAATGTGCACACTCACGCCAGCAGGCTCAACGCCCTTCAGCTCCACCGCGCGTCTGTACACCGCTCGCGCCCGCTCAATCGCAATCCCAAACTTATGCTCGCGCAATCCAGTCGAGATATAAGGATGCGTCTCCGCAAACACATCCGGATTCACCCGCAGCGCAATCTTCGCCACACGCCCACTCAACACAGCGCGTTCGCTCAGCAGCTCCAGCTCAGCCTCGCTCTCCACATTGAACAGCAGTATCCCAGCCGCCAGCGCCGCATCCATCTCCCACGCCTGCTTGCCCACACCCGAGAACACCACGCGACCCAAAGCCTCAGGCACCGCCCGCTTCACGCGCTCCAGCTCTCCACCCGAAACAATATCGAACCCACACCCCATCCCCGCCAGCAGCCTCAAAATGGCTAAGGCCGAGTTCGCCTTCACCGCATAACAGACCGTATGCTCCACGCCCGCAAACTCGCGCTCGAGCATTTCCGCCCGCTCGCGCACATCGTCAGCCGAGTACACATACAGCGGCGTTCCAAACCGCTCCGCCAGCTCGCTCAACTCCACATCGCCGCAGCACAGCCGCGACTCCACATATCGAAACGGCCGAGGCGCCGGAAACTCACTCACGAAGTCATTCCACCCATCGTCTGCGGAAGCACATACTGTCCATTCGGCATCACGATCCACGCAATCAGATAAGCCAGCAGCGGCGTTCCCGCGCCGCACAGCACCACCAGCACCAGCACCAGCCGCACCAGCGTCACATCCCACCCATAACGCTGCGCAAACCCCGCGCACACCCCCGCAAACACGCGCCCATACCGCGGCCGCTCCAGCCTCGCCTGCACCGGAACATACGCCGGACCCGCCACAGCGCATCCGCAATGGCTGCAGAACCTCGCTCCCTCTCCAAGACTCGTTCCACACGCCGGACAAACCATGGTTCGCCTCCTTAACACATCATCATCCCATACGCGCCGCGACCCAGCGCAGTTCCCTCCATGTACCCCGAGCCCTCAGGCTCGGGTCTCATAGGCCTTCACAAAAATCCGGACTTTAGCCCTGAGGTATGCTTTCTTCGATCTAGGCAAATCCGCCTCCCCTACCTCCCAGCGTACGGCGATTTCAGATACTTCCGCGCCAGCTCCGCCTGCGACTCGTCGCTTCCACCCGCCGCCATCTGATACATCTTCACCGCCTGCCCGCGCTGATGCAGCATGTCATACACCTGGCCCGCATTCACCTGCGCTCTCGCCCGCAGCCACTCGCTGCAATTCTTCTGCTCCGCGGCCTGCACATACGAGTTCGCCGCATCCGGCAGCTGGTTATATCCACGCTGCGTATCCCCCAGCCCAAACCACGCCATCTGCAATCGCGGATCGACAAAGTACCCCGGCTTCTGCGCCTCTCCGACCACCTGCTTATACGCCGCAATCGCCTGCAACCCCTGTCCCGAATCCTTCAACAGGTTCGCCACCTCGAGCTGAAACAGATAGTCGCGCGGATACTGCTGAGCCAGTCCGCGCTCCACCTGCAACGCCTCCGCATAGTGCGCGTCATGGCGCAGAAACAAGCTCAGCGCCGTACGCGACTCCACACTCGTCACCACGCCATGCGCCGCCGAGATGCGCAGCATCGCCAACCCCTTCTCCTTCGATCCGCCCACACCCATGATCCCCACCATCAGCCGCACAAACCTGGGCAGGCTCGCCACCGCAAACTGCTGTATGCCGACAGCCATATCCGCATCCGCATACTGCGGATCGATCTTCAGCACGGCCTCGCTGTCATTGCGCGCCTGGTATCCCTGCCTCGCCGCCGCCGCAAACGAGTGGTCCGCCAGCGTAATAAACGCCGAGTGCATTCCCCGCGCATACCCTCTCGCAAACAGCGCATTCTTGTCGTTCTGGTTCGCATCGATCCGGGCATCGCACATCTTCACGACTTTATCGGTCAGCCCATCGATCCGCGCGCGCGTCTGCTTCGGAATATCGATCTCGCGCTTCGAAGAAAGAAAGCTGTTGTGCGCGTAGTACGTCGTATCCAGCAGGTCATGGTGGTAGAGCTCACGAAAGATCGTCACCAGCAGGACGTAATTCCACGCCATCGGGTCTTTCGGATGCTCCTGCGCCACCTGGTTGAAGATCTTCAGCGCCCCGTCGTAGTCAAGGTTGTAGAAGCGCTCATACCCCTGCCGAACCAGCGGATTGAGATTCAGCGGGTCCGTATGGGCCGCGGCCTGCGCTCTCGCACCCGCGCCGGGAAACACCAGGCAAACCAGCAACACCGCCAGCCACCGCAACCCAGCCTTTTGTGCCAACCGTTCCCCCTCTCGCCCCAAACCACCCGGCGCAGATACACTATACCTTTGACGAACATCGCACCGGCCGGAGTAGCTCGCCGCACAAAACGCGCGTCCACTCTCCGTTGCAACCGTTCGACGCGAGATACTGGTACGAGATGAATCCGACGATCCTCATTCCGCCTATTGTGCTCCTGCTCGCCTGTGGCGCCTACATCTTCTGGCCGCAGCAAAAGCTCGCCGCCGTTCGCGAAAAAACTCGTCTCGATTACCTCCGCGAGCGCAAAGAGGTCATCTACGAGAACCTCCGCGATCTCAACTTCGAATACAAGGCCGGCAAATACCCCGAGGCCGACTATGCCAGCCAGCGCGACTCCCTCGAATCCGAAGCCGCCACCGTCCTCACCGAGATCACCTCCCTCGGCGGCTGATGCGCCTTCAGAAAAGCAGCGCAGCTTTTAACTCGAAACGACAACGCGAAACGCGTAACTGAATCGAACCGCCTTGCTTTTGCCGTTGTCTTGGTGCATCCTCAACCTCGCCGTGAAGTATCCTTAGACGTGCCCTCTTTCCGCCGCATCCTCTGCACTCTCACCGTCCTCGCTCTTCCCGTCGCCGCCTTCGCCGCGACCCCCATCACCGGCATCGTCACCAACAAGACGACCGGCAAGCCCTCCGCGGGTGACACTGTCACGCTCATCCGCCTCGCGCAGGGCATGCAGGAAGCCAACCACACCACCACCGACGCCCACGGCCGCTTCACCCTCCAGGTCCCTGACGACGGCATCCATCTCGTCCGCGTCACGCACGACCTCGCCAACTACTTTCGCCCCGCGCCCTCCGGCACCACCACCGTCGATCTCGACGTCTACAACGCCGCCGCCCACGTCAAAGGCCTCGCCAGCGAAGCCCAGATCATGCGCATCGAAAGCGACCCCAGCGGCAAATCTCTCCACGTCGTCGAAAACTTCTTCCTCAAGAACGACTCCAATCCGCCGCTGACCCAGTTCTCCAAAGAGCCCTTCGACTTCTGGCTCCCCGACGGCGCCGTCGTTGAAGGCGCCGCAGCCGAGTCGCCCGACGGCATGCCCGTCCGCCAGGCTCCCGTCCCGCTCGCTGAAAAGAACCACTACACTTTCCTCTTTCCCATCCGTCCCGGCGAAACCCGCTTCCAGATCACCTACAACCTCCCCTACTCCGGCCATCTTGCCTTCCAACCCAAGCTCACCATGCCCACCGACACCATCGCGATCATGCTCCCCAAGAGCATGACCTTCGCTCCCGTCGACGGCGCTCCCTACTCGCCCGTCGACGACGAGGTCGACGCCCACACCCTCGTCGCGCGCAACGTCACTCCTGCCCAGCCACTCGGCTTCACCCTCGCCGGAACCGGCCAGCTTCCCCGCGACACCTCCGCCCCCACCCAGAGCGGCGCGCAGCCCGCACCCAACGGCGACGCCAACCAGCCCGCCAGCTCCGCCGCAGCCGACACCCGCCCCGGGGGCGGCCTCGGCAACCCCCTCGACGAGAGCGGCAGCCACGACCCCTGGTCAAAATACCGGTGGTGGATACTCTCCGGCCTCGCTCTTCTGCTCGCCGCCGCCGCAGGCATCCTGCTCCGCAAACCCTCTACCGTCTCCAGCGTCCCGCTACCGCAAGCCGAACCCCCCGCACCCTCGCCCCAGGCCCACTCCACCCAGCTCCTGCAAGCCTTAAAAGAAGAGCTCTTCGCACTCGAGACCGACCACCTCCAGCAGCGCATCGGTGAGGACGACTACAGCGCCCAGAAATCCGCGCTCGAGCTCATCCTCCGCCGCGCTCTCGAGCGCTCCACTCCCGCAACCGCACCCGCAACCGAACCCACCACCCAGATCACGGCGCAATAGCTCATGGCCACCTTCCTCCGCATCCTTCGCCTCTACGCCCTCGCCGCCTGGGTTGGCGGCCTCGTCTTCTTCATCGCCGTCGCCGGCATCGCCTTCAAGTTCCTGCCCGACGCCCACACCGCCGGCATCGTCGTCCGCCACTCCCTGCTCACCATCCATCAGATCGGCATCTACGCGGCCATCGTCTACATCTTCTCCACGCTCGCCCTGCTCGGCCTGCAGCGCGACAGCCACCCCGCCCGCGCCATCGAGCTCGTCCTCGCCATCGTCATGCTTGGCCTCACGCTCTACTCGCAGTTCTCCATCCTTCCGCGCATGGACACCGACCGCCTCACCGCCGGCGGCGACATCCAGAAAGCCCCACCCGCCTCACCCGAGGTCCGCGACTTCAACCGCCTTCACTCGCTCTCCGTCAAACTCGAAAGCGCGGTCCTCCTCGAAGGCCTTCTCCTGCTCGCCCTCGCCCCCATTCACGGCCGCGACGACCAATTCCGCCACTAGCAACTCACACCTCAAAGCTCACAGCCTCAAAACTGAAAGCACCGACCCAACTCCGCCGCCACAAATGTTGTCATCTCGTCCGGAGCCTCGCGGCTTTATCGCGAGGCGAAGTGGAGAGATCTGCATCTCGCGCCGCCAAACCAGACACTCGTCCCTGACGCTACCCGCCGCCAATCGCTCCGACACCCGGTCTCTAAAATCTAATATCTAATATCTAATATCTAATATCTGCTCCTACTCCACCGGCAGCTTCGCCTTGTACCCATCCCGCGAAATCACCGAATACTTCACCGGCTTGCCCTTCTCATCCGCCATCTTCAGCGGCTTTCCTTCGTTGTCCACCAGGTACACCTTCACCTTGCGATAGGTCCCATCGTTCTTATCATTCGTCGGTCTGTAGGTCAGCACATACTGGTTCCGGATCGACTCATTGATCTGCGAAAAGATATCCGGCAGCGCCCCTTGAAACACCGGCTGAAAGCTCATCCCTCCGGTCATCTGCGCGAACGTGCGCATCTCGTTATCGGCCTGCAGATAATCCATCCGCCGTATCGATCCCATGCCGCCGCCGGCGTCGGCCATCTCGCGCACCAGACCGCCCGTGCTGATCGTGAAGATCGTCACATTGGGTGTCGCCTTGATCTTCGCCATCATCTGGTCCAGCGTCAGCCGCGACATCGTATCCCGCCCCGTCGAGATCAGGATGATGTACTTGCGTCCCTCTACGCGGCTCAGCCGGTCGAGCATCTCATACAGCGCGTCGAACTCATTGGTCTCCCTGAACCCCGGAATCACCAGGCTCTGCAGCGCCTCCGCGATCGTCTCTTTGTTGTTCGTAAAGTCGCACAGGATATGCGTGCGCAGATCATACGTCGCGACCGCAACATAATCGTCCGGCTGCAGCGTGCGGAAGAAGCTCACCGCCGCATTCTGCATATCGTTGATGAACCAGTAGGAGTTCGCTGCAAACTCCAGCAGCATCACCGCCGTAATCGGCGTCTTGGTCAACCGCAGCGACTGGACCTTCTGCTCGACTCCATCCTCCGTCACCAGAAAGTTGTCCGGCTTCAGCCCCGGAACAAACTGGTGCGTCTTGTCCAGCAGCACATTCACATCCAGGCTCACGATCGGCACATCCACCCGCATCGAGTAGATCGCCCCATTCGGATTCTTCACCTTCTCTTCCGCGGGAGCCGGCGGCGGTGCCGGCTGATCCTTCTTCTTCGGCAGAACAATCCCATCCGTTCCCGTCGTCGGCCCGCTCTCATCGCCGCCAGTCGCCGGAGCCTGCGTCTGCTTCTGTGGAGCCTGCGCCGCCGGAGTCTGCGTCTGCGGAGTCTGTGCAGCCGGCTTCGTCTGCGAAGCCTCCTGCGCCCATAGCGCCGCTCCAGAACCGGCTACCACCATCCCCGCCATCAACCCAACCGCACCCATCCACAACATCTTCATAACCCACAACTCCCAACTCGCTTGCTATTTCCTGCTCCCTGGTCCCTGCTCTATGGTTGTACGCCCAGCCCACATCGTTAGACGAGCCAGCCGCCTCCGCAGCCTACATACCCGCGCGCCCCTCCAGACGCACGAAAGGCCACCGGGGGGTGCCGGCGGCCCATTCGTGTTCAACTCGCGCCTCCTATCAAGGGAAGCGATCGGTGGGGGATCGTCCCGACCAGAGGCGCGGTTTGATTATCGCACATTGACCCTTTTCGCCAAAATCCAATACGACATAAATCATCCTCCCCGCCATCTGATATAAGCTCAAGATTCCCCGCCCAGACGACCCGCAAGACGTAGTCGCAGGCATTCCCCCAGGAGACTGTCACGTCATGTCTGAAATTCAAGGTTTAGCGGCCCACGCTGCCGGTGCGCAGTTGCTTCCCTTCCGCTACGCCCCCGGCGAAATCGGCCCCTACGAGATCGAAGTCCGCGTCAGCCACTGCGGCGTCTGCCACTCCGACCTCCACCTCATCGACAACGACTGGGGCCTCAGCCACTATCCCTTCATCCCCGGCCACGAGATCGTCGGCGCCGTCACCGCTCTCGGCTCCGCCGTCCGTGACCATGTCCTCGGCGAGCGCGTCGGCATCAGCTGGCAGGCCGACTCCTGTCACTTCTGCGAGTGGTGCCGCGCCGGCGAAGAACATCTCTGCCCGAAAGCCCAGCCCACCTGCGTCGGCCGCAACGGCGGCTTCGCCGACTCCGTCCGCGTCAACAGCCGCTTCGTCATCCCCATCCCCGACGCCCTCGACAGTCTCTCCGCCGCCCCTCTGCTCTGCGGCGGCGTCACCGTCTACGCTCCTCTGCGCAACCACGGCACACGCCCCTCCTCGCGTGTCGGCGTCATCGGCATCGGCGGCCTCGGCCATCTCGCCCTCCAGTTTGCCCGCGCCTTCGGCAGCGAGGTTACCGCCTTCTCGTCCTCCAAAGACAAGGAAGCCGAAGCCCTCTCGCTCGGCGCGCACACCTTCGTCAACACCCGCGAGACCTCGTCGATCAAAAAACTCGCCCGCTCCTTCGACCTCATCCTCTCCACCGTCTCCGGCGATCAGGAGCTGCACAACTTCATCGACGCCCTCCGCCCCAAGGGAACGCTGGTCATCCTCGGCGCCGGCCCCTCGCCTCTGCAAGTCTCCGGCTCCAGCCTCATCACCGGTGAGCGCGCCATCGCCGGCTCCAACATCGGCAGCCCCCGCGACCTGCGCGAGATGCTCGAAGTCGCCGCCCGCCACAAAATCAAAGCCATCACCGAGCGCTTTCCCATGAAGGACGCCAACACCGCCGTCGACCGCGTCAAGAAAAACCAGGTCCGCTACCGCGCCGTCCTCACCAACTAACCCCTCGCTTCAATTTGTCTTGCCTTTGCCTTTGCCTTTTTGGTTGTCATTCCCGAAGGGAATCTGCTTTCGGACCGCCATCGAGCCGGGTGCCCCATTCATGCCGACAGCTCCATCGTCGGCATGGGTGGGTATCACGAACCCGGGTGCCCCACATCTCGCTTCTGAGATGTGGGCTCGCTGCCAGGA
>DATCFM010000038.1:0-19768 GCA_036509515.1 Acidobacteriaceae bacterium
GTCCGCCGCCGTCGCCAGGCTCACATGAAAGGTCGAGGCAATCGAATCCAGGCAGTAGGTCAGCAAAAAAAAATCAAACGCATCCAGCGCCCAGCCCAGAAAGCACGCCGCAAACACGCGCCGTTGCGATGAGGTCAATGCACGAAACGGCTGCACGAGCATTCTTGAAAGACCTCAGGCTCACGCCAGTCTAATGGGACGTCGAACAAAACCCAGCAGGACACAATTGGCGACGGATATGTCTCGTTAAGGGCACGGCTTCACAGGTTGCGGAAAAACTCCCTGTAGTTGCTTTTGGAATTAGCGTGGGGCTTCAGCCCCACGACAAATGTCTAAAAACACAAAGGGCTTTAGCCCTGGGCTTTCTCTTCGAATCCCACAAACCAGACTTTTTCAGCGGCCTCTTCAGCCGGGCTAACCACCACGAGAAAATTGTAGATTCGTTTTGGATCTCTTACTGAAGTCCCTACAGCTTCGCCCGCAGCGGAACACCCGTATCCACCAGCGTCAACTCCGCCGCCGCCGTCTCCTGCTTCAAAATCTGATGGTGCAGGCAATACAGCGCCAGCTCCAGCCGGTCCGAGACGCCCAGCTTGTCATAAACCTTGCGCAGATAGTTCTTCACCACCTGCTCCGTCGTGCCGATCTGGTATGCAATCTCCTTGTTCCGCATCCCTCGCGTGATGCACGCAATAATCGACAGCTCTTTCTCCGACAGCCGTGGCTGTGTCCGCGGATTCGTCAGCGAAGCCGCCTGCGACCGATACGCCTCAATCACCCACGACACCGACTGGTTATCGATCCACGTCTCGCCCACCGCAATCTTGCGTACGCACTTCACCAGCAGGTCCGGCGAAATCGACCGCGGCACCACACCGCGCACGCCGCGCCTGTACAGCTCCACCGTATTGCCCTCATCAGCCTCGGACACCTGCACAATCAGCTTCGCATTCGGCGCCCTGCGCATGAACTGCGGAATCGCATCCACCGTCCCCGCAATCAACTGCCCCTCCAGCACGACGACATCCGTAGGAAACCGCTGCAGTGCCGCGTATAAATTATCCAGCGTCTCAGCCTGCGCCACCACGCGGATATCGTCTTCCAGCGCAAACACCTTGCGCATTCCCACGCGATAGATGGCCTGCGAATCCGCAAGAATGATGCGAATCCCCTGGCCCTCCTCCGCTGCGTTTCCGTTCTCCGTATTCTTTGATCCGTTAGTGCTCATGGTGCTCAGCCTTTAGTGAGTACTTGTCGATCACCGCGGCAGCCATATTCTTTCCCGCCGCGAAGTCGTGCCGCACAATCCTTCCAACGCAATCCAGAACCACATCGTCCGGTCCGCCCATAATGGCCGCCGGCATCTTCATCTGGAAGCGAACCGTACTGTTCACCGGCGGCACCTCGTCGCTGGTAAAGAGCAGCCCCGCGGCAGAAACATCCTCGGTAACTGCGTGGTACTCGCGCTCATCGGTCGAAAGCGTCAAGTCCAGATGCAAGGGAAAACGCACTGCGGCGCGAACCGGATCGGTAGCGGGCGGGCTCAACGGCGTCGGCAAGGGGTCTCTCCCAGACCGCCTCTAAGAGACAGTCCTCATTTCGAGGTCGATTGTACTGTAACTCATTCGTTACTACCGTGTCCCCAAAGGTAATCAACCCAGACGCCCACCCAGCCCACCGCTCAGCTCTTCTTCGCCCCCTACTTCTTCGCCGAAGCCCGCACCGCTCGCTTCTTCACCGCCTTCTTCGCCGCGCTCTTACGACTCTCCGCTGTCCCGCCCGCCAGAAACCGCGACCAATGAAACTGCTCGCTCGGCGCCTCACCCGCCCCAGCCTTCTTCACCGCCAGCCTCGCCACCCGGTCCACAATCCACTCAAAGCTGTCCTTGCCCACCGAGTGCAGGTCCGCATCCGGCACCGGGTTCATAAAGTCGATCGCATACGGAACCCCCTCCTCCACCGCAAACTCCACCGTGTTCAAGTCATATCCCAGCGTCCTGCACAGCGTCAGTGCATCCTTCCCCAGCCGTTCCAGCAACTCCTTCGAACACTCCGGAGCGTCCAGCACATAGCGTTCCGTATGCGGCCGCCGCGGATCGTACGGCATCACAAGCACGTCCTCACACCCCACCACAAAGCAGCGATAGTACTCCGTATAGTTCACCGCAGCCTGCAACACCATACACAGGTCGCGCGTCGAGTCATACGCCCTGAAGAACTCATCCGCATTGTGCACATGATGCACGTCACGCCATCCGCCGCCGTCATGCGGCTTCAGAAACGCCGGAAATTTCACATACCCAAAGATCGCCTCCCAATCCAGCGGAAACTCCAGGTTCCGTACCGACTGCTGATTCATCTCCGCCGGCAACAGCTTATGCGGCAGCAGCACCGTCCGCGGCACCGCCACGCCCAGCTTCGTGGCCAGCGAGTAGTTGAAAAACTTATCGTCCGCCGACCACCAGAACGGATTATTAATCACCTGCGTTCCCGTCAGCACCGCACTTTTCAGATAGGCCCGATAAAACGGCATATCATGCGAGATCCGGTCCACGATCACTGCATACCCACTCGGCTCGGCTATCCTCACATCGCCCACTTGCACAAATTCCGCGCGAACATCATCCAGCTCCATCGAATTAATGCGCTCCACCAGCGCTCCCGGAAACGTGTTCTCCATCCCAAACAGCACACCAATCTTCTTCATCTGCTCCACTCCAGCCCTTACTAACCACTACTACTAACTACTTCCTTACAGATACACCTTCGCCATCCGCTGCCACCACGGCCAATCGTGCCCAGCGTCATCGCCCCACACATCCAGCCGCACTGGAATCCCCTTCGCCCGCATCATCGCCGCCAGCCGCTCATTATCGTTCCAGCATTGATCGTGGACTCCTGTTGCCAGCACATACGTCCGCTGACGCATCTGCTCCAGAATCCCTTCGTCCTCCAGATTTGGCAGAAACTCCAGCGGCAGATGGAAGTAACAATCCTGGTCGTTGTACTGGCCCAGGAAACCAAGCTTCCTGAGATCGAACGCCCCGCTCATCGAAACAAACCCGGTAAACACATCCGGATGCCGCAAGCTGCAATTCACCGCGTGATATCCGCCAAAGCTGCATCCCGTCGCCACCAGCTCCGGCGCTTGATTCTGCACGCGCACAAACGGCACAACCTCGTCCACCACATAGCGGTCGTACTGCATCTGCCGCACAATCCGTCGCCGTGGCGGAACCCGCCAGTTGTACCAACTCTCCCCATCCACAGAATCCAGGCAAAACAGTTGCAGCGCCCCACTCTCAATCCTGTCCGCAACCGCGCCCACCATGCCGCGGTCCTCAAACTCATAAAACCTTCCCTGCGACGTCGGAAACACAATCGCCGCCGCGCCCCCATGCCCAAACACCAGCATCTCCATCTCGCGTCGCAGCTCCACCGAGTAACTCTTGCAGTATTCGCGTCTCACGCCTCTCGCCCTCTTCTTACCCGGAGTTACCCCGAGCCCTCATTCTCCCCCAGGATCCTGTTCAGCCGTCCAATACCGTTCCCCATTGCGAAAACCAGCCGGATTAGCGATACTTAGATGTTCGGACCCCCCGAGTGCCCTCCCCGTGTCGACCTCAATCCACGGACCGAGCGGCGGCTTCTGAACAAATCAAGTTTTTCTGAGAGGATTTACCCCTGTGTTGATGATCCGTCTGGCGCGCGTCGGCGCCCGCAAGCAGCCGCACTACCGCGTCGTTGTTATCGAGAAGGACCGCGCCCGCAACGGCCGCTCCGTCGAGGTGGTCGGCACCTACAATCCCCGCACCAATCCCGCCAGCATCAGCCTCAAGCGCGACCGCATCGACTATTGGACCGGCAAGGGCGCCCAGCTCTCCGAGAGGGTCGGCAAGCTCCTCACCAAGCATCAGCCGGCCGTCGCCGAAGCCGCGCCTACAGCCTAAAGTAACCATCCCTCTGCACGTTGGGGAGACTCAACCACGTACCCAAAGAATTCGGGTACAAAGCTCCCACTCCAGTAGACTTCCTCAAAGGTTGCTCCTTTTGGGAGCATCCTGCCGGTATATGGGCCCTTGTCTTGATTTGAGATTCTCTGTTGCCGGCTGCAGAGCGTCGCATCGCAATCCCCCGAGACCACTTCCATCAGAAGAAGCGGCTCCGGCGATTGGGGCGCCTGTGCAAGTTTTCTTGAGGTGGAGTAGTGACTGAAACTTTAGAATCATCGGATCCTCTCTCCGAGATGCAAGCGCTCGTGAGCGAGATCGCCCGGGCATTGGTCGATGACGTAGCCGCCGTTCACGTCGACGCCGTGTTGGATCAGGATGTCGTCGTGCTCCGCCTGCAGGTATCGCCCGCCGATGTTGGCAAGGTGATCGGCAAGCAGGGTCGCACCGCCCGCTCCCTTCGCACCATCCTGGGCGCTGCCAGCATGAAGTATCGCCGCCGTTTCGCCCTGGATATCGTCGAGGCCGGCGACGGCCCGGACGACCCCGACGAGCACGACCATGCGGAACCCTGACCTCTCACCGCAGCCAGGTCACCAGAGCCAGGGCGGCAGCAAAGGCGCCTGACCCTATGGAGATCGCGGAGAAAGCACCCCCGCAGTGGACCGCGGCAGCCCGTCTGCTTCGTCCTCAGGGCCGCCACGGCGAGCTGCTCGCCGACCCCCTCACTGATCAGCCGGCCCTCTTTGCCACCGGCCGGCCCGCCCTCGTCGACGGCCTTAAGACGCCCTCCGGCAGCCCTCTCGAAACCTCCATCGAAGACCACTGGCTGCCCACCGGCAAAAATGCCGGCCGCATCGTCCTCAAGCTCGCCGGCTGCGACAGCATCACTGAAGCCGAGCGCCTCGCTGGCCACAACCTCCTTATGCTGGCCGCCGACTTCCCTCCACTCGAGGCCGATACCTGGTACGTCCGCGACCTGCTCGGCTGCACCCTCCTCGACGCCGGCATGCCCGTCGGCCAGATCACCGGCGTGCAATACGCCATGGCCCCTGACGGCCGAACCCGCCTTTCCGACGCCGCCCCACTCCTCGAAGTAACCCAGACCCCGGAAGCCGAGCCCGCCCTCATCCCCTTCATCCGGGCCTGGCTCCAAAGCGTCGACCTCGAACACCGCCGCGTCACCATGAACCTCCCGCCCGGCCTGCTGACGCTCGATCCCTCCGCGGACGAAGATTCATAGACGTTCCCCGCGCAAACGCCAGTGCGCACACAGATGAACTCAAAACGCGAAACGCGCGACGCGAAACGCGTAACTGAATCGCCAAACCCCAGCCACAGCTCTCCAACCGACTTGCCTCGCACCACCCTCCAGATACACCCTAAACTCAGCACAGCAACACACCTCGCTCATGCGATTCGACCTCGTCACCCTCTTCCCCGGATTCTTCGAAGGCCCGCTCCACTACGGCGTGCTCGAACGCGCCCTGCGCACCGGCCTCGCCGAGGTCCACACCCACGACCTTCGCGACTGGACCCACGACCGTCACCGCACCGTCGACGACCGTCCCTTCGGCGGCGGCGAAGGCATGGTCCTCAAACCGCAGCCTATCTTCGAGTGCGTCGAATCCCTCAACATCACACCCAGGGCCACCCGCCTTTCCGATCCATCCGCCGCCCGCGAATCCGTCATTCTACTCTCCGCACAGGGCAAGCGCTTCACGCAAGCCATCGCCCGCCATCTCGCCACGCTCGACCGCATCGTCCTCATCTGCGGCCGCTACGAAGGCGTCGATGAGCGCGTCGCGCAACTCCTCTCTGACCAGGAGCTCTCCATCGGTGACTTCGTCCTCTCCGGCGGCGAGCTCGCCGCCGCAGCCATCCTCGACGCCGTAACCCGCCTGCTCCCCGGCGTCCTGGGTCATGAAGACAGCTCCCGCTATGAAAGCTTCGGCGAAGGCGACGACGCCCTGACCGCAAGCTCCCCTGAAAATTGTCATCCTGAGCGCAGCCCTCAAAATCGTCATCCTGACCCTGAGCATCGCGAAGGGGAAGGACCTGCTTCACCCCGAGACCAGCCACAACGCGTCCCCCGCTCTACCCACGCCTCCGGCGGTCTGCTCGACTACCCGCACTACACCCGCCCCGCCGACTTCCGCGGTGCCCCCATCCCCGAGGTCCTTGCCGGCGGCGACCACGCCGCCATCCGCCGCTGGCGCCGCCACGCCGCCCTCGCCAAAACCCACGCCAACCGCCCCGACCTCCTCGCCGCCGCCGACCTCAGCGATGACGACCGCGAGTTCCTCGCCACCCTCGACGATGCCCCGTGACCCTGCCACTGAAACCAGCTGCGCGGCATCGCAAGAGACTCGACATCCCGGTTCCACCCGCCTATTATTTCTGGCGAGGGAATACCCATGCGACTGCTTCGATTGCTTCCCCTCCTTCTTTCTGTCGCAGCCTTTGGTGTCTGCGCCAGCGCCCAGCTGCCAGCCGCCAACTCAACTCCCGCGCCGCCCGTAAACCCGCCGGCAACTTCCTCACACATTCCCGCGCTTCCAGCTGCCTCAATCACCGTCTCGCCGCCCAGGCAATTCAATCTTCCGCCGGCGACGGCCAAAACCAGGTCCATCGAACCAAACAATCAATCTTGCTACACGCTTCGAACCTACGAGTTCAAATCCAGCGGCGTTGAAGGAAGCGCTCCCAGGTTGGCGAGTTACTCCACCTGCACCCGCGCCTCCGCTAGCCGTCTGAAAGAGCTCACACTGGCTCCCAAATAGGTGCGTGAGAAGATCGCGCCGACAACGTACGCTTTCCCATCCTGTGCGCGCACGCAGACCTGTCGAAATTGCTGGGGAATGCCGGAATATTCGTGTAAACTGAATCCTGCGACTCCAAGCAAGGAAACACGTTATGTCAATCCATCCCATCATGCAGAAGCTGGCCGATAAACTCCAGCGCACCGACCTCCCCGACTTCGCTCCCGGCGACACCGTTCGCGTTCAGGTAAAGATCAAGGAAGGCGAAAAAGAGCGCTTGCAGGCGTTCGAGGGCATGGTCATCGCCTGCCGCAAGGGCCCCCAGGGCTCCTTCACCGTCCGCAAGATGAGCTTCGGCCAGGGCGTCGAGCGCATCTTCCCTTACAACTCCACGGTCGTCGCCAAGGTGGAGAAGATCCGCAGCTATCAGGTCCGCCGCTCCAAGCTCTTCTACCTCCGCGGCCTGCGCGGCAAGGCCGCGCGCCTGCGCGAGGTCGAGCGCACCGCCTAGTCATCTTCTGCCGATGCCGGCAGACATCATCAAGACAAACTAAGGGCCGCCCGAAGGCGGCCCTTAGTCTGTTCCGTGTGAGGTTGTGAATTCAGCAGCCCCATTCCCAACAGGTTCACGCAGCTTACGGATTCTTCGTCAGCTCAGTCTTCTTGCTTACCTCTTCTGTAGAAGTAGTAGTCGCCACAGGCGTCACCGTCTTGTGCGCGCTCGCCTGCGCCGTTACCGACTTGATCGATACGCATGGCTGCGGCGGAGCCATCTGCCCCGGCAGCACCGGTGGTCCCGCCTTGCGCATCTGCCCCGTGGGGCATGGCGTCAGCAACTGTGTCGGCATCAGGTCCGCCGGCGGAGGAGGAGCCTCATCATCCGCCAGCCGCACATTCGGCTTCGCGCCCGGCCACGCATAAGGAGCCTTGCGCACCGTCCCATATCCAATCACCGGAAAGATCGACGGCAGCTTGAACCCACGGTCGACCAGCACATACGCCGGTTCCACCTTCTTGCTCAGCAATCGCTTCTCCGACGCCAGCTGCAGCGTATGGTCTTCGATCGTCACCGTCAGCGTGTTATTGCTGAAAGCGCTCTTCTGCTCCGTCGCTCCAGGAAACGGCGCATTTGAGACTACCGCCACCCCAATTCCCGGCGCGTACAGGTAGATGTACTTCAAGTCGGCGATGTCATAGTTCAGCGCCGTCTTGCCGGTCATCCCATCCACCGTCAGCGTTCCGCGCGCGATCGACACAGGAATCATCTTCGGCGGCTTTACCTTCTTCACGTGCAGCTTCTTGCCGTGCTCGTCGTAGCCCAGGTCCGTCGCCGTCTGAAACACCGGCTTGCCCTCCGCCGTAAACAGCGGATGCCCACGCTTGTCGCGCTGCTGCATCACCGGCGCGTTCCACATCGGCTTGCCGTCCGGGTCCAGCCGCTGAATCCCCTGATCATCCAGCATCGGCGTCGGCGCCAGTTGGACGATCGTATTCGGCCCGGTGTACTCGTCCTTCTTTCCCTTATGTTTTTCCTTCGTCTCCGCGGCATGCGGCGAAGCCGCGGGCATCGGCGGCTTGGAGACCGTATCCGTATCCTTCGCCGTAGAAGCGAATGCAACCGCCGGCTGGGCCGCAACGGCCTCAGTTATCGGGGAGGAAGTTGTCTGCTGGGCGGTCGCCTGCCATCCGGCCAGCAATATCGCGCTCGTGACAAGAAGAAGTTTGCGCAGCATCATTCGACACTCCATGGGCAAGTGTTCTCAGCGACATAAACATTTCTCCTGAAGGTGTAGCTAAGGCGAAACTGATGGTGTCGTTTTCTCTCGAGGAAAACGACCTCCACAGATTCCCGTCGAAACCACATCATCAGGAGAAATGCTCCAAAAACTCGCCGTAGCCAGCCTACGGCCATCCCGCGCTCTCCGGTCTGCCGCGTTTTGGGGAGTCCCGCTACCCACTCGTGTCATACCGCCGCACAAGCTCCTGATTGCAACCGCCTGCCCCACAACTCTGTCATCACAACCGGACCCCTTCACCTCAGATATGTCATCTCGACCGGAGCGCAGCGGAGTGGAGAGACCTGCAGTTCGCTCGGGTCACCCTTATCGCTTCGGAGATCTGCTCTAAACTGAAGCGATGGCGAGCCTGTTCCGCATCCCCGCACTCCCCGGCGTCACCAAGGCCACCGCCAAGCAGCACATGCTCAAGCAGCTCATCTGCTCCGACGCGCCCGAGCAGGCGCTCCGCTACCACGGCTTCCGCATCATCGCCGGCGTCGACGAGGTCGGCCGCGGCTCCCTCTTCGGTCCCGTCGTCGCCGCCGCCGTCATCCTTCCCGAGCGCACCGCCATCCTCGCCCGCATGGGCCTCAAAGACTCCAAGCAACTCGACCGCAAGGCCCGCGAAAAACTCGACCGCAAGATTCGCCGCATGGCCCTCGCCTTCAGCATCGCCGCCGTCGACGCCGAGACCATCGACCGCATCAACATCTACCAGGCCTCGCGCCTCGCCATGCGCCTCGCCGTCGAGCAGCTCACCGTCGCGCCCGATCACCTCATCATCGACGCGCTCCGCATCGACCACCCCTGCGCGCAGACCAAGCTCTTCTACGGCGACGCGCTCTGCCTCTCCATCGCCGCCGCCTCGGTCGTCGCCAAGGTCTACCGCGACGCCCTCTGCCGAGAGTTCGACACACAGTTCCCGCAATACGGTCTCGCCAGCCACAAAGGCTACGGCACGCCCGAGCACCGCCGCGCCCTCAAGGAGCACGGCCCCTGCCCCCTACACCGCCGCAGCTTCGCCCCCGTCTACGCCGCCAACCCCGAAGCCGCCCTCGACACGCAGCTTGATCTCGACGACATGTTCGACGAACTCCCACACGAAGAGCTCGCGCCCGAAGAGCTTGCACTTGAGGGGCTCGCAAGCGTTGCGGGAGCATGAAAGACTAGAACGGAAAGGAGAACCGTTCGTGGATGAGAGGCTGCCATACGCTGTATTTTGGACCGGGATTCTCATGTTAACAATAGGTGTAATTGGGACTTGCTCAGGACGAATTTGGGGACGCAATGGGCAAAGCGCCTACCGAGACAAGAATCCGAAGACGTTTTGGCTGGGAGTGTCCTCGTACTACCTCGCGGGCCTCGGCTTGATTGGCTTTTACCTCTACAAAGCCGGTGTGTTCTCAAACTGAGCTGATGTCCTCCATAGAAGGCGGTTCATACTTGCCGGGTGCCCATCCATACGCGAAGGCGGATGGGTGGGATGCGGTGCTGACCGACGCACCATTCCCAAAATCAGGCAAAATCTCTCCATGCCCCTCCGCCTCCTCTGCATCACCGCCCATCCCGACGACGAATGCTTCGCCTTCGGCGGCGCTCTCGCTCTCTACGCCCAGCGCGGCGTCGAAGTCTCCGTCCTCTGCCTCACCGACGGTCAAGCCGCCACCAACCGCGGCGACGCCTCCAGCAACAAAGAGCTCGGCAAGATTCGCCGCGCCGAGTTCGAAGCCTCCTGCAAAGTTCTCGGCGTCGCCCACTACGACCTGCTCGACTACCAGGACGCCCAGCTCGAGTTCGCCGACTTCTCCAAGCTCGTCACCACGCTCGTCGAGCGCATGCGCTCCTTCCGCCCTCACATCGTTCTCACCTTCGCCGGCGACGGCGCCGTCAACACCCACCCTGACCACACCATGGTCTCCGCCGCCACCACCGCCGCCTTCCACTGGTCCGGCTCGCCCAAGCGCTACATCACCCTCGGCAACCTCTGGCAGCCGCAGAAGCTCTTCTACCTCACCACCAGCTTCTTCCTTCCCGACCGCCGCCCTCCGCTGCCCGCGCCCTGGACCCACACCCTCGACATCAGCTCCGTCTTCGACAAAAAGAAGGAAGCCTTCGCGCAGCACAAATCGCAAGCCCCGCTCATGAACATGGCTCTCCCCATCTTCGAGCAACACGGCCCCCACGAGCACTACACACTGGCCGCCACCCTCGTCCCCCAGCCCACCAGCCAGAGCACCGACCTCTTCGAAGGCGTCGCCGAGTAGCTTCGCAGTACACTATCCACACCATGCGACTCAGGCTGCTGATCGCCTTGCTCGTCGTCTGCCCCTCGTCTCTGCTCTTCGGGCAGGCCGCCGGCAACCCTCCCGCCCAGCCACCCGCCCAACCCTCCGCTCCTCCGCCCGCTACCGGCCGCATCACAGGCATGGTCTTCTGCAACGACACCCACCGCCCCGCGCGCGGCGCCATCGTCATCTCCCTGCCCATTCCCAAAGAAGGCGACCTACACCCCTCCTCCGATGATTCCGGCACTCGCGTAGCCATGGACGGCGCCTACACCATCGACCATCTTGCCCCCGGCGACTATACCGTCGTCGCGGTTCTTCCCGGTTACCTCACCGCCTTCGATGATCTCCCGCTCGACGACGCCCTCGACAACAGCTCCTCCACCATGCGCAAGCAGCTCATCCGCAACGGTGTGATCTCCGTGCACAACGACGCAACCGCACACATGGATGTCACCATCACGCGTGGCGCCACCGTCACCGGCAACGTGCTCTACTCCGACGGCTCGCCCGCAACTCAGGTCGTCATCTCCGTCGAAGACGTCAACGCGAAACCCGTCCTGCGAAAAAGTACGGATCCCAACAACCCACAGATCATCAGCACCGGCGCCTTCCTTCGCAACGAAATTATGCACCAGACCCAGGCCACCGACGATCAGGGCAACTTCCGCATCTCCGGCCTCAGGCCCGGGATCTACCGTATCGCCGCGATTCAGCCGGTCGATAACCCCTTGTCCGGCGACGACAACGACGGATTCTTCAGCGGAGTTGTCGGCGATTCCAAGGGTCTGCGTATCTACAGCGGCGACACCGTTCACAAGAAGGCGGCCAAAACCTACGACCTTCGCGCCGGTGACGTCGTCACCGGAATCGACATCACCATTCCCACCGACAGCCTCCATCGCATCCAGGGCTACATCACCACCCTCGGCGGTCTTCCTGTCCCGGTCGCCACCCTCACCCTCACCGATACCTCCGACGACTCCTTCAGCATCCACACCACTCCCGACCGTGACGGATCGTTCAGCTTTGCAACCATTCCCGCGGGCACCTACAAGCTCTCCGCCAGCGGCGCCCAGATTGGAGACATCCCGGCGAACCTTCCCGCGTCAGGCGCTATACAGCCTGGCAGCTTGAAGAACGTCCATGCTCTCGCTGACGCTTCCACCACGATTCTTGTGAAAGACGATGACCTCACCGACGTGAGCCTCCAGCTCACCGATCCCGCGCAACCCGCCTCATCCACTCAGCCCGCATCGTCCCCTCAATAGCCCCAACTCCGGGTGCCCCATTCATGCGCAGCCTCATCGCGCATGGGTGGGAGTTCACAAAATTTTGACGAGCCCCAACTCCGGGTGCCCATTCATGCGCAGCCTCATCGCGCATGAGTGGGGTTCACAGGAAATCATCGCCCACGGCCATCAACAAGCGCCAACGGCGCGAAACATACCAGCCTGGGGCGCAGCCCCAGGAAACCTCAAATTGCATTAGGGCTGAAGGCCCGCAACATCCACTCCCACAAATCTAAGCGCGCACCACAACACGCGCCCGCTTACCCCGCATCCGCTTCACCACCACATACCCCACCCTCGCCAGCAGCAGCACCGCCAGCACCGCGGTGTCCTTCCACGGCGTCCGCACGCCCGTCTTCACCAGCCACCAGTAGTGAACCACCGCCGCGCCCGCTGCGACATAGATCAGCCGATGCAGCCGCTGCCAGTTCTTCCCGCCCATCCAGCGCAGCACGCGCTGCGGGCTCGTCACCGCCAGCGACAGCAGGCACAACCACGCCAGCAGTCCCACCTGAATGAATCGCCGCTTCTCCGCATCGTCCACCATCGTCGGCAGGATCATCACAAACTGATGCCAAGGCTCCATCAGATGTCCGGCCTCCAACCCCGCCATCGCCCCGGGCACGTCGTAGCCTGAAAATAAAAACACATACGTCATCAGGTGCAGCGTCGCATAGAAGAACGCATACAGCCCCACCATCCGCCGGAAACGGATCATCCATGCCAGCGACGGGCGAATCCTTCGCACCGGCGTAATCGCCAGGTCGGCCAGCAGCAGCCACAGCGTCCAGTTCCCGGTGAAGTGCGTGATGTAATTCACTGGATCTGCCTGCGCCGCCAGCGCTCCGCTGCGATAACTCCACAGCAAAAACACCAACGGCAGCAGGCACAAAACATGCACCACAGCCTTCAGATAAGGAATCGCTTTACCAGGCATACGTTTGGAGAGATCAGAAAACAGAGATCAGAGAACTTGGATTCGCTGATCTCTGTTCTCTCATCTCTGATCTCTCACCCCTCAAAAATTCTTCCTCAGATCCATCCCCGCATACAGCCCCGCCACCTCACTGCCATACCCATTGAACGGCTGCGTCGGCACAACCTTGGGAAAGATGCTGTTGGAATTCAGCAGCCGCTCATGCGCCTGCGACCATCGCGGATGGTCCACCGCCGGATTCACATTCGAATAAAACCCGTACTCATCCGGAGCCATATCGTTCCACGTCGTATGCGGCTCCTTGGCCACAAACCTGATCTTCACAATCGACTTCGCCGACTTGAATCCATACTTCCACGGCACAATCACCCGTATCGGCGCGCCCTGCTGGTTCGCCAGCGTCTCGCCGTAGCTCCCGAACGTCAGCAGCGTCAGCGGATGCATCGCCTCATCCATCCGCAGCCCCTCCGAGTACGGAAACTCGATCCCCGACGGCAGCGTCATTCCCTTCCCGCTCGTCGTCGTCAGAAACTGCACATACTTCGCGCTCGGCAGCGGCTCCATCGCCTTGAGGAACTCCGCCAGCGGATACCCATCCCACGGAATCACCATCGACCACGCCTCCACGCAGCGGAACCGGTACACCCTCTGCTCGATCGGCCGGTACTTCATGATCGTATCGATGTCCACCGTCTGCGGCTTCGCCACCAGCCCCTCGACCTTCACCGTCCACGGCCGCGTCTGCATCTTCCACGCGTTCTTCTCCGGGTCGTCCTTCTCTTCGCCGAACTCATAAAAGTTGTTATAGCTCTGCGCCTTCGCCTCCGGCGTAATCGCGCGATCCGGAACCGTATAAGCCGACGCCACCGTCGTCAGCTTCGTCAGCGGCGCCGCATGCTTGGTCTCCGCAAACGCCCGGCCCGCAAACGCCGCCGCGCCCACCGCGCCCACGCCCGCCAGCAAACTCCGCCGGCTCATCTGAAACGCGCGAACCGTCTCCTTCGGCGTAATCTCCGACGAAGCAATCTCTTTCCCTGTGCGCAACAGCATACCCGTCTCGTTTCTCCACCGTCAGATTAGACGCGCCCCTCGCGCCCCCAGACTCAAACCCCGACTCGCATCCAGACTCACGCTTAATGTACGCTCCACACGCTCCGTCAGATGGGCCGCACTGCTCTCCTCACCACAAACCACACCGTCCCCACCGCCGCCACAACCACCGCCAGCAGCAACTCCCGCATCGACCCCCTGCGCACAAACACAATGTACCCAAACCCAATCAGCGCAATCACCGGAGGAGCCGGATACAGCCACATCCGAAACGGCCGCCTCATCTCCGGCCTGCGCACGCGCAACATCATTACGCCCACATGCTGCAGCGAAAACTGCAACACAATCCGCAGCACGACCAGCGCCGCAATCACCTCGCCCAGCGAAAAGAAGCAGCACACGCAAGCCACACCGCCCAGCACTAACAGCGACACATAAGGAAACCGCCGCGTCCTGTGCAGCTTTCCAAACACCGCCGGAAAGTTCCCATCCCGCGCCGCCGCAAACGGTATCCGCGAGTACCCCAGCAGCAGCGAAAACACGCTGCCGAACGCCGTCACCATCACCATCACAGCCGCAATCTTCCCCAGCACCGCCGCCCCATGCACGCCCATCGACGGCGCATACGCCATCTCCATAAACCGCGACAGCAATGCCTCCCGCATCGCCGCTCCGCCGCGCATCATCTCCGGCGCGCTGATCACCGACAGCACGCTCGCATTCAGCGCCAGGTACAACACCGCCACAATCGCAATCGACAGCAGAACCGCCCGCGGAATCGTCCGCGCCGGATCCTTCGCCTCGCCGCCCAGAAACGTCACGTTGTAATAGCCCCAGTAGTCATAGGTCGCCAGCAGCATCGCCGACCCCAGCCCTGCAAAGAACGCGCGGCTCAGGTGAAACGCCCCCGGCGGCACCGTCACCACCTGCGCCCAATGCCCATGCCACAACCCTGTAACGACAGCCCACGCAATCGTCGCCAGCACAACCACCAGCAATCCCCGCGCAATCCTCCGCACTCCGCTCAGCCGCCGATACAGCAGCGCCACCGCGACCACCACCACGCCCACCGCAATCCATGTACTCCACGCTCGCAGCGCCGGCGACAGCGCGCCCGCATACTGCGCCAGCCCAATGCATCCGCTCGCCACACTCAGCGGAGCCGAAAACAAAAGCTGAAACGCAAACAGAAAACTCAGCCACCGCCCCCATCGCCCCGGATACATCTGCGCCAGGTACGCATACGTCCCTCCGGCCTCCGGCATCGCCGCGCCCAGCTCCGCCCACACCATCCCATCGCACACCGCCAGCCCCGCGCCCAGCACCCACCCCAGCATCGCCTGCGGCCCGCCCATCGCGCCGATCAGCAGCGGCAGCGTAATGAACGGCCCCACGCCGATCATGTCCAGCAGGTTCAGCGTCACCGCGCCCCGCAGCGTCAGCGTCCGCTCCAGCGTCTGTTCCCCACCATTCATCTCCGCCAGTTTATGCACACTCATCAGATTCTGGTCGACATTTTCTTATCGACAATCTCCCATTTCACGCATACTCTTCCATCCACCGGCCCACATTCCAATCAGCGAGACGCCATCCATGGCTGCACCCACCAGCACGCTTCCGCCTGCGCGCACCACGCCCGCGCGCCGCCTCTCCTCCAAGCACGCACTCTGGCTCCTCATGGGCCTCGCCGCGCTCTTCGTCTTCATCACCACCGAGCTCTTTCTCCTCTTCGACTACCCGCTCTACCACGCCTACCGCCTTATCCTCATCCACGACCGCGCGCTCCTCATCCCGCACGCCATCGCCGGCACTCTCGCCTTCGTCGCCGGCCCCCTCCAGTTCTCCTCACGCCTCCGCGCCCGCCGCCTGAAGCTTCACCGCGTCCTCGGCCGCACCTACGTCTTCTCCGTCTTCACCGCCGCCACCCTCGGCCTCATCATCGAAATCGGCCGCCCCGAACTCCCCGGCGTCGTCGTGCAGGCCGGTCTCTGGATCCTCTGCACGCTCGCCGCCTTCCTCACCGCGCGCAATCGCCAGATCTCCGCGCACCGCCAGTGGATGATCCGCTCCTACGCCCTCACCTTCACCTTTTTCGCCAACCGCCTGCTCAACCTCTGGCCCGCCTACTTCAATCTCACCGGCACTCAGTTCGCCTTCTTCGACGTCTACGTCTCCGTCCTCATGCTCATCGCTTGCGACCTCGCCTTCAACTCTCGCGAACTCACGCATCGCCGCGCCTGAAGCTCCCCTGCGGTAGAATCGTCGCCATGAAGCCGTCGCAAGCCTTCGCCCAACACCGCGACACCATTCGCCGGCTCGTCCTCGAGCACGGCATGTCGAACCCGCGTCTCTTCGGCTCCGCCCTCCACGGCGACGATCTCGACGGCAGCGATCTCGACATCCTTGTCGACGCCGGTCCGCACACCAGCCTTTTCGACGTGGTCGGTCTTCAGCTCGCGTTGGAGGATACCTTAAACATCAAGGTCGATGTTCGTACCCCAGGGGATCTCCATCCTCGGTTTCGCACAGTAGTCCTGAAGGAGGCGCTTCCCGTATGAGCCGCCATCAAAGCCGTGCAAAGGACTACGTTCAAGATCTGCTCGATGCCTGTGCTCGCATCGCAGAATACAACGCCGGTAAGACACGCGAGTCCTTTCTCGCCGATAGTCTTGTGCAGGACGCCACCATTCGCAATCTGGAAATCCTCGGTGAAGCCTCACGACAGCTCCGGAATGTTCTTCCGAACGCTAATGAACGGTTTCCAGAGGTTCCTTTTGCGAAGATGTACGCATTGCGAAACAATCTGGCGCATGGGTACCTCACTGTAAATATGGACATCATCTGGAATGTGGTCGAGATAGAAATCCCCAGACTTCGCCCACTCCTGGAGTCGGTCCTCGTCAACTGGCCCGCCGATCTCGCCTGATTCCATGATCCTCCGGGTGCCCCACATCCGGGGTCCCTGGCGAGCTTGCTCGCTGGGGTGGCGTCTCGCTTCTGAGATGTGGGTTCGCAGATTGCCAGAGTTCCCCATTCATCGCGGGTGGCCCATTCATCGCGCGATGAGTGGGGAACACAGAATTATCAGCAAAGTTGGCCGACTGCCGCCTCATCGCGCATGAAAGGGACGACAACGTCCGCATCGCCCTCGCTCTGTGCGAATCTAATCTCCATGCATCGCTTTGCGCCCGCCGCCCTTGCGACCCTCCTCGCCGCAACCGCCCCTGCCCTGCTCTCGGCGCACGCGCCGGCCCAGACTTCTACAGCGCCGGCCCACTTCACTGACCCCGCCAACCTCCGCGGCGAGCGCGTCTCCCCCCGCACCGGCCGCGAGCTCCCTATCGATCAAGGAACCCTGGGCCTCGAAGAGCTCCTGCGCAAACTCAACACCCGCGCCTCCATCCTCAACATCGTCGCCCACCCTGACGACGAAGACGGCGGCATGCTCACCCTCTACTCCCGCGGCTACGGTGCCCGCGTCGCCGACCTCTCCCTCACCCGCGGCGAAGGCGGCCAGAACGCGGCGACTTCGGATTTCGACGATGCCCTCGGCCTCCTCCGCACCCAGGAGCTCCTCTCCAACGACCGCTACACCGGCGTCACCCAGATGTTCGGCACCGAGGTCGACTTCGGCTTCTCCAAAACCAAAGCCGAGTCCTTCTCCAAGTGGGGCCACGACCGCGTCCTCTACGACGCCGTCCGCGCCATCCGCCTCTTCCGCCCGCTCGTCATCACCGCCACCTTCATCGGCAACCCCACCGACGGCCACGGCCAGCACCAGGTCTCCGGCCAGATCGCGCAGGAGGCCTTCAAGGCCGCCGGCGACCCCAGCATCTTCCCCGAGCTGACAAAGGAAGGCATCCTCCCCTGGCAGCCGCTCAAGATGTACGCCCGCGCTCCCATGCAGTCCATCAGCCCCAAAGGCCTCTTCGACTACGCCACCGGCCAGTACGCCCCCGCCCAGTTCACCAACTACGTCACCGGCGTCACCTCCGCCACCCCGCCCGCCCCCGACATCACCATCCACGAAGGCACAACCGACCCACTCATCACCACCTGCGCCGCCAACCCCTCCGACCTTCCCAGCGCCTTGCGCGCCGCGTCCAACTCCTCCAATCTCTCATCTCGACCGGCCCTCGCCACAACACTGTCATCTCGACCGGAGCGTAGCGGAGTGGAGAGACCTGCATCTCTGCCCGCCTCAGCCACCGATTGCCGCCCCCTCAGCTACGTCCTATTCGCCCGCATCGGCCTCGGCCTGCAACGCACCCAGATCGGCCCCGGCGTCCGCAACGCTCGTGCCGGCGCCTTCGACGTCCCCTACCACCTCTACTTCTCCTGCGTTAACCCATCTCCAGCGTCAGAAAAAATCTGTCATCTCGACCGAAGCCTTGCAGCTTCATCGCAAGGCGCAGCGGAGAGACCTGCATCTCCGCCCGCAGCCGCACTCCCGTCTGACCCTCCCAGCCACGATCCTCAACAAGCGCCAACGGCGCGCAACATACCAGCCTGGGGCGCAGCCCCAGGTCACGCCCCCCAAGAGAACCCAAGGGCTGAAGGCCCGCTCTATAACCCCGCCCTCATCTCCCAACCCAACTTCTTCGACGGCATCGACACCTCCATCGAAGGCATCGCCACCCTCGCGCCCGACGCGAAAAGAGCTGTGCCTATCGTCCTAAAGACAAACCTGTCTGGCATTACTCAAAAAATCGAGAGCGCACAAAAAGAAGTCTCTGAGGGACACACCGACTATGCCGCCAACGATCTCGCAACTGCGCTCACGATCGTGGATAGCCTGATAAAGAATCTCATCGAGTTGAAGCCCGATCTGCTACCACTCGATCAAAAAGAAAACGTCCTCCACGAACTCCGCATCAAGCGCGTCCAACTCGACGACGCCCTCGTCCTCGCCCTCGGCCTGCACTTCGACGCCACTTCGTCCGCCGACGACCTGCCCGTAGGCGTGGCGGCCACAGTGCACACCGTCCTAACGACAGATACAAATCAGCGCATTCCATGGTTCACCGAGGAGATCCAGACCGTGAATGGAACTTTGCAGCATGGTCCCACCATCGATGGCTACCCGGCAGTAACGCGCTCCAGACCATGGATCGAAGACCTTGCTGCAAAGCCCGAGTTCACGCGAACAGAAACACGTCCCTACTTCTTCCGCGACAACATTGAGCAGCCCACCTATCAACTCCGGAACGCCTCTCTGCGTAATGCGCCGGCTACACCGCCGGCCCTCGTCGCATGGGCGAATCTCACATACAACGGAACTGACATACACCTCGGCCGCGTCGTCGAATCCAAGAGTCAGCCGGTTCAGTTCGTTCCCGCATATAGCCTCAGCTTGACCGCTGGTGCACAGGTGTTGCCAGCGTCGAATCCTACTCTGCTATTAGGAGAAAACGTCGTCCCCTTTATGGCCAACGCCAACTTTAAAATTGAGGTCCCAGCCGGATGGCATGTTCATCCTCATCCCCAAGCCAACCCGTCGAACGAACGCACATGGAGTTTCGATCAAATCACCGTTGATCATGCGCCGCGAAAACCCGTAACGATTCCGGTCTCGGTTTCCTCCTTAGACGGCCGCACCTATACCGAAGGCTTCCGCCCCGTCGGTTACGGCGATCTCCCGCGCACCAACATCTACACACCCGCCACCGACCGCATCGTCCCCGTCGATCTCAAACTCCCGCCACCAGACAAAC
>DATCFM010000039.1:0-9257 GCA_036509515.1 Acidobacteriaceae bacterium
CGACAAATCCAAGCGTGTACTTACGCGGCAAAGGCCCTTTGGCTCCGGGCATCTTCTGCTCCGGCCCGAAACTCACATTGCGGGTGAGAGTCAGAAACGTGCGAACTGCACCAGGGGCGCGGCCATAGTTGTAAGGAATGATCTGTTGCGTGGGTAATGGATTGGTATCGAAGGTTCCCCACTGCGTCCTTACGACGCTCGGTCGAGTAAGGTCGGTCGCGAAGGCTGGACGGTCGTTGAACTCAGAGTCGCCATTGAGGTCTTGTCCAACCACGATGTTGAACGGAGGCGCGGTATTTGCGAAAAGAGATCCGGAGACGCTGAAGTGCCACGGCAGCGGAACACTGCCGAAGAGAATTATCCGGTGGCGAATGTCGAGATAGCCGGGTCCCTTGTCCACACCGAGGTCATATTGATTCGACGGGAAGCCGCCGCCGCTCGAGTCGGTGGTGTACCAGACGAGCTGATAGCTTGCGTTGACAAACAATCCTTTACTGGTGCTGTAGGAGAAGCTGGGCAGCAGGCGGTAGTAACGCGAGAGGCCGCCGGAGTCATAGCTATAGATGTTGTTGGTCCCGCCGTATGGACGTGCACCGCTGGTTGGGTCGCCGAGAACATAGGTTCCCGGCAGCGGAGCGTTGATGTTGCGAGTGAGCGGGTCATGCATGCCGCGTGCGTACCAGTAGTTCACTGACAAGCGACCCTGCTTCGAGACGGCGTGACTGAGATTGATCGAGGCCACATAGACATCTTCGGCACGGTAGTGCGGATTGATCTGATACGTGCTCGGCGTGACCTCGGCGCCCAGAGCGGAAACGGTGGGAATGGATGGATAAGGTGTTCGGATCCAGGAGGACGTACGTTTGCTGGTCGACGCCGTTTTGCCGTTCAGCGTTCATGATGCTGGATACAGGGAGGCGATGGTAAAAAAGGCCGGTTCCACCACCCAGGGTGAAAGGAGTTTTCTTGGGACCGAAGTTCCATGCAAAACCAAGACGAGGCGCGATATTGCTGTGATCAGAGATATGAGTCTGGGTCTCGTAACGCAGACCGTAGCTCAGGGTGAAGGTCGGCTTCAGCTTCCAGTCGTCCTGATAGAAAAGTCCGACGTCGGTCATGCTGGCAGCCACTGAAGGTTTGCCCACAGTCAGGGTGAACTGGCTGGCTCCTCCGCCGGCCGCACGAATGTCGGCGGGATCGACGTTCGGATTCGCTTGTAGCATCTGCCTGGTGATCTGATACGCATCGAGAGAAGGGAAGGTGTACTGGCCGTTATAGCCGGCTGAGGAATTGTCCGCGTCGCGCGTGTTGCGCAGGCGCAGACCGAAGTTGAGGTAATGCTTGCGAGCCGCGAGAGAGACGTAGTCCTGAAAGTCGTAGTGGTCCTGGTTGTCCTGGGAGTGGCCGCCTGGACTGCCGCCATCGTTGACGGCTCCCAGTACCGCAATGCTGAGGGCGGTGCTGTAAGGGTTCTGGCTGGCGCGCGTGCGCATGTACTCAAAGCGAGTGTCGTTGACGATTTTGGCGTTTATGGTCTGGCTATTGCTGATCTGCAAGGTCTGATCGAGGCTCTCACTGTTAAAACCCTGGCTGGCGAGAATGAAGCCGCCTATCCCTCCGTTGTTCTGGATCGAATGCGAGAGGTTGTAGCGGAGACTCAGCGTGTCATTCTTCGAGACCAGCAGATCGATCCTCGGATTGAACGACAAATTGCTCAATGCCTGAGGTACCGCCTGGGCGATAGAGATCTGATTCAGGTTGGCGTCGAGAGTTTTAGCTGTGATCGTGGCGTTCGTATCGGAGACGTACTGGTTGGCATCCAGAAAATAGGAGGAGCGCTTGGTCAGCGGCCCGGAAAGGTTTCCCTGCCAAGAGTACGAGTCATACGCAGGCTGCTCCGGGACGAAGTAGTTCTTCGCATTCAGAGCGGAGTCATTGCCGTAAGCATAGAACTGACCATGCAGCTTGTCGGTGCCCGGCTTGGTGAAGATCTCAATGAATCCTCCGATGGGGTCAGTGTCATTCTTGGCGGAGTAGGCGTTCTGGTTGATGCGGATCTCGCGAATCATGTTTTTCGGAGGAATACCGCCGCCGGAGAAGCCGTCAACATAAATCTGAGCCTGGGTGCTTCCGCTGAGCCCTTGAAGCTCCTGCGAAAGCATGGTGGGATCGTCGGGAAGAGCGTCGACCTCTTTTTGATTCAGGGTGATTCCATCGGGGTTGTTGTTGGGATCGAGCGTGTCAGCGCTGGTATCCACATCGACCTGCTGCTCATCGGTGGCGATTTTGAGCCGGGCGTCGAGAGTGGCGGAAGCTTTCGCGGGAGTCAGAGTGAATTTGCCGTGAAACTCCGCGAAGCCATCACGGGTGATGGTGAGGGTGTATTGCCCGAAGGCGAGGTCTTGAAACTGGAACCTTCCGATCCTGTCGGTTGTGGCCGTCCTCTCCGATCCGTTTTTGACAGAGTGAACGGTGATCACCGCGCCGGGAATGACCGCATTGGAGGGATCAGTCACATTGCCGGAGAGATGTCCTTGCGCGGCATCCAGCGAGGTTGGGGCCGGTTGTAAATCCTGCCCCATTGCGGGCCGGAAGGCAAGGAAGGCCAGAAGCAGCAAAGCTGTTCGCATAAAACTGTCCTGAATGACATGAATACGCCATTTAGACCACAAAAGTTTCTGCTAGTTAGCGCCTTTCGAAGACAAGCATGTAGTCGTTCTGGTCGCCTTTGGTGAAGTCGTACTGGTGGATGAGGTGGAAGCCGTTGCGCTGGACTTCGGCGATGACGACCGAGGGATTGATGCCGTGGTCGTCGCCGTGGCCGGGGTGATCGATGACGCCGAAGCGGGCGTGGGGCTTGAGGGCGTCGTGAAGATGAGCGAGCAGAAGAGGCGGATGGGCGATCTCGTGGTAGACGCGGAGCATGAGGGCGGCGTCGAGGGAGTCGGGGGTGAGGCGGGGGTCGTCGGGCGTGCCAAGCAGAGGGACGATGTTGGTGAGGTGCTCGGTGGCGGCGCGGGTGCGGATGGCGGAGATGGCGTCGGGGTTGATGTCCTCGGCGATGACGCGGCCGGAGCCGTGAGGGCCGCCGGCGACGCGACGGGCGGCGCGGACCGAGAACCAGCCGCCGCCGGCGCCGATGTCGGCGACGATTGAGCCGGGATGGAGGTTGAGGACGTCCATGACGTGCTGAATCTGGAGCTTCTGGTCGCGGCCGGGCTCGTCGAAGATGTTGAGCGGGCCGGTGTAGGGCGTGCTGGTGGGGTGAGAGGACGCGGGCGTCTGGACGGGTGTTTGGGCGCGCGCCTGGGTTTGCAAGGGGGCGAGGCTGAGGAGGGCGGCGGCGGCGGTGGTGAGGAGGCGGACGATCGGGCGCATGGGGTGATTAGACACCGAGGGGCAAGAGGAAGATTTTGCGTTGGGTTGAAGATTTTGCATCCTGGAGGATCGGGGCGCGCGTATAGGCAGGTGTAGACATGCGGACTGAGGCGGCAGAGTTTCGGGGCGTGGTCGAACGGCATCAGCGCATGGTGTTTTCGCTGGCGCTGCGCGTTACGGGCGAGTACGGGACGGCCGAGGAGGTCGCGCAGGATGTGTTCCTGGAGCTGTTTCGCTCGGCGGAGAAGCTGACGGGCGAGGACCATATGCGGTTCTGGTTGCGGCGGGTGACGGTGCATCGGGCGACGGATGCGCTGCGGAGGAAGGCGCACCGGCCGGAGTCGGCTGCGGAGGAATGGGTCGACGACGCGCATGTGGATGGCGATGGCGTGGCGGGTGTTGGACCGGTTGTGGAGGCGCGGCTGGAGGAACTGCTGGGGTCGCTGCCGGAGGCGATGCGGGTTGTCGTAGTACTGCGGTACCAGGAGGAGATGCTGCCGGATGAGATTGCCAATCTGCTGGGACAGCCGGTGGCGACGGTGAAGAGCAACTTGCAGCGAGGGTTGAAGCTGCTGCGGAGAAAAGCCGAGATCACGATGAAGGAGTATGTGCGATGACCATTGCATGGAGCGGCGACGCGCGTCGCGCGTGGGAACAGTTGGCGATGAAGGGGTATGTGCGATGAACGGGCAGGAAGAGAAATCGGAGATGAGAGAACAGAGATCAGAGATGAGAGATCCGTTAGAGCCGGTGACGGAGTTCGAGCGTGAGCTGACGAAGGCGTTCGCGGGGCAGCGCGTGGAGGCGCCGCTGGGATTTGCGGGGCGCGTGATGGCGAGAGCGGAGCGCGAGCCGGCTAGAGGAAAGCTGCTGGCGATGCCGGTGCGGCAGTGGCGGGCGTGGGCGGCGGGCGCTGTCGCCGCGGTGATTGTGATGGGAGCGTTGCAGGGGGAGCGGGTGCACCAGGAACACGAGCGGCGGGTGCAGGCGCAGCGGCAGTTTGAAGCCGCGGAGCAGATCACGGATCAGGCGCTGGCGCAGGCGCGGGCGCAGGTGCAGAGGGCGATTTCGTTGAGCGAGTAAAGCAGGGAGTAGGAAGCGGGAAGTAGGAAAGTAGAAAGCGGAGGTAGGAGATGAAAAGGATGAGCGGATGGATGGTTGCAGCGGCAGTGGCGGTTGGATTGAGCGGGATGGCTGGGGCGCAGACGGCGCCGCTCGCGCAGGGACACTATCGCCTGATGGCGATGCCTGCGGCGGCGGGACAGGGCGCGGCGGGACAGAGTGATGCGGACGCGGCGGCGAAGGATGATCTGTTTGCGGGGACGAAGATCTTCGAGAAGGGCGCGAGCGGCGTTACGGAGATCACGATGGATCCTGATTCGCTGAATCTGGTAGGCGGATCGGACGGACACAAGGCCCACAACATGATCCTGAACGTGGTGCGCACGTACAGCTATGACAAGCCGGGGATGTACAACATGGCCGACGTGGATACGTTCCGCAACAAGCTGAACACGGGCGACTGGCATTGCTCGGTGCATGTGCGGGAGCTGAAGACGGGAGAGTCGACGGATGTGTGCAGCAAGCGGCGCACGGATGGGCTGAAGGAGACCGCGATCATTACCGTCGCGCCGAAGGAGCTGACGTTTATTCATACGATCCGGCGGGCGGGCACGGGCGGGATGAGTGTGCTGGGCGAGCTGCCGTATATGCCGGGCATGGGATCGTTGCCGATGCTGGCGGCGATCGATCCGGTGGCGATGGTGAAAATGCAGATCGCGATGCGCAATCTGCAGACGATTGAGTTGCCGAAGATGAAGATGCAGATGGATGAAGCGGGCAAGCAGTTGCAGCTCGAGATGCCGAAGATGCAGGAGCAGATGAAGGAGTTTCAGAAGCAGCTTCATCCGCTGGACCAGAAGCAAATGGAAAATTTGCAGAAGGAGTTGAAGAATCTGAAGCCTCTGCCGCAGACGCTGAAGGATCTGCAGCCTGTGCCGCAGACGCTGCAGCCTTTGCCGGCACCGCTGAAGCAGCCGGAGTAAGCGAAGCCCTAGAATTGAAGGGCGATGTCGCTCAGGTTCAACGTCATTCAAACGAAGGAGCCGGGCGGCCGGCGGGGGGAGCTTGCGCTGCCGCATGGGGTGGTGCAGACGCCGGTGTTTATGCCGGTGGGCACGGCGGCGACGGTGAAGGCTGTCGAGCAGGGAGTGCTGGAGAGGCTAGGGATCACCACCCCAGCGAGCAGGCTCGCTGGGGACCCCGGGTTTAGGTCCCAGGGCCCAGGGTCCAGTGGGGATGCGGCTGGGGCGGAGATTATTCTTGCCAACACCTATCATCTTTATCTGCGGCCGGGGCATGAGCTGATTCGGGGGCTGGGTGGGGTGCACCGGTTCATGAGCTGGTCGCGGCCGATGCTGACTGACTCGGGTGGATTTCAGGTCTTTTCGCTGGCCAAGCTGCGGAAGATTACGGCGGAGGGCGTGGAGTTCCAGTCGCACCTGGATGGGAGTAAACATTTTTTCTCGCCGGAGCACTCGATGGCGGTGCAGATTGCGCTGGGCGCGGACATCATGATGAGCTTCGACGAGTGCGTGGAGACGCCGGCGAGCTGGGAGCGGACAAGGGATTCGATGGCCCTGACGCATGCGTGGGCGGAGCGGTCGCGGCGGTATTGGGTTGAGCATCGGGAGGAGGTGCCATGGACAGAGGGAGCAGGAAGCACGAAGCAGGAAGCAGGAAAGACGGAGACTGAGTTTGCGCGGGGGTATGAGGCGGAGCAGTTTCGTGGGAAGCATCAGGCGCTGTTTGGGATTGTGCAGGGCGGGATGTATGCGGACCTGCGAAGGGAGAGTGCGGAGCGGCTGGTGGAGATGGACTTTCCCGGATATGCGATTGGGGGGCTGGCGGTGGGCGAGCCTCGCGAGGTGACGCGGGAGATGATTGCGCGGACGCTCGAATATCTGCCGAAGGACAAGCCGCGGTATGTGATGGGAGTGGGGTATCCGGACGAGATTGAAGAGTATGCGTGGATGGGCGTGGACATGATGGACTGCGTGCTGCCGACACGTGCGGGACGGCATGGGCTGCTGTTTGTGCGGGAGGATCCGAGCGACCGCGCGAGTGCGGTGGTGCGGCTGAATATCAAGCGCAAGGATATGGCGGAGGATGCGGGGCCGATCGATGCGGGGTGTGGGTGTCCTACGTGCAGGCGATACTCGCGGGCTTATCTGCGGCATTTGTTTGCGAGCGGCGAGCCGCTGGGAGCGACACTGAACTCGATTCATAACCTGGCGTTTTATCTGGAGACGATGCAGAGAGTGCGGGACGAGCTGGCGGCATCGCGGTAAGTGAACCCACCCATGACGACGATGAAACCGTCGTCATGAATGGGGCACCCAGGGGAGTTTTCCGGTTTGCGATTTTCATTGCTTCGCGGGACAGGCGCGGGGATACTTGGGCCATGTCGATTGCGAAGATACGTGGCCTGTCCCTGATGGTTTTGGTTAGCCTCGCACTTGCTGTTAGGGCGCAGACGCCTTCAGCGCCGGGGACGGGAACGGTGACGGGCCATGTGACTTGCAGCGATACGCAGCGGCCGGCGCGGTTTGCGCAGGTGATGCTGTTTGGCGTGCCAGCTTCAGTTACGGCGGCGCCGACGCCGGGAGACGGCAGCGATCCACAGCAGCTTGCGCTGATGGCCGTGACGGGAATAAACGGCACTAACATGGTGCAGACGCAGACTGAAGTGGATGGCAGCTTTACGGTGAACGATGTGACGCCCGGCGATTACTACGTCTTCGCGTCGGTGCCGGGATATGAGCAGCCGAGGAATCTTGTGCAGGCGGCGTTCGAGGCTGGAGCCGATCCGCATAAGCCACTGCCGGGCGTGCCGATGGTGCATGTGACGGCGGACCGCACGACGCAGGCGGATATCTCGCTCGATCGAGGAGCGGCAATTTCGGGACGGGTGCTGTGGGAGGATGGGTCGCCGGTGACGCGCGCGATGGTGACGGTCGTCGCGGTCAAGGACGAGAAGGCGCTGCCGCCGCAGTTTTCGATGGTGGTGATGAGCAGCGTGGGCGGGGGCGGAGGGCTTACGGGGATCACCGACGATCTGGGACGCTACCGGATCGCGGGGCTTGCGCCCGGGGATTACTTCGTCAAGACGATGTTGCAGACGCGCGCGCAGTTCTCGATGAAGCAGGGAAAGATGAACTTCAGCCGGATGATCGGAGAAAAGCCGCTGGAAGTCTATGCGCCGGCGGCGTTCCATCGAGCGGAGGCGAAGGCGCTTACGCTGACGGCGGGGCAGGATTTTGAAGGCGAGGATGTAGCGATCAATCTGACTGGCCTGCATTCGATCAGCGGGCGCATCACATCGGCGGAGGACCACCATGGCATCAACTCGGGGATTGTGACGGTGACGGATACGCAGGACAAGGATTTTTCGCGCACGACGACTGTTGATGACGATGGCAACTTTACGGTGAGCTTCGTTCCGCCGGGCGCGTACAGGCTGACGGTTTCGGGCGGCGGAGATACGGTTCCCTCGAGCAAGGGAGCGAAGGGGGTGCTGAGCTTTTCCTCCGGCGACACGGTGCGGAGCTATGAAGAGGGCAGGCTGCAGGTAATGGTGGCGGACGAGGATGTGACGGGGCAGAACGTGGAGCTGACGGCATCGAAGACGGTGCGACAGGGGGCCGACCTGGGCGGGATTCTTGGGGGGCTGGTGGCGCCGCCGCCTGCGCCTGCGGAGCATTAGAGCCGGACAAGCGGGTCCTTCGCTTCCACCCCCGCGAGCAAAAGCGCTCGCCGGGGACCCCGGTGCGCTCAGGATGACAACTAAAAAAACAAGAGCAAAACCGGGGTGTCTCGTCGAGGATTCTGTACTGGATCGCAGCCTTCGGGGGTTGATGCACGTCTCATGGGATGAGCGGATATTTTGGGCGGCCGAGACGGGAGAGAGCATGCGAGGTGTGCTTCGGGCGTGGTTGCTGGTTGGGGCTGGCCTGCTGGGCGGAGGGGCGGTGTGGGCCCAACAGGCTCCGCTGGTGCAGCTTGCGGTGCCGCAGCCGGGCGCTCAGCGGACGATGGCGACGGTGACGGGGCATGTGACGTGCTCGGATAACCAGCAGCCGGCGCGGTTTGCGACGGTGGTGCTGATCAGTGTTGAGGAGGCTTCGGGCGGCTCGCGGCGGAGGGGGTTCGGGCAGCGGGCTGCAGGGCGGACGGACCTGGATGGGAACTTTACGATGGAGGCGGAGCCGGGCGATTACTACGCGGTGGCTTCAGCCACTGGGTATGCCTCGACGGTGGCGGAGGCTGCGACGAGGCTTTCAGCGGGCGCGACGACCGACGATCTGCTGCGGCAGTTGCCGCAGGTGCATGTGGCGGAGAACGGCGCCGCGGCGGTGAATCTCACGATCGACCGCGGGGGCGTGATCTCGGGGAAGTTGCAGTGGGATGACGGCAGCCCGGCGGCCGGGGTGAGCGTGGGCGCGATGTCGACGACGATGCAGTCTGCGGAGGCCGGTGGACAGACGGATCTAATGCGGCTGTCGCTGCAGCTTGGGGGCGGAGTGGCGCGGGGTGAGATCGGGACGAGCGACGATCGCGGCGTCTTCCGGCTGACGGGGCTGGCGCCGGGAAGCTATTGGGTGAGGGCGTCGGTGATGACGCCTTCGGCAGAGGCGGTGAGCGCGGGGTTTGGGGAGCGGTTCTCGAATATCACAATGTATGCGCCGGGAAAGGTGCGGCGGAGTGAGGCGCAGACGATCACGCTGAAGTCGGGCGAGGAGCGCGACGATGTGGTGTTCATGATGGACCTGAGGTCGCTGCATACGGTTTCGGGGCATGTGAGCGCGACGGGGGGGGGG
>DATCFM010000040.1:0-5135 GCA_036509515.1 Acidobacteriaceae bacterium
GAGAAACGGAATCAGCACGGTCAAGCCTTCCAGCGAAAATCGCTTCGTCCCCAGATATCGCTGCTGAATCACCTGCTCAAACAGGTCTGCGCGAATCAGACCGCTAAGAATGCGAGGCGTATCGACCGGTTCCGGCGCACGCTCCAGCCGCTCCTGAATCCAGGCGCGCTTCTCCGGCGAGGGAATGTGCATGAACTCCGCGCCAATCGTTCCGCAGTAGTAGCGGCGCGCCTCCTCCGCCTGCGGCCCGTCCGGCGCCGGCGTCGGAAACGGCTCCGGCGGCAGATACTGCCCCAGCGGATCGAGCGACGCCTGCAAGTATCCCCAGCGGCGAAAGATGTCGAAGACACTCTCGCGGGAGTTAGGCGACGATAGTTCGGACGAAGGTTGTGAATCGGGCTTGATGGATGGCTGCGGCGCGGGCGACTTGATCGGCATAGCTGTCATAATGCTAGCTCTTTCCAGAAGCCCTTGCAGTTGGCGGGCGATATTCGACTACCACATCCAGCCATTGCTCGGCTTGCAATAAGCGCGCGTACTTCATTCACCTTCGCGGCTCAGCGCCTCATTCCGCTTCTCGATTACATCCATTGCATGAGGCTGAAGCTTCTCGAGCAGTTCCAGCAATCGAGCAGGCTGAAATGAATCCAGGTAGTGGTCCGCACCCCTGCAGTCTTCTCCACCGGGGCCGCGCACCACAATCACCGGCAATCCCGGCGCGCGCGCCTTCAGCTTGGCTATCACTTCGCTGCATTGAACATCCTGCAGGTTGGAATCCAGAACCACGCCGTTGATCGCCGGAAAGAGGGCGAAGGTGTCCAAAGCCTCCTGACCGCTGTATGCGGTCACAACGTTGAACTTCGCGGTCTCAATGACCAGCTTGCGGGTCGAAATGCTGCCTGAGTGTTCACGATCGATGACGAGAAAGCACGGACGAACCATGGCACTATTATCCATCGCACACTCGGCTACGCAAAGCCCTGTTCGCCGCAAAAGGGCTCTCCGCATGGTAGGCTGCGGGGCATGTCGAATCACCATAGCCATTCGCATCCAGACCACCTCCAGCACAGCCAAGCCGATCAACAGGATGCGAGCGAAACCGGTCCCATGCAGGCGCCCGCGCAGCCGCACGCCCATCCGGGCAATCATCATGCATGGGTCTCTCCCGACCATTTCGATCTCGCCCAGGCCGCGCTCGACGAGATGCGCGAGGCCGGCTTCCGCCCCGAGTTCGGCCCCGGCGTCGCCGAGCAGGTAAAGACGATTGAGACAGAGCTCAACAATCAACTATCTAAAACAACGTCGGCCGACGGCCTCCCCGACCTGCGCAACCTCGCCTGGTCCTCCATCGACAACGACACCTCCCGCGATCTCGACCAGATCGAAGTTGCCGAGCGCGTCGCCGATGGCATCCGTCTCCACGTTGCCATCGGCGACGTAGCGAGCGCGGTCGCGAAGGACTCGCCCATCGACGAGCACGCCCGCGCGCAGACCCAGACCATCTACACGGCCGTAAAAAACTTCCCCATGCTTCCGCTCGAGCTCTCCACCGGCATGACCTCGCTGAACGAGAACGGCGATCGCATGGCGGTGATGGTGAGCTTCACCGTAGCCGCGAACGGACAGATGAGCGACGAGCAGATCTCGCGCGCCTGGGTGCGTAACCGCGCGCAGCTTGCCTACTCGCGCGTAGGCCCGTGGCTGGAAGCCACCGCCAGCGCGCCCGATCAGGAGGCTGACAACGCCGGGGTGATCAGGCAGTTGCGCTCCGACAGCGCGCGCCAGGCCGAACAATTTGGCGACGCCGTCTTCGGAGGCAGCGACGCCGGTGCCACGTTCGCCGAGAATCTGGCCGAGCAGCTTCGCCTGCAGGACGAGGCAGCCGAGACTCTCCGCAAGGCGCGTGTACAAAACGGCGCGCTCGAATTCCATCGCGCCGAAGCCGAGCCGGTCGTCGTCGACGGGCGCGTCATCAGCGTGCATGATGTGACGCAGAACCGCGCGATGAACCTGATCGAAGACCTGATGGTCGCGGCGAACGGCGTGATGGCGCGCACGCTGCGTCGTGACGGACGCTCCGGCCTGCAGCGCGTCGTGCGCGTGCCGCAGCGCTGGGATCGCATCGTCACGCTCGCCGCTCAGCACAACTGGGAGTTGCCGGCCAATCCTGATTCACAAGCGCTCAACCTCTTTCTGAAGCAACAACGCAGCACCGATCCCGATCACTACCCCGATCTCGCCGTCGCTGCCATCAAGCTGATGGGTCCCGGCGAGTACATGCTGATGCGCCCCGACGACGACCCCACCGGCCACTTCGGTCTCGCCGCGCGCGACTACACGCACTCCACCGCGCCTAACCGCCGATTTCCCGATATCGTCACGCAGCGCATCCTGCATGCCATGATCGACAACGCTCCCCCGCCCTACAAGGACGACGATCTCGCCGCCATCGCCACGCACTGCAATGAAGCCGACAAAGCGCTGCGCAAGATCGAGCGCAACATGCAGAAGCGCGTCGCAGCGGTTGCGATGGCGCACCGCATCGGCGAGATCTTCCGCGCCGTCGTCACCGGTGCCAGCGACAAAGGCGTCTACGCGCGCGTCATCGATCCGCCCTTCGAAGGCCGCGTCATCCAGAACTTCGAGGGCCTCGATGTAGGCGACCGCGTAAGCGTGAAGCTGCTGCACACCGACCCGGCACGCGCCTTCATCGACTTCGCGCGCGTGCCGAACGGGTCCAACAACAGCTCCACGCCCCATTAACCAGAACAGCCGCCCAGAGCGGCAGATCAGAACAGCAGTTTCACGCTCAACTGGATCTGCCGGCTCGTGCCTGCCGTTGCCGTCACAACGCCCGCGGTTGGACTCTGCACCGCCGCCGCACTCCGGCTCGCCGTCGAGCCCTGCGTCGGCCCGCTCGAGTACACCACCTCATTCGGCGTCTGCAGGTTCGTGTGGTTCAGCACGTTGAAGAACTCCGCACGAAACTGCAAGCGCGCCACCTCGGTAATCGCGGTCGCCTTCAGCAGCGAGAGATCCCAATCCGTGTGACCTGGCCCGGTAAGAGTATCTCGGCCAAGGTCGCCGACGGTCCCATAGTCGGGCGCGGAGAACGCATTCGGATTGAAGAACTGCGCAGCCCGTTTCGCCGTGCTTCCCTGCGTGTAGAGCGAACCTCCGAACGATCGGTTCACATCTGGTCGCACGGGGTTACGCGAGTCGCCCGATCCGGTCGGGTTATAGCCGAGCTGCGGGCTGAACGGAAAACCCGTCTGCACGTTCGCAATCGTCGCCAGCGTCCAACCCGAGATCGTCCGCCCCACCTGCGATCCAGCATTCGCGAACAACGCGTGCCCTTTTCCAACCGGCAAATCCCATGAACCATTGAAGGCCGCAACGTGCCGCACATCCGTCGCCGCCGGCCCATAATCAATTCGCGGCAGAGACGGCACCGAGGTGTACGCAGGTGTATTCGCAGACACCGACGTGTTCCACGCCGATCCATTGTCCAGGTTCTTCGACCACGTATAGTTCGCGCGGAACTGCACGCCATGCGCCAGCGCGTGCCGGAAGTCGACGACCAGCGCGTTGTAATTGCCGTCGCCGCCGGAGATCCATGAGGTCGTATTCGCAAACGTCGGATTCGGTCTCGTCGTCGACGGATAGTAGATCGTTCCGTTCGGCTCAACCACAAACGCAGGCTCATTCAGATCGGCCGAAAGGATCTGGTGATAGCTGTGCGACCCGAGATACCCGACCGAGATCACCGTCGCCGGCGCAAGCTGGCGCTCCACGCGCAGGTTATACGACACCAGCGCAGGTGTGGCGATGTCAGTCTGCACCGTCGAGGGCGAAATCGCACCCGTGCCGCTGACAGGGTCAGCAACAGTAGTGCCCGAATATGCCAGCGTTGTGTTGAATGGTGCCGCCTGATCGAGACGATAATCCAACGCATCCAGCAAGGAATGATGCAGGCCCGCCGACGCGCGCACGCTCGTCTTTCCATTGCCAAACACGTCCCACGCCAGGCCAATCCGCGGCTCCGGCAGAAAGACCGCGCGGTTGTCAGTCAGCGCGCTCGACCCTACGGTCGGTGTGCTGTCGATCACACCCTCTGCAAACCGATATACGCCCGCGCGTCCCTGCGACTCATTCCATCCCGTCGTCGACTCCGTGCGAATGCCCGCGCGCACCTCCAATCGCGAGCTCACATGAAATGTGTCTTCCAGATAAGCATCGGCGAACAGTGTGCGCCAGCCCAGCTCAGTGGGCGAGGGAACAACCGTAAACGTCTTGATATTGCCCGCCAGAAAAGTTTGCAACGAAGCAAACGACGCCTGCCCGTACTGGTTCTGCGCGAGGTTGTCGTTGGACTGCAAGCGCTGCAGCCAGACGCCTGCCTCGATCTGATGATGGCCCAGCGACCAGAAGATATGATCGTCTAGCGTGAAGAGGTTGCGTGTGATGGCGTTGTTCGACCCCACGTTCGCGCCCGCAGTCGTAATCTGCGAGCTTCCGTTCGAAGCGGTTGAGCCCGCAATCACCACCGCGCCCGTCGGCTTGCCCTGAACGAAGCTTGTCGTCTCCGCCTGGATATCCGCGGGAACCGAGCCGAGGAAGTAGTAGCTCGCGCGCGAATATCCAAAGCGCGCCGTGTTCAGTAGGCGCGGCGAAAAGACATGCTGCTCCTGCACGCTCGCCACCTGCTCGCGCAAGCTCTCATCGATCAGCGAGTATGGATTTTGCGTCGGCGTATGCGCCGTCGAATCATCAACCGTGTAGACCGCAAAGAGCAGATCGTTCGTCGTGAGGTTCGCATCGAAACGCGTAGTGCCGAAGTCTTCGCGGATGCGCTGCGTCGGCGAAGAAAACGCCTCCGCAATCCCCGTTGCGTTGCCCTTTGCGTCCAGCAGCTCCGGCCCATTCGCGACCGGCCACAGGTTCAGCAGCGACTTCACTGCATCCGCCGCAGCCGCGCGCGACGTGTCGTCAGGCACCAGCGTCACATCCGAAAGCCCAAGACTCTGCCGGTAGCCTTCATAGTTGCCAAACAGGAAAAGTTTGTTCTGCCGCAGCGGCCCTCCCAGCGAGGCGCCGAAGTCATTGCGCTGAAACTCCGGAATGCGTGCCTGATC
>DATCFM010000041.1:0-40881 GCA_036509515.1 Acidobacteriaceae bacterium
GCCGGCTGCGAGTGTGTTTGGAACGAATGCTGCCGAGGCGAATGGGCTGGCGGGCGAGAGCTCGCTGCCGGATGTGCTGGAGCCCGATGCGCAGACGGGAACGGATGCGAATGGAATTCCGGACGCTTCGGCGACGGCTCCGGACGCGCCTATACGCACGCATGCCCGGCGGGCGGATCTGTGCGCTCCTGAGACCGCGACTCCGCCGCAGCAGGAGTGGTTCAGCTGGCGGCTGACGCAGCGCCACTTCTTCGATCCGAGCTTCGGCGGCGCGGTGATCGACGCGCGGCGGAACATCTTCGATACGACGCTATCGCTCTCGGGCATTGCGTTTTTGACCGAGCCGCGCAGCATCTCACCGCTGATCTCGCGCATGCGCTTTCGCACGTCGGACCACACGGATGCGGAGTGGGACTTCGACCTCGACACCGGCGCGAAGAAGTTCACCAGCTCGAACATCTTCCTGGACGCGCATGCGGGTTCGATGTTCGGCGGCCTGTCCTATGCGCTGCTGAAGGCTCCGGGGCGGTTCTTCACGGAGGACATCGACACCAATTCATTGACCGGGTCATCCATCTCGAACTTCTCGCAGATGCGCGTGCTGCTGGGTTATGGCATGCCGAACAAGCCGGGGCTCTCAGTGGCGGGGAATGCGGGCATCGACCTGAGGCTCAAGAGTTTGCAGTACGGCAGCGTGCAGGCGAGCTACAACTGGAACTGCTGCGGACTGACGGTGGAGTATCGCAAGTATGAGCTGGGCTCGGTGCGCAATGAGGGCGTGGAGCGCTTCAGCTTTACGCTGGCGAATATTGGCGGAGCGGGGAATCTGCGGCGGTCGGAGCGGATATTTTAGGGAGCAGGGAGCAGGGAGCAGGGAGCAGGGAGCAGGGAGTAGGAAGTAGGGAGTAGCCGGCGGGGCCCTGAGAATCCACATCTCAGAGGCGAGATATGGGGTACCCGGCCTAAATGTGGCTAGAAGAGTGAAGTCAGATTCGTGGCGCTCCGGACAGGAAGCAGGTCCTTTCCCTTCGGCTTCGCTCAGGGTCAGGATGACAATTCTGAAGAGAATGACAAATCTGAAGGCTTCCTTGGATTTTCCCAAAAGAATGCGGTCTCGTCGAGAGAATATGTCGATACGCCCGAGTGGAGACGCTGGCCTTCCAAACTGCGATAATCGATGTGTGCGGTTCTCTCAGTCTTCCCTCGCCCTCCTTGCTCTGACGTTCGTCACAATCGGCTGCCATGCCCAGACCCCTGCGGCTAAGCAGGCGGCTGCGACCGAACAGAGCGCCTCTGCCACGCAGGGACGTCCGCTTTCGCCCGCGGAGCAGCACCGCATTGAGGTGCTGCTGCGGCAGAAGGCGAATCTGCCGCCGGGATCGAGTGTGAACGTCGGTCCGCGGATGCCGTCGGATGTTCCGGGCTTTGACAACGTGTCGGTGAACTTCTCGGCCGACGGCAAAGTTTCGCGGCCGGTGAATTTTCTGCTTTCGACCGACGGCAAGACGCTGGCGCAGTTCAGCAAGTTCGATATCTCGGCCGATCCGCGCAACATGGTTTCGGCGGAGGGCCGGCCGGCGCGTGGAGGGCCGGCGACGGCGCCGGTGCTGATTGTGGGCTTCGACGACCTGGAGTGCCCGTTCTGCGCGCGGATGCATGAGAGCCTGTTCCCGGCGCTGACCAAGCGTTATGGCGACAAGGTGCGGTTCGTGTACAAGGACTTTCCGCTGGATCAGCATCCGTGGGCGATGCATGCGGCGGTGGATGTGAATTGCATGGGCGCACAGTCGCCGCAGGGGTATTGGAATCTTGTCGACTACATTCACGCGCACGCGTCCGACGTGGGCGCCGACCCGAAGGATGCGAAGGCGGACAAGACGCTGGCGCGCGCGGAGCAACAACTGGACGGGCTGACGCGGGAGCAGGGAAAGAACGAGAAGGCCGACATGCCGAAGCTGGAGGCGTGTCTTACGAAGCAGGACACCGCCGCGATTGAAGCGTCCAAAAAGATTGGCGATGGGCTGGGCATCGATTCGACGCCGACGCTGTTTATCAATGGCGACAAGATCGATGGCGCGGTGCCACTGGACTTCGTGTTCGGCGAGATCGACGATGCACTGCGCGCGGAAGGTGTGACGCCTCCGCCGCCGTATGTTGAGCCGGCGGCTGTGCCGACCGCTTCGGCGGCAACGGTCACTCCTAAAGCTGAGGCGAAGAAGTAGACGGCGATCGAAAAACTTCGGTTGTGTAAAGAGTTAGCGGCTTAATGTGGCGGCAGGTTTTCCTGCTGCGGCAGCAGCGGCTACACTGAAAGAGATATTTATTTTGCGTTCATCTCACTCTGTGGAGCTGCTTTGAAGATCGTTCTTGCTGAAAAGGTTTCGCCCGCCACCGTCGCCATCTTCCAAAAAGAATCCGGCTGGAACGTTGTTACCGCCGACAAGATCGCGCCGGGCGGACTGCATGCCGAGCTGGCCGACGCGGATGCGCTGATCGTGCGCTCGGCGGTGCAGGCCGATGCGACGCTGCTGGCGCAGGCGCCGAAGCTGCGCATTATTGGGCGCGCGGGCGTGGGTGTAGACAACATCGACGCCGACGAGGCTACGCGGCGCGGCATCGTGGTGATGAATACGCCGGGCGCGAATGCGGTGGCCGTGGCGGAGCTGACGCTGGGGCTGATGATTGCGATGGCGCGCGCGGTTCCGCGGGCGAATGCGGGGATGCACGCGGGCAAGTGGGAGAAGAAGTCGCTGCAGGGATCGGAGCTGCGCGGAAAGACGCTGGGCATCGTCGGGCTGGGGCGGATTGGGCTGGAGGTGGCGCGGCGGGCGAAGGCGTTTGGGATGAATCTGCTGGGCTACGATCCGTTTGTGGCGCCGGTGATTGCGCGCGAGAATGGCGTGATGCTGGCGCCGATCGATGAGGTTTTTTCAGCCAGCGATTATCTTTCGCTGCACGTTGGCTTGACGCCGCAGACCGAGGGCCTGATCAACAAGCATTCGCTGGCGGTGATGAAGCAGGGTGTGCGCATTATCAACTGCGCGCGCGGCGAGCTGATTGTCGACGAGGCGCTGGTGGAGGCGCTGAAGTCGGGCAAGGTGGCGGGCGCGGCGCTGGATGTGTTTCGCAAGGAGCCGCTGAAGGATTCGCCCTACTTCGAGCTGGAGAATGTGCTGCTGAGTCCGCATGTGGCGGGCTCGACCGATGAGGCGCAGGAGGCGATCGGGATTCAGCTGGCCAACCAGGTGCGCGATTATCTGAAGCTGGGCGTGGTGCAGAACGCGGTGAATGTGGCTTCGCTGAGCGAGGAGGAGTATGCGGAGGTGTCGCCGTATATCGAGATGGCGGCAAGGCTGGGGCAGCTGCTGGGCCATCAAGCCGCCGCGGGCGCTGAGGCGGGCTCGCACGTGGACGAGGGGCTGGGTAGCGTGGAGAGCATTTCGCTGACCTACAACGGACGGCTGGCGCAGTTGAAGACCGACCTGATCCGCAATGCGGCGATCGCGGGCGTGCTGCATGGCGTGGAGGGGATCAACCGCATCAATGCGCCGGCGGCGGCGGAGGAGCGCGGCATCCGGGTGCAGGAGGACAAGCGCGAGCACGTGTCGGGCGGCACGGGCGCGACGCTGCGGGTGTCGCTGCACTGGGCTCGCAAAGACGGGGTTCGCAAGAGTGCCGACGGCGGGACTGGCTCAAAGGCTGGGCCGGACAGCGGCGAGTGGACGGGGCTGGCGACGGTGCTGCATGGGCACTCGCCGCGTCTGCTCAGCTATGACGGCATCGATATTGAGGCGGAGCTGGCGGGGACGCTGGTCATCATTCGCAACCGGGACGTGCCGGGCGTGATCGGGCGGGTGGGAACGATCCTCGGCGAGGCGGGGCTGAACATCGCGAACTTTGCGCTGGGGCGGAGCCGGGCGGGTGGGCCGCGCAGCAGCGGGACCAGCGGGACCAGCGGAACACGGGAGGGCCAGGCGCTGGCGGTGGTGCAGCTGGATATTCCGGCGGGGGCTGAGGGTGCGCTGCAAGGCGCGGTGGAGGCGCTGCGGCGGGTTGAGGCGATTACCAGCGTCCGGGTGGTGGAGCTGGCCAAGCTGTAAGATTCGACCGGTTGGCTGGATTTGCGATAAGCTGGGCCGCACTAACCCTGCTGCCCAGCCTGATTCTGTTCCTGTAAACTGAACGGACGGCTTGCCCAACATCGCAGGCCAGGACCTCTCCATGCTGAAATCAGTTCGTCTCTCTGCTATTTTTCTCGCCGCGTCGTTGTGTGTGCTTACCGGTTGCCATCAGGTGCGGCAGAATGGCGTCGTCGCTACGGTGAACGGACATCCAATTCTGCGTACCGATCTCGACAAAGCCTATGATGCGCAACTGGCCAACAATCCGCAGGCGCAGACGCCTACGGCGGACCAGGCGGCTTCCCTTCGGCTGAATATCCTGCACGAGTTGATTACCGGGGAGATTATCGAGCAACGGGCCGCCAAGCTGAACCTTACGGCTACGGATGCCGAGGTCGATGCGAAGATCACGGAGTTGAAGGCGCCCTATACCGAAGATCAGTTTCAGAAGAGGCTGCAGGCCAATGGGCAGACGGCGGATGGTCTTCGCCGTGCGGTTCGGCGGAGCCTGACCATCGACAAACTGCTGAACAAAGAGATCAACTCCAAGATCACCATTACCGATGCCGATGTCAGCAGCTACTACAACGCGCATAAGGCCGAGTACAACCTGATCGAGACGCAGTATCACCTGGCGCAGATCCAGGTGACGGACCAGGGCGCCAGCCAGGTGAACAATCTGCAAGGCAACAAGGCGTCCGGCGACGCGGACGCGCACAAGAAGATTCAGGCGCTGAAGAACCGCATCGATGCGGGCGAGGACTTCGGCGCGATCGCGATACAGTTCTCCGAGAACCCCAGCACGGCGCCGGGCGGCGGGGACATGGGCTTCGTCTCCGAGTCGCAGATGAAGGGCGCAACCGATGCGCAGACCTTCGCCTCGCTTATGAAGCTGAAGCCGGGCGAGACGACGGAGATCCTTCCGCTGCTGGATGCGCAGACGAAGAAGCCGGCGGGTTATGCCATCTACAAGTTGCTCAGCAAAGAGCCTGCGGGGCAGCGCGAGCTGAGCGATCCGCGCGTGCAGCAGGCGATCCGGCAACAGCTTCATGAGAGCCGCTCGCAACTGCTGAAGAGCGCGTACTTCGAGATCCTGCACAATGAAGCGAAGGTGCGCAACTTCTACGCGGAGCAGGTCTTCAAGGATACGGCGCAGTAGACGATGGCTTTTGCGCCGGAGCGATTCTCGCGGATGTGTGCTCTTGTTTTGCCGGCGGCTGCGGTGTTGCTTGCAGGATGTCACAGCCTGCCGCCGCCAACGCCGCTGGACCAGTTGAATGCGCAGCAGGCGCGCGGACATGCGGTCTATGAGGCGCACTGCGGGCAGTGTCATTACGATCGCGTGGAGGGGTCGCTGCATGGACCTTCGCTGCGCGGCGTGTTCAAGAAGCAGTACCTGCAGAGCGGCGCACCGGCCAACGACGAGCGCGTGACGGCGACGGTTCTGCACGGACACGCGCTGATGCCTGCGCAGCCTGACATGGATCCGCAGGACGTGGACGACCTGCTCGCCTACCTGCACACGCTTTGAACGACAAGCTTCGAGAGGCTATGGCCGATAAACCGAAATCCCGCTTTGAAAACCCGAAGGCGAAACCCGCTGAAGACCGCGGTTTTTTCAAGCGGCATCTGCCGGGCGTGCCCGCGGGCGAGGCGCGGGGGATGCTGCCCGGCATGGCCGCCATAGGCATATACATGTTGTTCATCTCCATGTACACCGCTTTCAAAATGATTCACGCGACTGCCATACCATCGGCCACCCGTTACAGCATCCTCGGAATCAGCACGCTAGTTGTCATCGGCGTCTTCGGGCTGCTGCAGCTGCGGCGCTGGGGATGGGCACTTGTTAGCGCGGGATGCTTGTTGATGGCCGCCGGATGCTTCTACGTCTTCCATCGTACGCATGTTGCGCCCTATCTCATTCAAGGTTTATTCGCACTGCTATTCTTCCTATATCTCGGGCGCACTGAGGTCCGCGAACGGCTGCGATAAGATGCGGGGGGCTGAAGTGATTCGCCGGCTGTGGTCCAATCCGGTCTCGCTTCTGCTGCTGGCGACGGCGCTGTTCACGTTTCTGATTCAGTCGGGCGAGATGGGAACGGCGGACACAGCGCGCCGGCTGCAGGTGACGCACTCGCTGTGGACCGGTGAGCCGCAGGTGCTGCGGGACGACTATCCGGACTTTGGCATCCATGGGCGGCATGGCGCGCTCTATGCGTGGTACGGTGTCGGGCAGTCGCTGCTGATGCTGCCGGCGGATGTGATGGGCACGGCGGCGAGTCATCTTTCGATCTGGCGTCATTACGTGCGGAGTCGAGCGACGCCATCGATTCGAGACATTGCGGTCAGTGTGAGCACGAACGTTCTCTTGAATGTGCTAACGGCGCTGGTGGCGTTTCGCTTTCTGGGGCTGCTCGGGTTTTCGCTGGGCGAGTCGATTGCGGGAACGCTGGCGCTGCTGTGCGGAACGACGCATCTGCATTACGCGCAGAACATGCAGGAGAATAACTACATCTTTCTGCTGACGCTGACCGGGCTGGGGTTGCAGTACAGGTGGCTGCGAACCGGCGACCGGCGATCGCTGCTGCTGGGCGCGGGTGCGCTGGGGTTGAATCTGCTGACGCGGCTGACAACGGCGCTGGATATCATTGCGGTTGCGTGGTTTCTGGTGCTGGTGGGGATCTTTTCGCGGGATCGCACGGAGTTGCGGAAGAGACGGGCAGCCGACACGTGTCTCACGTATCTGAAGACGACGGTTCCTGTGTATGCGGTGTTTCTGTTTCTGGACCGGCTCTATCAGTTCGTTCGTTTCGGCTCGTGGACGAATACGTACATGCGCCTGCAGGCGCAGGAGCAGCGGCGGTGGGATCCGAGTTTGCCGGCGAACTTTCCGTTCAGCGGGCACTTCTTTCAGGGAGGCATCTACTCAGGGATTCTGGGGCCGCTGTTTTCTCCGCAGAAGTCGATCTTTGTCTTCGATCCGCTGTTTCCGCTGGCGCTGCTGCTGACGGTGGTGTTGTGGAAGCGATTGGGGCCGCAGCTGCGGGCGTTTGCGGTGGCATCGCTGACGCTGCTGGCGATGTACATGGTGCTGTATGCGCGGTACTTCACGTGGGCGGGCGACTCGGCGTGGGGCGACAGATACATCTCAAGCGCGGTGGAGATGGCGGCCTTGCTGGCGGTTGCACTGCTGGTTCGATATCGCCGCGAGCTGGGGCGCGTGCTGTGGAGCTGTGGGCTGGGGGTTGTGGCGGTCAGCGTTGCGATCCAGGTGGCGTCGCTGGCGTTCTGGCTGCCGCTTGAGCTTTATCAGATGGAGAACGTGGGGCATGGCGCGTGGACGATTCCGCTGCGCTTCAGGAACATTGCGGATTTTGCGATGGGACGGCAGCTGCCGATGGGGATCGACCTGCCGGGCGCGGTGACGGACCCGTGGGATGCGATGCACATCCACACGTGGAACTTTATGCCGGCGTTGATGCACAAGGTGGGCGTGGCGCCGCTATGGGCGGTGCATTGGCTGGATGGAGTGTAGATGATTGCCGGTGCGGCGCTGGTGTTTGTGCTGGTGAGGCTGTTTCGCCTGGCGTTTTGGCAGGCGCGGACGGCTGCCGGACAAGGAGCGCGGGCTTGAAAGCTACAATGGAGGTTGCTGATGGCTTTTAAGACTCGCTGATGGCTCTTGAGACTCGCTGATGGCTCCTCTACTTCAAGACGACACGCTGGTGCAGATTGATCTCTCCCCACGCAAGCCCGCAGCCAAGCCTGCGTGGCTGAAGGCGCGGGCGCCGATGGGCGAGACCTTTCATTCGCTGAAGAAGCTGGCGCGTGATTTGAATTTGCATACAGTGTGCGAGAGCGCGCAGTGCCCGAACATCGGCGAGTGCTGGAACCATAAGACGGCGACGTTCATGATGCTCGGCAACCTGTGCACGCGGCGGTGTGGGTTTTGCGCGGTGCCCAAGGGAAAGCCAGCCCCGATCGACCACAGCGAGCCGGAGCGCGTGGCGTATGCGGTGGCTTCGCTGGGGCTGAAGCATGCGGTGATCACGAGCGTGAACCGCGACGACGACAATCTGGGCGCGGCACGGGCGTTCGTGAAGGTGATTGCCGAGATTCGGCGGCAGGCTGCGGGGTGCAGGGTTGAGGTGCTGACGCCGGACTTTCAGGGCGTCGAGGAAGCTCGGCGGATGGTGGTCGAGGCGCGGCCGGAGATTCTGAACCACAATATCGAGACGGTGCCTCGGCTGTATCGCGTGGCGAAGTCGGGCGGGCGGTATGAGCGGTCTTTGCGATTTTTGGAGGCGGCGAAGCAGGAGTCTGCGGCGCATGCGGATGGGGCGATTGTGACGAAGACCGGCATCATCGCGGGCATGGGCGAGGAGATGCACGAGCTGATTGGCGTCTTCCGCGATCTGGCGGACCGTCGCGTGGATATTCTGACGATTGGGCAGTATCTGCGGCCGAGCCGCGATCACCTGCCGATGAGCCGTTTCTACACGCCGGAGGAGTTTGCGTTCCTGAAGCACGAGGCGATGGCGATGGGCTTTCGGCATGTAGAGTCGGGACCGCTGGTGCGGTCGAGCTACCACGCGCATGAGCAGGCGCAATCGACCGGGTTGGCGTAGCGAGCTGTCGCAGCTGACGCGCCGCCCGGCGAGCGATCAAAAAATATTTTTGAAAATCGTGGCCCCTTTTGCGAGGCGATTTCGCTTTATCGAGTGTAGGCGGTCGAAAAGTACCGCCTACCCAAGGAGAAATCGCCATGCGTACATTTACAACTCACAAGGCTCGTATTGCTCTCGTCGTTGCTTTCGCCGCTATTCTTGCTCAGCCTGCCCTCAAGGCGCAGACGGCGAGGAACGGCGTGGTCGCCAACATCCCGTTCGCGTTCCAGATCGGCACTGATCGTCTGCCCGCTGGCAGGTACACGCTCGAGACGGAGGGGAAAATTCTTCTGTGGATCAAGGGCGATTCGAATTCGGCGGCGATGATGGTGTTGAGAGATTCTACGAAGAGGCCGTCCGCCGATAGCGCGGTCGTCTTCCACCACTATGGCAACCAGTATTTTCTGCGCGAGGTTCGCACCGCAGGGGATGAGGAGTTCCTGTGCTCCCGCGAGACCAAGGCCGAACGCCGCGCGAAGCTGGAGGAGGACGCTTCCAACCCCAACTCCGGCCCCCGTAAAGATGCGAAAGTGGAGGTCGCTCTGCTCACTCCGCCCAGATAGTTATCTTCTGAATCTTCACATCGGGAAGGAGCTGCGGGGATCTCTGGGGAGGGGTTTCCGCAGCTCCGTTTTAGCGTGAAGTTTTCGAGTTTTGATGCTTCCTTGCTGGAACGCTCTCGCAGCTCCGCCTTCAACGACTGACCTGGATGTATGCTCAGTCATTGATTGAGCGGTTGTGGAAGGAGCGGAACCGATGCGTGTTGGGTTGATGACCCGCGAGTATCCGCCGTACGTTTATGGAGGCGCGGGCGTGCACGTGGAGTATCTGTCGCGCGAGCTGGCCAAGACAATTGAGGTTGAGGTGCACGCGTGGGGTGAGCCGCCGGCCAACGACAAACAGCCTGCGCGGACTGCGGTGGACGCGACGGCGAGCAAGAATCTTGAGGTGTATTTCGAGCAGCCCTGGGACGCGATTACGAACGGGACGCAGGCGAAGTTCAAGGGCGCGCTGGAGGCGTTGAGCCTGAATCTGCTGGAGCAGCTTCATCTGGAGAAGCTCGACGTGATTCATACGCACACCTGGTATGTGGCGATGGCAGGCTTTCTGGCGAAGAAGCTTTACGCCGTTCCGTTTGTGCTGACGACGCATTCGTTGGAGCCGCTGCGGGCGTGGAAGGCGGAGCAGCTGGGCACGGGGTATGAGTTGAGCTTGTGGATGGAGCGGACGGCGATTCTGGACGCGGATGCCATCGTCGCAGTCTCGAATGGGACGAAGGCAGACATCCTGCAGGCGTATCCGGAGGTCGATGCGGCGAAGATTCACGTCATCTACAACGGAATCGATCTCGACCAGTATCAGTACACGCCGCACCAGGAGGCGTTGCTGAAGTACGGCGTCGATCCGATGAAGCCGTATGTGTTGTTTGTGGGACGCATCACGCGGCAGAAGGGTGTGACGCATCTGGTCGACGCGATCAAGTATCTGCCGCCAGGGACGCAAGTGGTGCTGTGCGCGGGGGCGCCGGACACGGCGGAGATTGCGGAGGAGATGCGGGCGAAGGTGGAGGCGGTGCGGAAGCGGACTCCGGGCAGTCTACCGGCGATGGTTGAGAACTTCACGCCGCCGGGGCAGAGTCCGGAGGGCCACTCGATTGCGACGGGCGATCCGGGCGGGCTGGGCCACAACATTGTGTGGATCGAGCAGATGGTGACCAAGGAAGAGGCGATCGAGCTGTACTCGCACTGCGCGGTGTTCTGCTGCCCGAGCGTGTATGAGCCGTTCGGCATTATTAATCTGGAGGCGATGGCCTGCGGCGCGCCTGTGGTGGCCTCGGCCGTGGGCGGCATTCTGGAGGTGGTGGTGGACGGCGATACGGGCTATCTTGTGCCGTTTGCTGCGGATGCAGTCACGGGGTTTCCCACGGAGCCGGAGCAGTTCAGCCGCGATCTGGCGAGTCGCATCACAACGCTGCTGGACGATCCTGAGCGCGCCAAGGGCATGGGTGAGGAGGGACGGAAGCGCGCCGAGGAGCATTTTTCCTGGGCAGCGATTGCGGCGCAGACGGTGGAGTTGTATCGGAGTCTGCTGGGCGCTCGCGGTTGAACCGGCGCAGATCGAGAGGGCTTCTGTAACGGACGGCACGGTGGCGCATCTATACTAGAGGGGCGCACTGGACGAGAGGTGCATGGGCTGCCGCTACGCCACTTTTGTTTCACTGGAGTCAATGCCATGGCTAATTTGCTCGATCAGCTAAAGTCGATGACCACCGTTGTGTCCGATACCGGCGACATTAATGCCATCAAGCAGTACAAGCCGACCGATTCGACCACCAACCCGTCGCTGATTGCAACGGCGGCAGGGATGCCGGAGTACCAGTCGATCGTGAACGACGTGTTGGAGCACGCGCGCGAGTCGCTGGGCGAGAAGGCCTCTGACGAAGACGTGGCGCATGCGGCGTTCAAGAACCTCTCGGTGGCGTTTGGCCGCAAGATTCTGGAGATTATTCCGGGGCGCGTTTCGACTGAGGTCGACGCCCGGTTGAGCTACGACATCGAGGGATCGATTGCGACGGCGCGCGACATTATCCGGCAGTATGAAGAGGCGGGCATCGGCCGCGAGCGCGTGCTGATCAAGCTGGCTTCGACGTGGGAGGGTATTCGCGCGGCGGAGGTGCTCGAAAAAGAGGGCATCCACTGCAACATGACGCTGCTGTTCGGACTGCACCAGGCGATTGCGTCGGCAGAGGCGAAGGTGACGCTGATTTCGCCGTTCGTGGGCCGCATTCTGGATTGGTACAAGAAGAACGAGCCGAACCGGAACAATGACGGGGCGAACGATCCGGGCGTGCAGTCGGTGACGGAGATCTATCACTACTACAAAAAGTTCGGCTACAAGACGGTGGTGATGGGCGCGAGCTTCCGCAACTCGGGCGAGATTAAGGAGCTGGCGGGCTGCGACCTGCTGACGATTGCACCGAAGCTGCTGGAAGAGTTGCAGGACACGGAGGGCGTGCTGCCGCGCAAGCTCGATCCGGAGTCGTCGAAGAAGGACCCGATTGAGAAGATTGCGATGGACAAGGCGACCTTCGACAAGATGCACGCGGAGAATAAGATGGCCAGCGACAAGCTGAAGGAAGGCATCGAGGGCTTCTCGAAGGCGCTCGAAGATCTGGAGAAGATGCTGGCGAAGCGGGTTGGCGAGCTGGCGAAGGTGTAGTGGCGTTTGGTTGGACTAAGCGAAAGGCCGCTCAGTCGAGCGGCCTTCATATTTATCGATCTACCGGTTACCTACTTTTAATACTTGTTCCGCTCTAACTACACGCTTTTTGTGCATAGGTCTGCCAGTTTCGACGGCGTACAACGCTTCGGCTTGAAACTCCTCATCTGATGCACGTCGAAATTTCCATGCGGGGCTAAGGTGAATGATTTTCTTAGCCTCACCAAGTCGAAGGTGGGCTGCTTCAGAGAGTAATCGGATGGCGAGTATTTTCTCTAGCTTTACACCGGCCATGTACCGAGAGATAGTTTCGTAAGATTCACCCCGTCGAGCCATGGCAAACACCTCTGTGCGGACCGCTTCGGGAACCGTGATGCCAATCGATTGCCTCACAACTTCCTCCTCAAATCCACATGCTTGCCGGGGTTGGCGCCTGTGATTCTGTCTGCTGTAATTCTAAGCTCCAAATAGCCCATATCGCGAACCTCTGCTTCGACCTGCTGCCGAATTGAAAGAACTTCTCGCGGCCCAACGGATATCGCCTCTTTGCCAATCGGATAGATGATGAGATCGCGAAGTTCAAGGATTTCTCCAGATGCATAGATGTCAGCCATCACACCAATCATTCCATGCGGCGTGGGAAAAGAGCGAGAATAGGATTCGCCGAACAGCTCCACCTCTATCGCCTCCGCAGACCGAGAAGGCTGAGGAAGAAGCTGGCGAAGCAGACTTCGGTGCCGAGCATGAGGCAGAGCATGGCGGGCAGGGTGTGGCGCATCATCGTGACCGGCGGCAGTGAGCCGTAGCCGGTGTGCGCCCAGGAGACGACGGAAGAGATGGCGATGCCGAGGCCGGCGAGCAGAAGCAGAACGCCGGCGGCGAGGCCGGTTTCGAGCGTGATGTAGCGGAACCAGCGGTTGAAGCTGGGATCTTCGGGCAGCAGGCCTTCGGTGGTGGCGAAGACCTTGGCGGCGATGCCGAAGAAGACGAGTTGGAAGCCGAGCAGAACGGCAGCGGCGGCGTAGGCGAGGGTGTCGACGCCGAGATTGACGTGGCCGAGCGGGCGCTCGGCGGGCAGCAGCCACGCCATTAACGCGAGGCCGGCGATCATGAGCGCGAGGCCGGGGATAAGGAACAGCCAGCGCGGCGAGTACATGAGCAGAAAGCGCAGATGACGCCATCCATCGCGCCAGGTTTTGAGGTGCGGCGGACGGCTGCGGCCATCTTTTTTGAGCGTGGTAGGGACTTCGACCATGTGCTGGCCGAGCAGCGCGGACTTGACGACCATCTCGCTGGCGAACTCCATGCCGGTGGTGCGGAGGTCGAGTTGGCGATAGGCTTCGACAGAGAAGGCGCGGATGCCGCAGTGGAAGTCGCCGATGGGCGCTTGAAACAGCGCGCGCCCGAGGAAGCTGAGGACCGGGTTGCCAAGATAGCGATGCAGAGGCGGCATGGCTTTGGGGCCGATGCCTCCGCGGAAGCGGTTGCCCATGACGAGGTCGGCGCCGTTGCGCAGCTCGGCGAGGAAGCGCGGGATGTGCGCGAATTCGTAGCTGTCGTCGGCGTCGGCCATGAGGACGTATTGGCCGCGCGCGGCGAGGATGCCTGCATTCAACGCCGCGCCATAGCCGCGTACCGGAACCGGAACGACGCGTGCGCCGTGTTCGAGCGCAATGGCCTGCGAGCCGTCGGTCGAGCCGTTGTCGGCGACGACGACCTCGCCGGCGATGCCGTTCTCGCGCAGCGCGGCAAGTGCCTTGTCGACGCAGACGGCGAGGGTCTCGGCCTCGTTCAGGCAGGGCATCACGACGGTCAGCTCTACTTCATTCACTGGAGCCTCGGATGAAGCTGCGATTGTTTCAAGACCAGCGCTCATGGTCCTCCCTCTCGTGTCGTCGTCCACGGCAGTACTGCCGGAGTTGTGCTGGTTGTGGTCGCGCCGGGCGGGAGCGTGCTGTCGAGGTTCAGTGGATATGCGTAGAACGATGTCTCGCCGAGGCGTACCCAGCCTGCGGCCGCGGGTGCGGATGAACTGATGACACCGGGATCGAACTCCGCGACCAGCACGGTGGCGCCCTGGCGCTTCAGGATGTCATACGCCTGAGCGCGGTTGGGCAGAGCTTCCCATTGCTCGAAGAGATGCGGGCTGGGGTTGTAGATCTCGGTCAGCACGCGTACACCGGCGAGGCGAGCCCAGTAGTCCGTGTTCAGACAGGCGATGGCTCCCATGCAGGCGACCTGATCGCCGGGCCGTACGCCCAAGGCCTCGAGTCCGTGGGCGGCGCCAAAGATCTGTGGGTTATACCAGGGATGCGGAAGTGCGGCCTCGTCGCGGCGTTGCTGGAAGGCGATGCGAAGGCTCTCTCCGGCGGCTAGAAAGGCGAGGAGGACAACCATGGCGGTCGCTCCGCTGCGCAGCCACGGACGCTGCCGGCCTTCCTCTTCCGAGCTGACGCTCTGGGGCATCTGGGGTGCATGTAGCGTGGCGAAGACAGGAAGCACGGTGACGAGGTAGGCGAGCGTCACGTAACGCTCTTCGATGTTGACGATGCCATAGAGGACCCACATCGCGAGGCCGAGCAGAATCATCGGCAGCCAGAAGCTCCCCTCATGCCTCCAGTTTCCGAAGCGCAGCCGCGCGCCGCAGACGAGCAGAAGGATGAGCAGAATCCAGGCCTCGGGATGATTGAAGAGGTAGCGGAAGACGAGGACGAGATTACGCGCATCGCGGCGCAGAAGCGCGTGCGGATTAAGGTGCGGGATGATGCGCTCGTTGAAGAAGGTGGTGTCGAACCAGTCGGGATAGGTGCCGTAGGGCTCAGCGCGATAGCTGTAGATGCCGGGGGAGGCGAGCAACTGCTTTTCCGGATGAATGAGGTTTACCGTCGCTGGCCCGAAGCTCGATTTCATCCACGGCTCTAGGTGCATCTTTTCCACGCCGGCCGAGTACCAGGCGTAGTTCAACGCGCCGGAGTCACCGAAGTCGAAGCGGTGCTTCTGCTGGGAGAGCGCGGCGATGTAGGGGCCGGCGACCGCGGCGAAGGCCAGGATCGCGAGGACGCCGCTGATTGCGACACGCGCGAGTTTGCGGCGCTGTAACCATCCCTGGAACAGCACCATCACAGCAATGCTTAGCAGGGCTACGACAAAGGCGAAGGATTTGGTGAGATAGGCGAGGCCGAAGAAGAGACCCATCAGCGGCGCATAGACGAGGCTTTCGGTTGCGAGCGCTTGAAGCAGCATGGCGAAGGCCAGGAGCATCAGCGCCTGCAGGAGGGCGTCGGGACGAATGGTGCCCATGGAGAGCTCGCGCTGCGAGGCGATGACGACCAGAGCGACGCCGAGGAAGGCCAGCGCTTTGCGCGAGAGCAGAGGCTCACGAGCGGGGACGAGGGTTCGCGCGCGCAGCCGGTCCAGCCCCGCGATGAAGAGCAGCATCGCGACAATCTGTAGAAGAAAGATCGCGTAGTTCGCGACGTAGTATGCGCCGAGCTCGTTCCAGCGCGTGGGGTGAAAGGCGATCTGCGCGACGGCCAACGCCGCCGGGTAAAGAGGATTCCAGTAGCCATCCACCGCGCCCGCCCAATGGTGCGCGTGCAGCAGGTCGGCGATGTCCATGTAGGACACCGCATCGCCATCCACCTGATAGGGCTGAAACCTGGTTGCGAGCCAGCCGATCGGCACCAGCAACAGCAGGTAGACGATCAGCAGCTTGCGCAGGCGCGACTGGGACATCAAGAGCTCCGGTTGCTGCGATTAAGGATATCCTGCGGCGGCGTCACGCGGACTCACCTCTTGTGGTACATCACGGCACACTAGAGGATGTAGCGGCTGAGGTCCTGGTTCTTGACGATGCTGGCGACCTGCTGTTGCACGTACTCGCGGGAGATGACAAGTACCTTCTCGGGACCTTTGTCGGTCATGCGCTCCTCGAGAGGAGGGACGGCCTTGTTCAGCGAGTTTGCGTCGGGTGCGACGGGCTCGCCAGCCGCGGCTTTCACGAGGTCGGGGGCCTGGAAGCTGATCTCGTCCAGCACCTTTTCCATGATGGTGTGCAGGCGGCGGGCGCCGATGTTTTCTGTCGTCTCGTTGACCTCGAAGGCGAAACGCGCCATCTCTTCGAGCGCATCGGGCGCGAACTCGAGCTTGAGGCCTTCGGTTTCCAGAAGGGCGATGGATTGCTTGACCAGCGAGGCGCGCGGCTCGGTGAGGATGCGCAGAAAATCGTCGACCGTGAGCGGCAGCAGCTCGACGCGGATGGGGAAGCGGCCTTGCAACTCCGGGATGAGGTCGCTGGGCTTGGAGACGTGGAAGGCTCCGGCGGCGATGAAGAGGATGTGGTCGGTCGCGACGAAGCCGTACTTGGTGTTGACTGTGGTGCCTTCGACGATGGGAAGGATATCGCGCTGCACGCCCTCGCGGCTGATGTCGGGGCCGTGGCCGCCTTCGCGCCCGGCGATCTTGTCGATCTCGTCGAGGAAGACGATGCCCGAGTCCTCGACGCGCTCGACCGCGATGCGGGTGACCTGGTCCATGTCGAGCAGGCGCGATTCTTCCTCCTGCACGAGGTATTCGAAGGCGTCGGCGAGCTTCATCTGGCGCTTGCGCGTGCGCTGGCTCAAGAGGTTGGAGAGCATGTCCTTCAGCCCGCTGCCCTCCATCTCCTCGGGCGGCTGGTTGGAGAGAATTTCGATCTGCGGCTGGTTGCGGTCGCGCGTCTCCAGATCGACCAGGCGGTCGTCGAGACGACCTTCGCGGAACTGCTGGCGAAGACGGTCGCGCTCGCGCTGGCGGTCGGCGTCGCTCTTGGGAACGACGGTCAGCGATGCATGATTGTTGGGCTCCGGGGCTGCGTGGGGCGCGGGTTGCGGGAGCTCTTGTGCGGGCGGATCAGCTTTCGCATCGCTGTCTGAAGTGGGCGGGCGGCTGGCGCCCTGCTGCAGGATTAGATCGAGCAGGCGGTCTTCGGCGGCCAGCTCGGCACGGTCTTCAATGTCTTCGAGCTTCTCCTCGCGAACCGCGTCGATACCGATCTCGACCAGGTCGCGGATGATGGATTCGACGTCGCGGCCGACATAGCCGACCTCAGTAAACTTCGAGGCCTCGACCTTGAGAAAAGGTGAGTTGGTGAGCTTGGCAAGGCGGCGCGCGATCTCGGTTTTGCCCACGCCGGTTGTGCCGATCATGAGGATGTTCTTGGGCATGATCTCCTCGGCGAGCTCGGGCGGAAGCTTCTGGCGGCGGGTGCGATTGCGCAGCGCGATGGCGACGGCGCGCTTGGCCGCGGCCTGGCCGATGACGTACTTGTCGAGCTCGGCGACGATCTCGCGCGGGGTCAGCTCTTCAAGCGAGAGCGGCTGGTCTTCGGCGGTTCCGGGGAGATAGATGGCCATAGGGTTACTGCTTCCGTGCAAACTTTTTTAATTCGTCGACATCCCCTAAGTCGCGCGGACGCCCTGCGGCCAGCTTGTTGGCAATGAGATGTTCCCTGGATATGAAACGCACTGACAAACCCTCTATCGATCCGATGGTCGCTTCCTTCCATGCCTCCTCGAACGAAACTCCGGGGATGCTTTGCATGATATCGATGCGATCCGGCTCAATACCAACCTGAAAGAACTGATCGGGCTTTCCATAGAAATCGGAGGGAGACACATCCGCAAGCGGGGCGCCGAATTGGGCGAGCGCTTTGTAAACAGCCAACCCGTTGGCTTCGCTGCCGTGAATGAAAAGGTCAAGGTCTTTTGTGAAGCGGGCCTGGGTGTAGGCGTTTACGGCGTGGCCGCCGATGACCAGATATTCAACCCCATGATCGTTGAAGGCGGACAAGAGATCGATTTGATCCTTGAGCATGAACATCAATCCCTCTCTGTCTGTAGGCATACTCAATCAATTCGACAGTGGCCTGCATCTTCTCTTCGATCGAACGTTGGTTCCAGTACCGAATGGTCTCGGCTTCCTGTTCAGCATGACTGCTGAATCTCCGGATCGTACGCCCAGGCTGAGTTGTCACCGATTCAGACATTTCGCGCTCCGACGCCATTTTACGCCGTGGCAGTCAGCTCTTCGATCATGACGCTCTGATTGGAGTAGATGCAGATGTCGGCGGCGATCTTCATCGAGCGTTCGACGATCTCGCGGGCGGAGAGCTCGGTGTTTTCGATGAGTGCGGTTGCCGCGGCCAGAGCGAAGTTGCCGCCGGAGCCGATGGTTGCGATGATGCCCGCGTCCTTGCCATCTTTGCCGTCGCCGACCGGGTCGGGCTCGATGACGTCGCCGTCGCCGGAGAGCACGAACATCTGCTTGCCGTCGGCGACGATGAGCAGGGCTTCGAGCTGGCGGAGCAGCTTGTCGGTGCGCCAGTCCTTGGCGAGCTCGACGGCGGAGCGGCCGAGGTTGCCGCCGTACTGCTCCAGCTTGGCCTCGAAGCGGGTGAAGAGCGAGAAGGCGTCGGCCGTGGAGCCGGCGAAACCGGCCAGCACCTTGTCGTTGTAGAGCCGCCGGATCTTGCGCGCGGAGTGCTTCATGACGGTGGCGCCCAGCGTAACCTGGCCGTCGGCGGCCATCACCATCGAGGCGCCGCGACGTATGCAGAGGACCGTCGTGGATCGAACGCGGCGGCCGTCCGCCAAGTCAAGCGGAGAGGGGTTCAGCGGTTCCGGCCTGGGTGTCGGCCTGGGTGTCAGCGGGGGGGACACTCTTGTGTCATTGCGGACTCGATGTCCGCGCGTTGATTCTGTAGTTGAAGTCGTTTCGCTCATGAGCAATCTGAAGTATATCGCCGCACCCCGACTGGTTCCTCCCAGCCTCATTGCTATCGCCTTGGCCGCCGCGGCCTGCGCTATGCTCGTCTCACCCGACGTGAGGCCCTTTGTTCAACATCTGGCTCCCTTTCTGCATGGGCGCGATCCGCGTATTGCTGGCGGCGTGGCCGGTGGGATTGCAGTCGTGGGGGTGGCCGCGTGGATCATCGCGCGCCTGCGCAGGCCTTCGGCGGAAGAGATGGAGCGTCGCCGCCGCGACCAACTGGCAACGACCGGGCGCATCACCGATGGCGTGCTGATCGATGCGCGCACGCTGGGTGGCGAGGAGAGCACGTCGCCCACGCCCGAGGTTCTCTTCTACAGCTATCGGCTGGCGGGCGTTACCTATGACTGCGCGCAGGATGTCTCCACGCTGCCTGAACGCGTGCTGGGCTGGAAGCTCGATCAGCCGCTGCAGGTGCGCTACGACCCGCGTAACCCGGGCAACAGCGTGGTGGTGGCGGAGAGCTGGAGCGGTCTGTGGCAGGGCCACGCCTGACGATTCCTGCAAGGTTCAGCCGACATAAATCTCAGCGTGAGTGGACTGCCGCTGCGGCTGATGAGGCGGACTGCACGGGTTCGTCCATCAACTGCCGGGCCAGATAGACGTAGGTCATGGCCCAGGTGCCGGCCTCTTCTTTCAGGTCGGCGCCTGCGCCGTGACCGCCCTCGACGATCTCGTAGTAGAAGAACGGCTCGTGGAACTCCTCCATTTTGGCGGCGAACTTGCGGGCGTGCTGTGGGCCGACGCGGTCGTCCTTAGTGGTGGTGAAGATGAAGGGCGTGGGATATTTCACATCGGGCTTGAGCTGCTGATAGGGCGAGATGGAAGCCAGAAAAGCGCGCTCGGCTGGATTGGAGACCGAGCCGTACTCACCGACCCAGCTTGCCCCGGCAGCGATGTGCTCGAAGCGCAGCATGTCCAGTAGCGGTACCTGGATGACGATTGCCTTCCAGAGATCGGGATGTTCGGTCATCTCCACGCCCATGAGCAGGCCGCCGTTGGAGCCGCCCATGATGCCGAGCCGCGGGGTGGATGTGACCTTGCGCGCGATGAGGTCTTCGGCCACCGCTGCGAAGTCATCGTAGATGCGCTGGCGATGGGTCTTGAGGCCGGCCTCATGCCAGGCGGGGCCGAACTCGCCGCCGCCACGGATGTTGGCCAGAACATAGACACCACCGTTTTCGAGCCACAGCTTGCCCACGTTAGCGGAGTAAGCCGGCGTCTCGGATACCTCGAAGCCGCCGTAGGCCGTCAGCAGGGTGGGATTCGAGCCGTTGAGCTGGATGTCCTTGCGATGCACGACGAAGTACGGAATCCTGGTTCCATCTTTGGAGGTTGCTTCCCGCTGTTCGACGACATCGTTGGAGGCGTCGAAACGCGGCGGCTCGGACTTGGCCTCGGTCAGCGAGCCGGTAGCGGCATCGCCGAGCCATGCGGAAGGCGGCGTCAGGAAGCCGGTGATGCCGAGGAAGAACTCATCGCCGAGATCATTGGCCGAGAGTATCTGCACGCTGCCGTGGCTGGGCGTGGGGAGTGAGTGGCGCGTCCAGCCATGCTGCGTCCGCGTCATGACATAGGCGCGGCCCTCCACGTTGTCCAGCGTGGTGACGATCAGCCCGTTACGCGTCATCGCTACGCTCTGAAGAAACTCCTTGGACGTCGGCGCAAAGATGACGGCCGGCTTCAGGTGCCCGGGATCGCGCAGAACGTCGGCGAGTTGCAGCTCGAGCAGCGAGCCGGCGGCGAAGCTGGGGCCACCCGCGGAGGGCGTCCAGTTTTCATGCAACCTAACCAACACATGTCCATTCAGCATGCCGCTCAGGTCGGCCTTCGCCGGAAGTGCCAGCGGACGAATGCCGGCGGGCGTCTGGACCGAATAGCGGGTCTCGAAGAACGAGGGACGACGAAGGAAGAGGGTCAGCATGTGGCCTTCCGCGTCATGCTCCGTGAAGGCATCCGCGCCTACATCGTTCGGTTTGCCGCGAAAGATCTCCTTCGCGTCGCTGAGCGGCGTTCCGCGCTTCCACTCCTTGATCACGAAGGGATAGCCGGAGACGGTCATGGTCCCTGGACCCCAGTCGCGGGAGACCAGCAACGTGTCGTGGTCCAGCCATGCGACCTGCTGCTTGCTGTGCGACAGCTCAAATCCATTGGGAACAAAGCTGGCCGTCTGCAGGTTGAACTCGCGCAAGGTGCTGGCGTCCTCGCCGCCCGCGGAGAGCGTGACCAAACAGAACTTGTCGCCGGGATAGAGGCAGTCGAGACCGTGCGGAACCCAGTTCACCTTCTCGGCCTTGCCGAGCGCGTCATAGTCGAGCACCGTCTCCCATTGCGGGTGCGCGCTGCGGTAGTTCTCGATGCTGGTGCGGCGCAGCAGGCCGTGCGGGTGTTGCGCGTCCTTCCAGAGGTTGTAGACGGTGTGGTTGATGAGTCCGGGAGCGGGCAGCCGGTCAGGGTTCTCGGCGATCTCGAGGGCCTCGGCCTGGAACTTGGCGTAGCGGGGATCGGTGTCGAGCACCTTCGAGGTCTGCTCGTCGTGCTGCTTGACCCACTGCATCGAGCGCGCGCTCGAAACATCTTCCAGCCAGAGATACTTGTCCGCCGACTGCGGCGTCTGGGCGGTCAGGCGCATGGAGCCGCACACCAGGGGGCCACACAGGAAGGCCGCTGCGGCCAAAGCCATGGTTAGAGATCGCGTCATCGTTCACTGCTCCTTGAAACTTGAAACTTGAAACTTGAAAATTTGAAACTTGAAACCGAAATGAAACGGAAATGGAGAAACGCAAAGTAGAAACGTTGGAGATATCGCCCCGGGACCCGTCCGAACAGGGTAGAGCACGGCGCCGCGCCTGTATGCAGAAAAATTGCGATTGTTCTGGGAGGGGGAAAAGGCGACGCCGCCGTGTCCGCGGTACTAAAGGGCCGACGGCCGTCCAAAGACGGCCGCTTGCGCGCACAGCGGCACCCGGTTGTTCAGAGCCCGGCACGTCCCCGGAGCAGCTTCGCCACACAGGCTGTGACCTGAACGGGTTATTATCTGCACCAATCCCTACTTTTCCCGGCAGCGTTGCTTGCTAAACTGGCTACAACCTCCGCGTCCTAAGAGGATTCTTATCTGGCCTGCGCCGCAGGTTAGAGAAGCCTTTTCTTTGGCCGCGAGGATCGCCCTCTCACGTGCTCTGTTTACGGTGTGATTCACCGCTGTACTAGTCCGTGAGGGGTAGACAGGGTCTCCGCTTGCCGCTGAGCTGGTTCGCAGGCATTGCATCTCGTCGCGTCCGTGTCTTCCTCCGAGGACAGGCGTTCTCTTTTTTGTGTCTAATTCTGACTCTGCTATTGGCTGGCTTCGCGTCCCATGTTGACGCACAGGTTGACGCACAAGCTGTCACGTCCTCCGTGGCTGTGCGGCAGGCGCGGGTGCGAACGTTCCTCGCCCAACGCACCACACGCGATGGCAGCAGCCCGGCGCTCGCTCTGCTGCAGGTGCAGAAGCAGCAGGCCGCTCTGCTGACGCGGCAAAAGGTGCGAGCGCATGGCGGCTCAACTTCGCCGCTTGACGCGGCGTGGCAGCCGCTTGGTCCCAGCTCGATCGTCTCGCCGCTTTACGGAAAGCTGACCGGGCGCGTTACCGCGATCGCACTCGATCCGAATGACCTGACCGGCAACACGGCCTACATCGGCACGACCGGCGGCGGCGTGTGGAAGTCTACAAACGCGGCTGGCCCTTTGTCCTCAGTGACATTTAAGCCGCTCACGGACACGCTGCCGGTCTTCAGCGCAGACGCGGGCTCGGGCACAATCCCGTCGCTGTCGATCGGTGCAGTTGCGGTGCAGCCTGTGCCGAATCCTGTGGTGCTCGCAGGCACGGGCGATCCCAACGATGCGACTGACTCGCTCTACGGCGAGGGCTTGCTGCGCTCGGCGGATGGAGGCTTGACCTGGACGCTGGTCACCGACTCGCACGATGGCGCGACGGGCAATCACTCCTTGACCGGGCTGGCGACGGCGGGGCTGGCATGGAGTACGGCGACACCTACGCTGGTCGTCGCGGCGTTGTCGACCTCGCCGGAGTCGGCGATCGTCAATGCTGCCGGTAGCTCCTCGGTTCCCGGGCTTTATTACTCGACCGACGCGGGCGTGACCTGGCAGATGAGTACGATCTACGACGGCGGCACGGTGGTGCAGCAGCCGGCGGCGCTTGGCACAGCGCAGAGCCGCAACCCGGCGACCTCAGTGGTGTGGGATGCGCAACGCAATCTTTTCTTCGCCGCGCTGCGCGGGCATGGCTACTACAGCTCTTCCGATGGAGCGGGCTGGACACGCCTCGCGAACCAGCCCGGCACGGGCCTTACTACGGCGAACTGCCCGGTGGGCGCCAATGGAGACGGCAGTTCAACCTGTCCAATCTTCCGCGGCACGCTTGCCGTGCAACCGGCTAACGGCGATCTTTACGCGTTGACCATCGATGGCAATGACAACGATCAGGGGCTGTGGCAGGACCTCTGCAATGCGGGCCCGGGGGGCTCGTGCGCCAGTCCGTCGCCGACATGGGGAGCGCGGATTGACAACGGCGCGCTCGAAGTGGGCTCCGGAAGCGCAGAAATTGTGCAAGGCAACTACAACCTCAGCCTCGCGGCCTCGCCAGCGCCTTCGGGCGGAACGCTGCTCTTCGCGGGGACGGTTGACCTTTATCGTTGCTCGCTCGCTTCTGGCGCGAGCAGTTGCATGCTGCGAGACACGACCAACGCGCTGAACGGATGCAAAGCGCCTGCCGGAGTCGCGCCGGCGCAGCACGCGATCGTCGCGACGGAGACCAGCGGAGCGCAGTTCGTTCTGCTGGGCAACGATGGTGGCCTGTGGCGCTCGACCGATGGCGTTGCCGAGACGGGACCACCGTGCTCCGCGAGCGACGCCCAGCACTTCGACAATCTCAATGGCGCGATAGGCGCGGGCGGATCACTGGCCGAGATCACAGGTTTTGCGCAGGACCCTGGAAGCGCGGGCACTCTGCTCGCCGGCCTGGGGGAAAATGGCTCGGCCGCAACAACGACTGCGACCGCTCTTGCCGCGTGGCCGCAGCTCGCCGCGGGCGAAGGCGGGTACCCGCAGATCGACCCGAACACGCCCACCAACTGGTTTCTGGCGATCGGCGCGGGTGTGAATCTTACGGAATGTGCTCTTGGATCGGCGTGCAGTGCCTCCGACTTCATTCCGCCTGCAACCATCGGCGAACCGCAGGTGAGCAACGACGCAGCGCTGCTCGATGCTCCTACGCTGCTTGATCCGCAGGAGACGGACAATGTCCTCACGGGCACGTGTCGAGTGTGGCGCGGTCCTGCTGCCTCGGGCTCGGCGTGGAGTGCAGGCAATGCGCTTAGCCCGGCGTTCGACGGAAGCGGCACGCCTTGCAGCGCAAGCTCGGCGCTGGTGCGGTCGCTGGCTGCGGGCGGACCACAGGTTAGCTCAGGCAATGCGCAAAATTCTGGCTCGACAGTGCTGTATGCGGGCATGGCGGGGCTGCTCGACGGCGGCGGCTCCATCCCGGGTCACCTGTTCGTCACCACAACTGCAAACACGGACTCCTCCGCCACATCGTGGACTGATGTGACGGGAAGCCCTGTGGCCCATGATCCTGCTGACGCCGGGGTCTTCAATCCGGGCGCGTTCGATATCTCCTCCATCGCGACCGATCCGCATGATCCCACGGGCGCCACCGTCTATGCGACGGTGATGGGCTACGGCAATCTGACGCACCTCTACCGCTCCACCGATTTCGGGGCGCATTGGACGTCGGTGAACTCCAATCTGCCCGAAGCGCCTGCAAACGCCGTCGTTATCGATCCGAACGATGCGAACACGGTTTATGTCGCGCTCGATTCCGGCGTCTATGTCACGCAGGTGATCGCCTCGTGCGCAACCGTTACGACCTGCTGGAGCCCGCTCGGTATAGGGCTCCCGAATGCTCCGGTAACCGCGCTCGAAGCCGCACCCAAGCTGCCGACCGGCGATGGACGCCAGGGCATGCTGCGCGCCGGCACCTACGGCCGCGGGATGTGGCAGATACCGCTGCTCACGGCCACCGGGATCGTGCAGCCGGCGATTACGCTCTCCGCAACCACTCTCGGCTTCGGCGCGCAGCCCGTCGCCTCCGAAAGCGATGCCCAGACCATTACGGTGACGAGTTCCGGCAGCGCGCCGGTGGTCTTTGCCACGCCATCCATCAGCGGAGACTTTGTCGAGAACGACACATGCTCCGGGCAGACGCTGGCGGTGGGCAACACATGCAGCTTCGACATCCGCTTCGCTCCGACGCAGACGGGTACGCGCTCCGGGCTGCTGACGATCTATGCCAGCATCAGCGGCGGACAGGCGACGGTGAACCTCACCGGCAGCGCCACGGCTCCCGCCGCCATTGTGCTCACGCCGCTGACGCTCACGTTTCCAGCGACGGTCGTGAACCAGAGCGCGGCTGCACAGATCATCACCGTTGCCAATACCGGCGCCAATCCGGCGACGCTGAATGCGCCGACCATCACCGGCGACTTTACTATCGCCGCGAACACCTGCGGCGCGACGCTCGCCGCCGACACCGCGTGCTCGATCTCCATCTCTTTCACGCCGACGGCCAGCGGAGCGCGAACCGGCGTTCTCACCATCACGGACAGCGCGGGCACCCAGACCGCACAACTCAGCGGCACGGGCAACTCACCGGCGACCGATACGCTCGGTCCGCTCGCACTCAGCTTTCCGCAGCAGAGCATTGGTACGGCCAGCGCTGCGCAACAGGTCACGCTCACTAACGCCGGGGATGTGTCGCTGACGCTGATCACTGCCGCGGTCAGCGCCGGTGACTTCACGGCCACTAACGCCTGCGGCGCTTCGCTGAATCCGCACGCCAGCTGCGCGATCTCTGTCGCCTTCGTTCCTACGGCCGCCGGCACACGCACCGCTGCGCTGACCGTCACCGATCAGTTTCGCTCGCAGACAGTTTCACTTAGCGGCATCGGCATCGCGCCGGCGGGTGTCTCGCTCAGCCCTAGCTCCCTTACTTTTCCAGCGACGGGCGTTAGTCTTACCGCTTTGCCACAGACGCTTACGCTCACAAATAATGGCGGACTGCCGCTTGATATCACGAATGCGGCTGTCAGTATGGGTTTTCTCATTGCCTCGACAACCTGCGGCGCGACGCTTGCGCCTGCGGCGAACTGTAACTTTGTCATCGTCTTCGCGCCGACAGCCGCGGGAGTGATCCCGGGCACGCTCACCCTCAGCGACAATGCACCCTCAGGCGCGCAGACGGCGAACCTCAGCGGCACGGGTATCGACTTCGCGCTCTCTACCAACGGCGCAACGACTGCCACCGTCGCCAGCGGATCGAGCGCGACCTATCCGCTCCTCCTGAGCTCGCTGTCGAGTCTCTCCGGCGCGGTTGCGCTGGCCTGCAGCGGCGCTCCCACCAACAGTGTCTGCACCGTCGCGCCTGCAACGTCGAACCTCGGCGTCACGAAGACTCTTTCCGTGACGGTGCAGACCGGACAGAGCACGCAGACCGCTCGCCTGCTGCGACCGCGTGTGCCAGGAAATTCAAGCCGGGCACCCGCTTTGCTTGCGTTGCTCGCGTTGCCTCTGATCTTCGCGCTGAGGCGCCGGACCCTCGTGCGACTGCTGCCGCTTCTCCTTCTGGGCACGTTTCTCGGCCTCAGCGGTTGTGGAAGCAGCCGAACTATTCCCGGAGGCGGAGGCGGAGGCGGGGGCGGTGGGGGCTCAGCAACGCCCTCCGGTACCTACACGCTCGTGGTCAATGCGTCCGCCGCCGGGCTTACGCATAGCGTCAATCTCACACTCACCGTGCAGTAGATTTTCTCGCCGACCAATTCAAGCTGCGCCGCCTGCGGCCACCGCGCTGGACCATGCCCACTGAAAGTTATAGCCGCCCAGCCAGCCGGTCACATCGACGACTTCGCCAATGAAGTACAGCCCGGAGATCCGTCGGCTCTCCATCGTGCGCGCGTCGAGCTCACGCGTGTCGACGCCCCCGGCGGTGACCTCGGCCTTCGCAAAACCCTCGGTCCCCTCCGGCCGGAGCGTCCATGCGTGAATTTTCTGCTCCAGCCGCTGGACTCCGGCGTTTGTCCAGTCGGGACGATCTGCAAGAGCGATTGCGATCCAACGCTCTGCGAGCCGCGCAGGCAGGATATTCCGCAGCAGGGACTGCGCTGCGGTAGCGTCGCGTCTCGCGTTTTTTTCCAATAGCGGCGCGAAGACGTTTTGGTCTGGCGCGAGATCGAAGGTTACATCGCGGCCCGGACGCCAGTAGGACGAGACTTGCACCCCGGCCGGCCCGCTCAATCCGCGATGCGTGATCAGCAGCTTCTCGCGGAAGGCTGGCGCGAGTTTTTGCCGGGGATTCGTTGCTGGCTCGGCTTGTGCGATCACCTGGGTGGAAACGCCGGCGAGATCGCACCAGCGCTCGCCGTCCTCCGTAGCGAAGAGCAGAGGAACCAGCGCAGGGCGCGGCTGGACCACTGCATGGCCGAACTGCCGCGCAAGTTCGTATCCGAAGCTGGTCGCGCCGAGCTTCGGGATCGACAGTCCGCCGGTTGCAACTACGAGCGATTCGCAGGCGATCTGCCCAGCGCTGGTAGTGACGGCAAATCGTGCGCGCATCTCCTTCGTTTCTGCATTGGGGCTTCGCACCTCCGTCACGCGTACGCCGCTGAGTCTCTCGACGCGGGCCTGGTCGCACTCGCGTTCCAGCATGGCGACGATCTGCCGAGCCGAGCCGTCGCAGAAGAGCTGCCCGAGCGTCTTCTCGTGATACGCGATGCCGTGACGCTCGACCATGGCGATGAAATCAGCAGGCGTGTAGCCCGCGAGGGCTGAGCATGCGAAGTGAGGGTTCTCGCTAAGAAAATTTTCCGCGCGCGCATTGATATTAGTGAAGTTGCAGCGGCCGCCGCCGGAGATCAGGATCTTGCGCCCGGGCCGTTCGCCGTGCTCGAGCAGAAGCACGCGGCGGCCGCGACGGCCCGCCTCCAGCGCGGCCATCATGCCAGCGGCGCCCGCACCCAGCACCAGCACATCGACCCTTCGCGATAAAGGTTGGCTCACCTCTGCGATTCTAGGCAATCGGCTCGCGGGCCGCGAACCTCAGCCGGGAAAACCGCATCCTATGCGCAGAGGAGAGACGGACATGAAGACGCTTCTATGGCTCACCGCCGGCGTTGGCCTCGGCCTCGCGGCCTATCTGATGATGAATGCACCCGCGCCCCAATATGCCACGGGCTCAGACGATGTGGAGGATGCCGCGCGCTCGACCGCTGCCTGGGGCAGAAAGCAGAAAGTCAGGGGAGCGGGCGGCAGCTTGCTGGGGCAGATGGAGGAAGGCGTGGGCGAGCTTACGGGCAATGAGCCGCTGGCCGATCAGGGCCTCGGCGACCAAGTTGCAGGTACGGCGCAGAAGGCAGCGGGCAAGTTTGCGGAGGCTGCCGGAAAGACGCTTCACGACCTGAATCGCTGAATCTTTCTGTCAGCTTCCGCCCGTGCCTCCGCTTACTGACGGCTGCGCGGCGAGCCGTTCCTTTTCCGCCTCGTGCGCCTTCGCCAGCAGCTTCTTCAGCCTGCCCTCCACATCAGAGCCCTCGCCCAGCATCTCCGAGGTGAGGACTCCGTCGGTGTCGATGGTGAAGTAATGCGGGATGGCCTGGACGCCGAACGCATTCGTCAGCGCCTTGTCTGCGTCGCGGTATTGCATCCACGTCATCTCGTTCTTCTGGATGAACTGTCTCCATTTCGCGTCATCGCTGTCCCAGCTCGCGCTCAGGATCACCAGCGGCTCGCCGGCAAATTCTTTGGCGATCTTCTTCATGTGCGGCAGCTCTTCATTGCACGGCCCGCACCATGTCGCCCAGAAGTCGATCAGCACCACGCGGCCGCCCATCGCGTCCAGATTGAAATGCGATCCATCGAGCGCCGTGACCGCGAAGACAGGCGCCATCCGCTTCAGCGAGAGCGAAGGGTCCGCTGCAAAATGCTCGGCCCGCAGCCGCGCCGGGTCGGCTGGCCGCGCACAGCTCACACACTCGGTGAAGCTGGCCTTGGCGTCATCCATCCTGCCCATGTGCGCGAGCACCTGCCCGTCAAGATACAGAGCGGCTGCATAACGCGGATAGTCTGAAAGCGCCTGGTGCAGCGCCTCATGCGCGGCCTGCAGCTGGTCGGGCTTGGGCTTGTCTCCGCCTTTGTAGAACAACGCCGCGCCGCGCTCGTACTCGGCGAGTGCCTTCTCCGTCGGCGTCTTCGCCAGTTCGGAGAGCCTTCCGGTGGTCGTGATGGCGGCCTTGTAGTCATGCTCGTCGAGGTTAGCTTCATAGACATCCTCCAGGCACTCGAAGCATCCGCCGCCCGCGATCTTGTTGGCTTTGTTGAAGTCGTCTCTGGCAAACGCAGCCCGATTCTGTTTCAGGAACTGCTCTCCTTCATGCATCGCCTTGATGAACTTTGGATTGTTCGCATAGGCAGGAGGGGCGGAGGCCGCCGGTGTCTGTGCGAAAACAAGTTGGGCTGAGGCAAGCAGGAGAGTAGCAGCAGACACGCAAAGTCGCGTCATGGAAGGGCTCCTGAAGAAAGCCCCTCCATCATCATGGCGAACGTAGCCCTGTGCAATAGATTTTTTCTAAAAAAAATCGCCGCCGCTAACCGGCCTTGCGCTCTTCGAGCACCTCGTCCAGCATCCCCATCAGTGAGCCGGCGCGCGAACGCACCGTCGTCTGCTGCTGGTTGAGGCTGCCGGCCATGGCCTCATAGCGGGCCCGCAGCGTCAGCAACTCATCGGCGATGTTCAGCGCAGCCAGCACGGCCACACGCAGCGAGTCCACCGTAGCGCCGTGCGCCGAAACCGCACGCATCTTGCCATCCACGATCGCTGCAAGCTGTTCAATATATTCAGGATCGGTGCCGCGCAGCTGGTACACCTGATCGTAGATGTCCACCACGACCGCGCTCGACTCCCGCGCTACCGTCTCGGCCCGCGACTCCATTGCGCTGCGTTGCTGTTGTGCGCTCAACTGCTTCTCCTCATACTCGTTTGCGGCCACTTGCGCGGCATACAGCTCTTCGGTTGCGGTTGGTTCCGCGAGTTGCGGCATCCAGACGCCCTCCTCAGCAAGATTCCCCTCTCAAACCCGGCCCTTAGCTCCTTGTGGCTCTCCGTCCCCTAAAAACTCCTGCTACAACAGCTCATCCAGCTACAACAGTTCATCCATCTGGGCGAGCATCGCTTCCACCCGCTGCCGCACGGTCTCGCGCTCGCGTTGCAGGGTTTCAAGTTGTTTAGTCGCTGAACTCGCGGAGGATGACTGCGCCTCCACATGCTCGCGCAGAGCCGCAAGCTCTTCCTCGGCGGCTTTGCGTTCCGCCTCAGCATGCGCGCGCGCCTCGCGTTCCTTCTTGATGAGCTCGACCGTCTGGAGCACCTTCTGCTCCAGCGCCTGAAACTCGTCGACACTCACTGCTGCTGCACTCATCTGGCCCCCTGCTTCGCGAGCTTGCGAAGCAACTCGAAGTATAGCGATTCGCGTCGTGGATTAGCGGACGTCAATTGAAGAGAGGAACCTTCGCGAATCCCTCTCGACACTCCCGCGCGGCCAGTTGTCGTGTGCGTGGCGTCTAACGTGCAGCGTGCGGGCCTCTAGGCTCGCTGCGAGCCGCCGAGCCCGCGCAGCGCTTCGATCACGCGCGCGCTCCAGAGGGTAAGCTCCTCTTCGGACAGCGTGCGTTCGCCGGACTGGAAGACCACGCGAACCAGAAGCGAGTAGCTGCCCGCGGCGATGGCCTTGCCCTTGGGATCGCGGAAGATCTCGACCGGCCGCGCGCTTCGCAGCTCGGAAATCCCCAGTCTGCCGACCATCGTTTCGATCGCCTGCCAGCGAACGGTATCGGGAAACACGAAGGAGAAGTCGCGTTCCACGGCCTGGAAGCGCGAGAGCTCGCGCGAGGTGGGCTGGCGCAGAGGCCGCGTCAACAGCGCCTGTGCGAGCACCTCAGCAACGGCACACGTCTGGCGCAGCTTGCGGCGCTGCATCTCGTCCGCGCTGAGTTCACCAAAGACGGCGACCGGCGCGCCGTCCAGCAGTGCGCGTCCGCCGCGGCCCGGCGCAATCCACGCGGGCAGCGACTTGGCATCGAACGAGAGTGTGCCGGAGAACCTTGCGAGCAGCGACTCCAGTGCGCCTTTTACCTCAAAGACCAGAGCATCGTCTTTGCTGTGCAAGGCGCTGGCGGCAGCAGAGCCGGCCGCTCCGAGCGCGAGTCCTGCGTGTTCGCATACCTCGGCGGTCGATCCTGTGAAGACGGTTCCCAGCTCGAACAGGCGCACGGTTGCGACGTCGCGGTGCAGGTTGTGCGCGAGCATCGTCGCCATACCGGAAGCGAGCGATGGGCGCAGCATCCCGGCCTCTTCGCTCAGCGGATTCCCTATCGCGGCCGCACCCGCTTTCGCGTCACCAAACGCCGCAGCCTCTTCAGCAGAGACGAAGGTGCTGGAGATCGCCTCGCTGTAGCCGAGCGCGAGCAGCGTCTCGCGTATCGCGCGCTCCTGCTCTGCATGCGGCTGCTTCAGGACTGCGCCTGCCCAGGCAGGGAGCGTGTCGGCGAAGCGGTTGTAGCCGTAGACGCGCGCGACCTCTTCGATCAGGTCGATCTCGCGTTCGAGGTCGAGCCGCCAGCTCGGCAGCCGCACCGCATACTCGCCTGCGACGGCGGTCATCGGCTCCAACTCACAGCCAAGCGCCGTCAACACCTGCTCGATGACTGTCTCGTTCAGGCCAGAGACCCTCTGGCCGTCTTCCAGCACGGAATCTTCGAGCGTCGTTCCGAGAATCCGCTGTATCTCGCGCGAGCGAAGAATGATGCGTTCGCGGCCTGCGGTCTTTGCGGCGAGCTCTGGCACAACAACATCCACCAGCGGACCGACGGCCTCGCCGCCCGCCTGTTCGAGAACCATCCGTGTGACCAGATGATTGCCGACCGGAGCGGCGTTGAAGTCCGCACCGCGCTCGAAGCGGTGACTGGCGTCGGTGTGCAGACCGTGGCGGCGCGAGCTGGAGCGCACGGTGCCGGGGTTGAACCACGCGGCTTCGACGAGGATATTCTTGGTCGTCTCGGTGACGCGCGAGTCCCAGCCGCCCATCACGCCCGCGAGAGACAGCGCCTTGTTTTCATCCGCAATGACGAGGTCATCCGCCGTCAGGGTGCGCTCGGTGCCGTCGAGCAAGCGCAGAGGCTCTCCAGCGTGGGCGCGGCGCACGACGAGGCCGCCTTCGAGAGTGTCCAGATCGAAGACGTGGGTGGGCTGGCCCATCGCGAGCCAGCCAAAGTTCGTCGCATCGACCGGCCCGGAGATGGGCTTTTGACCGAGTGCGCTGAAGTATTCGGAGATCAATCCTGTTGCGGGCCTTACCGTTACGCCGCGAACCACGCGCGCGGTGAAGCGTCCGCAGAGATCGCGCGCTTCGATTCGCACGGGAAACCCCGCGTCCTCGCGAGCGGCATCGACCGGCGCGCCCATACCGTCGCTCAACGGGGCCAGCTGCACACTATAGATCGCCGCTGCCTCGCGAGCGACACCGTAATGATTCATCGCGTCGACGCGGTTGGTAGTGATGTCCATCTCAAAGCGCGCGCCGCCGCACGCAGTCGGGAAAATGCCCTCCACGGCGATGCCGCGCAGCGTGAGGTTCTCGGCGAGTTGTTCGTCGGAGACGGGAAGTTCAGGCAGATAGGCGCGCAGCCAGGAGGAAAGAATGTTCACGCGAACTGCTCCAGAAAGCGCATGTCGCCGGAGTAGAGCAGCCCAATGTCGCTGATGCCGTACTTCATCATGGCGATGCGATCGACGCCCATGCCGAAGGCGAAGCCGCTGATGCGGCGCGTATCGTAAACCGGCTCGCGGCCGAGCTCGATGCTGCGTTTATTCACGGCCTCGAAGACCGCCGGGTCGACCATGCCGCAACCCAGCAGCTCGATCCAGCCGGAGTGCTTGCACTTGCGACAACCATTGCCGCCGCAGAAGATGCAGGAGATCTGCACGTCGGCGCTGGGCTCGGTGAAGGGGAAGAAGGACGGGAAGAAACGCGTCTTCACCGACGAGCCGAAGAAAGCCTTCATGGCGTGGTCGAGCGTTCCCTTAAGGTCCGAGAAGGTGATGTTGGTGTCGACGCAGAGACCCTCGACCTGGTGAAAGACCGGCGAGTGCGTGGCGTCGGCCGCGTCGTTGCGATGCACCTTGCCAGGAATGACGAGCCGCAGCGGCGGCGCCTGGTCGAGCATTGAACGAATCTGCACCGGTGATGTGTGGGTGCGCATCAGCAGACGGTCTCGCCCTGGCTTCGCGTCCTGGCCGGCGACGACCAGCGTGTCCTGCGTATCGCGCGCGGGGTGGTTGGGCGGAAAGTTGAGCGCCTCGAAGTTGTAGAAATCGCTCTCGACCTCCGGCCCCAGCCCGACGGAGTAACCCATGCGCTCGAAGACCGTGACGATCTCCGCCATCGTGCGGATCAGCGGATGCTCCGCGCCGATACGCTGCGCGACGCCGGGCAAAGTGATGTCTCTTATGCGCCGCGCCTCAACCAGTTCAGTTTGCTTTTCGCGATGAATTTCTATTGCTTGAGTCTTGAAATGTTCCTTCTCTACCTGAGAAAGCCGGTCCACTATCGGCCTAAGCTTCGAGACCCCGATACGGGCCTCAATTTGGACTTTGAGTTCATTAAATCTCTGACCCACCGCCCCCTTCTTATCGTTAGGGGCTGTTTTCAACCACGCATCGGAGATGAGCTTCAGTCTACCTTGCTTGCGTCCGAGCCAGTGAAGACGAAAAGCTTCACGTCCGTCATCTGTCGCGAGCATGACGGATTCCTCTTCAACCTGCGCGGCGAGTTTTTGAAACTCCGCATCGAGAGTTGAAGAGTCATAGCCTGGTAGTTTCGGGATGATGTATTCAGTCATTCGTCGACACTAATTCTACTTGCACTCACACGGCCCACCACACGACCGCCGCCATCACCACGCCCAGCAATAAACTCCGCCGCGAGGTCATCGCCCACACCACGGGATCGTCGTGCATCTGACCGCGGCTGGCCAGCATCCACACCTGGCTCAGCCACAGCAGCAGTACCGGAACGATCAGCCAAAGACGAACGACGTGGTGATACAGCCGCGTCGTCTCCGGGTTGTTGATGTACAGCGTCATGACGACTACTGCCGCAAACATCGATCCTGTGCCGAGCGCGCGCAGCTGCTCAAGGTCGCTGACGTGGTAGCCGCGTCCGGCGGTGACGGTGCCGCCGCGAGTGCGCAGGCCCTCGAGCTCGCTGAAGCGCTTCACAAACGCCAGCGAGAGGAAGAAGAAGACGCTGAAACCGGCCAGCCACGGCGACATCGGGAGCCCCGTCGCCGCCGCGCCCGCCAGAATCCGCACCGTATACAGACCGCTGAGGACGAACACATCCAGCAGAACCGTGCGTTTTAGATAGAGCGAGTAGGACAGCGTGGTCACCGTATAGATGCCCAGCCATTCCAGGAACCTGTAGGGCCGGAGCAGAGTGAAGGATCCCGGGATGGCAGCCGCGACGCGCGGCAGTGCGATCGCCAGTACCAGCGAGACCGCCATCAGCAGCACAATGGCGCTGACTCCTGCAAAGGCTGAGAGGTCCCCCGCGGCGAAGGGCCGCCGTCTCTTGCGAGGATGGCGTCGATCGGCTTCCAGATCCAGCAGATCGTTCAGGATGTAGGTGGCCGAGGCGCATAGGCCGAAACTGAAGAACGCCACTGTCGCCACCAGGACCGGGGCCGCGTTCCAGGTATGCGCAAGCAGCAATGGGACGAAGATCAGGGTGTTCTTGGCCCACTGATGCAGCCGCACGGCGCGGAGCCAGCTCCCCAGGCTCGACCGGCGGTCCTCAAAGTTGGCGGCCGTCACTTTGCCCGCGCGGCGCAGGCCGCTGGTCAGCGCGCGCTGCGGATTGGCCGTCATGGGGCTCTCGCAGGCGCACAGCAGCTCCACGTCGGGCCTGGCATTGCCGATATAGCAGAATCGCTCGCCAAAGTGCTCGTGGAAGGCCTTGAGCTTATTGCCGCCGGCAAGATTTGTTGTCCCATCGGAGGCCAGAACACCGGCAAAGATGCCCAGATGTTCCGCGATTCGCTCGGCCAGCGCGCGGTCGGCTGCGGTGGCCAGATAAATCGCCCGTCCCGCGCCGTGCTCTATGCGCAGCCACTCCAGCAGGGGGCGGTTGTAGGGCAGGTTCTCGACGTCCAGATCGACGGCAGCTGTTACCCGTTGCTTGAACTGTGCCTTGCCCTGAGCGATCCAGCCGGGAACGCGCAGCAGCTCCGCCGGCCGCTGGCGTACCAGCGCCAGCACGGAATCCACCAGGGTGTCGGATTTGACCAGCGTTCCATCGAGATCCACGCACAACGCGATTCCCGGAGCGAGGCCCGCAACCCGCTTCGGGCCGGCATGCATGGCCGCCGTTTCCTCAGGAGCCGTCACCGGCGGGTCGGTCTGTGCTGCATCTGTTCCCCAAACCATGGCTCGAAACCTTGTATGTCCGCTCTTCGTCACTATACCGTCAGTATCGCCAGTATCATTGCAGTCAGGAGTTCAGCGCAGCCTCGCCTCATCCTTCCCGCCGGCCCGTCTTTACTTTTATAGATTGCGTGGTTTGGGATAAAGGCCTACCGGTCGGCCCAATTTGGCGTCTTATCGGTTTAGGTTCATATAGTTCTGCAGGAGTACGTCGACCCTCATGCCCGTCCCTTCGAATCAGGATGCCGCCGGCGCCATGCCGCGCTCCGCCGCCGGTTCCGGCGAAACTGCTGTCACCGACACCAGGCACCTGCTCCCCGAACACGCGTCCGAGCCCGGTGGCCGCCGCAAAGGCGGCCGTCGTCGCCTGATCGTCGTTGTCGTCCTCATCCTGCTGGTCATTGCTTTTATTCTGTGGCGGGTTCACTCCAACAACGTCGCGGCGCAGCAGCAGGCCGTCCAGCAGGCTGCCGCGGCCAGCCGTCCCACTCCGGTGCAGGTCTCGCCTGTGCAGCAGGAGACGGTGCCGGTCTTCCTTACGGCGCTGGGCACCGTAACCGCGTACAACACCGTTACGCTTCACAGCCGGGTCGATGGACAGCTGCTGCAAGTGAACTTCCGCGAGGGCCAACTGGTCCACAAGGGGCAGCTTCTGTTGCAGATCGATCCCCGGCCCTATCAGGCTGCGGTCGATCAGGCAGTCGGCACCCTGGCCAAGGACGACGCCAATCTCAACAACATGCAGGCTGAGGCGGAGCGCTACACCGCGCTCTACCAGGCCGGCGTGGTCTCCAAGGAGCAGCAGCAGCTCCAGGTTTCCAATCAGGGACAAGCCGCAGGCTCCATCAAGGCTGACCAGGCCGCCATCGAGGCCGCCAAGGTCAACCTCGGCTACACGCGCATCTATGCGCCTATCGACGGCGTGGTCGGCCTTCGCCTGGTCGACCCCGGCAACATCGTCCATGCCTCTGACAGCACCGGTCTCATCGTCATTACGCAGATCCATCCCATCGCCATCATCTTCACCCTGCCCGAAGATCAGCTTCCGCAGGTGCAGCAGGCCATGAAGGGCGGAAGGAAGCTGGTGGTGGAGGCCTACGACCGCACCGACGCCCACAAGATTGCATCCGGCACGCTGCTCACTATCGACAACCAGATCGATACGACCACTGGCACGGCCAAGCTGAAGGCGGTCTTCGACAACTCCGATGGTTCGCTGTTCGCCAATCAGTTTGTCAATGTTCGCCTCATCCTCAGCCAGCGGCCGAACTCGATTGTGGTGCCCACGGCGGCCATCGAGAGCGGCAATCAGGGCGACTACGTCTTCGTTGTTAACCCCGGGCCCACGCCTCCGGACAAGCTGAAGAACATACCCGGACAGACGCCCGCCAACGTCACGCCGGGCAACACCACAAAGGCTCCCGCGCCTGGCACAGCTGGCAAGGGAAGGAACGGGAAGCCCCGCGCGCAGTATCACGCCGATATCGTTCCGGTGCACGTCGACTTCACCATCGATACCGACTCCGTCCTGGAGAGCGGACCGCTGAATCCCGGCCAGCAGGTGGTTGTGGACGGCCAGGAGAAGCTGGTCGACGGAGGCAATGTCAGCCCGCAGCAGGTGCGCACCGCGCCTGCCGCCAACGGCGGCAGCGCGGTCGGCGCAAGGACTTCCTCTGCGAGTTCCCCGCAGTCACGTACTGGCCGCACGTCGGGAGGAGCAGCCCAGCCCAACCGGAGCGGCGGCCAGCGGCCAAGCTCGCCGGTCCCGGCCAATGGAGGCAGTCACTGATGAGCCCATCGCGGCCCTTTATTCTTCGGCCGGTGGCCACCTCGCTCCTGATGGTGGCCATTTTGCTTGCGGGCATCGTCGCCTACTTCCAGTTGCCGGTCTCCGCTCTGCCCGAGGTCGATTACCCCATCATCCAGGTCCAGACCTACTACCCCGGCGCGAGCCCGGAGGTGATGTCGCAGACGGTCACGGGTCCGCTCGAGCGCCAGTTTGGCCAGATACCGGGTCTGCAGCAGATGACCTCGATATCCTCTGGCGGCGGCTCCGTCGTGACGCTCGAATTTTCTCTGGCCGAGTCCATCGACGTCGCGCAGCAGGACGTGCAGGCCGCCATCAACGCGGCTTACACCTTCCTGCCCAAGGACCTTCCGAATCCCCCGGTCTACGCGAAGGTCAACCCCGCCGACGCCCCCATCCTCACGCTCTCGCTGACATCGGACACCGTTCCGCTGCAAACCGTCGAAGACCTCGCCGACACCGTCCTCGCGCAAAAGATCTCGCAGCTCTCCGGCGTGGGCCTGGTCTCCATTGCCGGCGGCCAGAAGCCGGCCGTGCGCATCCAGGCCAACCCGACCGCGCTGGCCAGCTATGGGCTATCGCTTGAAGACATTCGCTCCGCCATCGGAACGGCCAATGTCGACCAGGCGAAGGGCGCGCTCAACGGCCCCAGCCAGGCCTACACCATCGGCGACAATGACCAGCTGCTGTCGGCGTCCGACTACGAGAACGTCATCATCGCCTACCGCAACGGCTCGCCGGTACGGCTCAAAGACGTCGCCAACGTTGTCAACTCGGCCGAAAACCTCTACCAGGCCGCCTGGATGGGCATTGCCGGGCAGCCGGCACACTCTGAAAAGACGAACGGCCAGACCCAGCAAGTGCCGGCCAGCCAGGCGTATCTGAAGCCGGCCATCATCATCAACATCCAGCGCCAGCCCGGCGCGAACATCATCAGCGTCGTGAACAGCGTGCAGGGGCTGCTGCCTAAACTGCGCGAATCGCTGCCTGCCGGCGTCAACCTGCAAGTGCTGACTGACCGCACCAACACCATCCGCGCGTCGGTCAAGGACGTTCAGTTCGAGCTGATGCTCACCATCGCGCTGGTCGTGATGGTCATCTTCCTCTTTTTGCGATCGATCGCGGCCACCATCATCCCCGCCGTTGCTGTGCCGTTGTCGATCGTCGGCACCTTCGGCGTCATGTACCTGCTGGGATATTCGCTGAACAATCTCAGTTTAATGGCGCTGACCATCTCCACCGGATTCGTGGTGGACGATGCCATCGTCATGATCGAGAACATCGATCGCTACCTGGAGATGGGCGACAGCCCGCTCGATGCGGCGTTGAAGGGCGCCGAGCAGATCGGCTTCACCATCCTCTCGCTGACCGTCTCGCTCATCGCCGTGCTGATTCCACTGCTGTTCATGGGCGATATCGTAGGCCGGCTCTTCCGGGAGTTTGCCGTGACGCTGGCTGTCACCATCCTGGCCTCCGCCGTCGTCTCGCTTACGCTCACGCCCATGATGTCCGCGCGCCTGCTCAGGCACAAGTCGCCCTCGCAACAGAACCGCTTCTATCGCAAGAGCGAGGAATGGTTCGACTGGGTCATCGCGCGCTATGGCGAAGGCGTGCAGTGGGTTCTGCGCCACCAGACCCTGACCCTGCTCATCACCCTCGGCACCTTTGTCTTCACGCTGTGGCTCTACATCGTCGTGCCCAAGGGCTTCTTCCCGGTGCAGGACACCGGCGTGATCATGGCCATCACCGAAGCCAACCAGACCACCTCATTCTCCTCGATGGCCGGCCAACAACAAGCGGTCGCCCGCGTTATTCTTCAGGATCCCGACGTCGTGTCGCTTTCCAGCTACATCGGTATCGACAACACCAACTCCACGCTCAACTCCGGCCGCATTCAGATCGACCTGAAGGACCGCGATCAACGCAGCGACGATGCCGAAGCCATCATCCAGCGTCTGCAGAAGAAGGTGAATAGAGTCGCCGGCATTCAGACCTTCATGCAGGCCGCGCAGGACCTCACGGTAGAGGACCGCCTCTCGCGGACGCAGTATCAATACACGATCGAAGACCCCGACCTGAACGAGCTCGCAACCATCACCAATCGCGTCGTCGCCAAGCTGAAGACGCTCGACTCCACGATCACCGATGTGGCCAGCGACCAGCAGATCAACGGTCTTGGCGCCACGCTGGTCATCGACCGAAACACTGCCTCGCGGCTCGGTGTGACGCCGCAGAATATCGACGACACGCTGGACGACGCCTTCGGCCAGCGCCAGGTCTCCACCATCTTCACGCAGCAGAATCAGTACCACGTCGTCATGGAGGTTGCGCCCAACTTCCAGAACAGCACCAGTTCGCTCGACAAACTGTACGTCAAGAGCTCCAACGGAACGCAGGTGCCGCTGACGACCTTCACAACCCTCACCCAGCAGCCAACCTCGCTCTCCATCGGGCATCAGGGCCAGTTTCCTTCAACCACCATCAGCTTCAACCTCGCGCCGGGCAAGTCCATCGGCGACGCCGTGGATGCCGTCAACAAAGTCGTCGCCGCCATGCATCTTCCACCCAGCGTGACTACGGCGTTCCAGGGCACCGCCGCCGCCTTCGAGGCTTCGCTCACCAACGAGCCGCTGCTGATTCTCGCCGCCATCATCACCGTCTACATCGTGCTCGGCGTCTTGTACGAGAGCTACATCCATCCGGTAACGATTCTCTCCACGCTGCCGTCGGCCGGCGTGGGCGCGATTCTTGCGCTGTTGATCTGCCATGAGAACTTTTCGGTCATTGCGCTTATAGGCGTCATCCTTTTAATCGGTATCGTTAAGAAAAATGCCATCATGATGATCGATTTTGCCCTGGCTGCCGAACGGGACGAAGGCAAAAATTCGCGGGATTCCATTTACGAAGCCTGCATGCTGCGCCTGCGGCCTATCCTGATGACGACGATGGCCGCGACGCTGGGCGCTTTACCGCTGGCTCTAGGCGGCGGTACCGGCTCCGAGTTACGCAGACCCCTCGGAATCGCGATTATCGGCGGGCTGATCGTCAGCCAGATGCTGACGTTGTATACGACGCCTGTGATTTACCTGTATTTCGACCGCCTCCAGCACTGGTGGGCCGGGCGATGGAAGCGTCGGGCGGAAAAACGCGCGGGCAAACGGCAGGAACCCGGAAAGCCGGATCTCGCGTTGGAAACCTAAAGTGGAAATGTGACTCGCTAGCTGGACAGCGTCACAACGATGGGTGTCTCAGCCTTAAATCCCATATAGGATTGATTGTCCAGATGAACGTTCAGGCCGCGCAACTTTGCCTCCGGAGTACCTGCCTTCGCGCCGGTGAATGTGACTCTCGCGCCCGGTTCCAGACCGCCTTTGGCCGATGCGATCACATAGTGGCGGCCACCGAAGTCCAGCGAACCCAGCTCGAAAGTCATCGTAATCCTGCCGTCGACGTTTTTCTCCTCTACCAGCTGAATGGTCACGTTTGCGCCAGCCGGAAGAACGACCTTACCGCCGGGACCCTTCACGTCTGCATCCAGCACCCCGAGTGAAAGTGCATTGGGAGCGAGGCAGCAGGAATCGAGGAACCCCCGGGTTCTGACCGGAAGCTCGGTCCCTTCGGGAATCCGGATCAGATTGCTGGCCGGAGCGGCTGAGGCGGACGGCGTCTGCGTGT
>DATCFM010000042.1:0-6158 GCA_036509515.1 Acidobacteriaceae bacterium
GGAGATGGTTGAGACTGTAGACATGCTTGATGAGGGGTACTTTATGTACTTCGAAGACGCCGACCTGAGCTTTCGCGCGCGGGCTGCTGGATGGGAGCTAGCGGTTGCAACGGAGACGGGCGTGTTGCACAAGGAGGGCGGGAGTGCAGGAGTGAAGAAGTCGGCGCGCGTGGACCGCATTGTGACGGCGTCGGGGATGCGTTTTCTGGGGCGGTATGGGCGGCCGCGTGCAGTCGCGCAGATGCTTTTTGTGCTGTCGCGATTGGGGAAGCGCGCGGTTCATGGCAACCTCGCCGGCATGCAGGCGGTGCTGCGCGGGGTGGGCGATTGGCGGCGCAATGAGCCGATGGCCTTTCAGGAGGAGCGGTGAGCGCGGCTGCTCGACATTTACTGATCGTCAAGTTCGGGGCGATTGGCGATGTCGTCATGGCGATTCCGGCGGCGTACGCGATGCATTGCGAAGGCTATGCGGTCGACTGGATGTGCGGCGAGACGGTGGCGCCGATTCTGCGGCTGTATCCGTGGATCAATGTGCTGGCTGTCGAGGAACGGCCGCTGCTGCGCGGGTCGGCAATGGAACGGATGCGCGCGATGATGGGGATCTGGCGGAGGCTGGCGGGGCGGCGCTATGAGGTGTGCGCGACTCTCTATTATGACCGGCGCTATGCAATGCTGACGTGGCCGGTGCGGGCGCGGCGTAGGGTTCGGCTGAGCTGGGAGGAGCGCGCGACGGCGCTGCTGCCGGGACGGCACCACAGCGATGAGTTTGCGCGAATTCTGCTGGGTCGCGCAGATGGCGAGACGCCGCGGCAGCTTGCGCCGGTACGAGCGGAGGGGCTGCCAGCAACAGTGATGACGCGCGTTGAAGGCAAGCCGCGCGTTGTGCTCGTGCCTGCCGGCGCCAAAAACATGCTGCGAGATGACGCGCTGCGGCGGTGGCCGGTGGAGAGCTATGTGGAGCTTGCAGCGGCGCTGCTGGAACGCGGATGCGAGGTGGTGCTGGCAGGCGGGGCCAACGATGCATGGGCTTCGGCGGCGTTTGCGGGACTTGGAATAACAGATGTGATCGGCAGGCTGTCTCTGGTGGAGACGCTGGCGCTGCTGGAATCGACGGACGTTATGGTGACGCATGATACGGGGCCGCTGCATCTGGCGGGGATTACGTCGGCGGCGATTGTCGCGATCTTTGGGCCGACGGATCCCCATGGCCGGCTGCCGCAGCGCGAGAACTGCGTGGCGTTGTGGGGTGGCGAGGGATTTGCGTGCCGGCCATGCTATGACGGGCGCGAGTATGCTCCGTGCCAACACAATGGGTGCGTGCGGCAGGTGACGGTCGGGATGGTGCTCGAGGAGATTGAGCGGCTGCTAGAGGCGAAGCGAGAGGGATGTGCACTGCTGCCGAGGGTGGTCGTGCCGGAGCACACGCCGGTTCTCGTAAATGTGGAGACGGTGCGATGAGCGCGGCGCAGGCGCTGTTTCTGGATCGCGATGGGGTGCTCAACGAGGAGGTTGGGTATCTGTATCGCAGCGAGGATGTGCGCTGGGTGGAGGGCGCGCTTTCGCTTTGCCGAACGGCGATGGAACTGGGGTACAAGCTGATCGTGGTTACGAACCAGTCGGGGATTGCGCGCGGGCTGTACAGCGAGAGCGATTTTCATGCGCTGATGGAGTGGATGCGCGCGGAGCTGGGGCGAGAGCGGGTGGTCCTGGAGGCGGTGTACTTCTGCCCGTACCACCCAGAGGGGCAGGGTGCGTACAGGTGTGAGCATGAGGATCGCAAACCAGGACCCGGGATGCTGCTGCGAGCGCAGCGGGAGCATGGGCTGGACCTGGAGCAGTCGGTGCTGGTGGGGGATCGGTGCTCGGATGTGGCGGCGGCAAATGCGGCGGGATTGCGGCAGGCTTTTCTGTTGCGCGGGACGGAGGCGGAGACGTGTCCGGGGGATTCGATTGCGGTCGATTCGCTGGATGAGGTTGAGCGGTGGCTGCGGGGGTGGGGGTAGTTCCCTGCTCCGTTCGGTTTCGAGGTGCGAGTTCAATGAGCTTAGGGGTATCGACGTATAGGTCGAGGCGGCAGGGACAGAATGGGTTGAAGAACGCGAGAAAGTGTGGCGCTACGAGCAGACAGCAGGTCCTTCGACTGCGCCTCTCGCGGTGAAGCTGCGAGAGACTCCGCTCAGGATGACAATTTCTATCTTGTTCAATCAATTGCAAGCTACCTATATGTCGCAACCACCGGGGAGTTCGGCTTCGTTGAGGCGGGCGCCTTTGGCGTCTTTGGCTGAGACGGAGACCTCGGTGCTGCCGAGCTGGTCTTTGATTTCATGGAGCGGCCAGGGGATGGCGAGCTCGGGATCGTTCCAGAGGAGGGTGCGCTCGCCGGGCGGGTAGTAGCCGCGGGTGGTCTTGTAGAGGACTTCGGCGGTGTCGGAGAGGACGAGGAAGCCGTGGGCGAAGCCTTCGGGTATCCAGAGCATTTCGAGCTCGCCCTGGGGGGTACGGGGATGGAGATGGAAGCCGGCGGAGTGGCCGAAGTCGGGGGAGTCTCGGCGGAGGTCGACGGCTACATCCCAGATGTGTCCGGATAAGACACGGACGAGCTTTCCCTGAGGATGGCCGATCTGGTAATGCAGACCGCGGAGAACACCGCGCGTGGAGAAGGATTGATTGTCCTGAGCGAAGCTGGCGGGCAGGCCTAACGCGGCGAAGGTTTCCGCGTTGAAGAGCTCGGCAAACCAGCCACGAGTGTCGCCGTGGCGGATGGGACGAAGGAGCTTCACGTCGCGTAGCAGGGTGTCCTGGACTGTCATCACTTCAGGATAGGGGATGAGGAAGCGAGGATGATATCCGAGCCTCTGGAGACCAAGGTTAAGATTTTCCCATTTCGGGTCGAGAGATTTCGATGGCAGCAGCGTTACCACAAAAAGAACTCGCATTACGATAGTCCGGAGGATAGACTGAGAGGCGCAACTAACCTAAAAGTCTAGCGCCGCAAAGTCTCCGGCTTTGCGGGAGCAGAAAAAGGCATCGAAGAGGAGAGCACGCCGTCCCCCACGGCAGGCTTGAACATTCGGGCCATAGAGTTGGCTGAAGACGGTTACGGTTGGCACAGGCCGAACCGATCTGACGGCCTAAGATTCTTAGCGGCGGTCGAGTACGTACAAGCCGCAAAACAGGCCCCGGGGGAGCATCCAACGAGGAACATGTCACTGGATATGCACTCTCATGAGACTGACTCCGCAGTAATGGCAGCTCACACCTTCAACCTGACCGATAGTTCAGGGATGGATGGAGGAGTGATCTGGGTTCAGGCCAGGAGGGCCGGACCGGAGCAGCTCTTTCGCTATCATTTCATCAAGCGCGTCTGGGATATTGCGCTGGTCGTTCTGCTCGCTCCGGTGCTGTTGCCGGTGCTGGGAGTGGTGGCTTCGGTGGTATGGCTAAGCTCGCCGGGACCGATCTTCTTCTCGCATCGCCGGATTCGGCGTCATGGCGAGTTCTTTACGATGTGGAAGTTCCGGACGATGTGCATCAACTCCGGCGAGGTGCTGGAGACGTACCTGGCGTCGCATCCTGAGGCGGGCGCGGAGTGGAAAAAGACGCATAAGCTGAAGTGCGATCCGCGAGTGACGCGGGTAGGCAAATTTCTTCGGCGCACCAGCCTGGATGAGCTGCCACAGCTGTGGAACGTGTTGACCGGCACGATGAGCCTGGTGGGGCCGCGACCGATTGTGGCAGCCGAGGTGGAGAAGTATGGAGAGTACTTCGCCGATTACTGCATGGTGAGGCCTGGAGTCACAGGACTATGGCAGGTCTCAGGGCGCAATGAGTTGAGCTATCCCGAGCGTGTGCAGTTGGACCGGGAGTACGCACAGACGTGGTCGCTGCATGGCGATCTGAAGATTTTGCTGCGGACATGGACGTCGGTGGTCAATCGGGACGGGGCGTATTAGAGCAGCCTCCTGCCTCCTGATACTTTGCAGCGGACGATTTGGACGAGCGCCGTTTCCTGTAGGGAAATGCGGCCCTGAGGATGTTGACTCGCTATACATCTTCAGGAGATTTGCTCTAGGCTCGAACCGCCGGGAATTTGTTGAAGCGGAGAGAGCTGTTGCGCGTAGCCGTCGTTCATCACTGGTTTGTTACGCGCGGCGGCGGCGAGCGCGTGGCGGAGTGCATTGCTGCGCTGTTTCCATCGGCGGAGATCTTTACGCTGGTGGCCGGGCCAGCGGGACTGCCGGAGACGCTAGCGGGGCGGACGATTCATACTTCATTCCTGCAGCGGCTGCCGATGGGGCGAAGCCATCACCGGCACTTTATGCCGCTGTATCCGGCGGCGACGGAGCGGATGGATCTGCGCGGGTTCGACCTGGTGCTGTCGTCCGATAGCGGGCCGGTGAAGGGCGTGCGACTGTCGCCCGGGGCGGTGCACCTCTGCTACTGCCACTCGCCGATGCGGTATCTGTGGGATGGCTATGAGGCGTATCGCGCGGGGATGCGCGGGCTGACACGGGCGGCGTTTACGGCAACGGCTGGAAGGGTGCGGCGGTGGGATGCAGCGGCCGCGAAGAACGTGAGCTTCTTTCTGGCGAACTCGCATTATGTGGCGGACCGGATTCGGCGATGCTACGGGCGGGAGGCGGAGGTGCTGCCGCCGCCGATTGATCTGCACCGGGCCGCAGGCGCTATGCACCGCGCGGCGGACGGGGCAGGCGAGGTGGTCGGCGAGCACTACTTATGTGCGGGGCGGCTGGTGCCGTATAAGCGGACGGAGATTTTGATCGAGGCTTGTCAGCGGATGGGGCGGCGGCTGCGAATCGCGGGAGCCGGACCGGAGGAGGCTCGGCTGCGGAAGATGGCGGGGGACGATTCGCAGATTGAGTTTCTGGGTGAGCTTTCCAATGAAGCTCTGTGGCGAGAGTATGCGCGCTGCCGGGCGCTGCTGTTTGCGGCGGATGAGGACTTTGGCATGGTGCCGCTGGAGGCGCAGGCGTGCGGCCGACCGGTGATTGCCTACGGTGTGGGTGGATCGCTGGAGACGGTGCGGGGGACGTGGGGCGTGCGTGGCGCGGAGACGGCAGGCCCGATTACGGGGATGTACTTCGACGAACAGACAGCGAAGGCTGTGGCGGAAACGATGACGAGGTGGGAGCGGGAGTTCGAGGCGAAATTTCGGCCTGAGGAGGCACGGCGGTGGGCAGCAGGGTTTGCTACGCCGATCTTTCTGGAGCGGTATCGGCAGTTTGTGTTGAGGCATGTGCCGGAGGCGGCGGCAGCGTGTGTCTCGGCTGCGCAGGCTGCGGAGATTGTGCTCGCATGACGCTTCGCGCCTGCGGAATACAATCAGCGTTATGCAACGGATGCGAGATATGCTGCGCGGTTCGCTTGGCCGCAGCCTGAGTGCTCTGCCGGAGGAAGACCGGCTGGCGGCGGCGTGGCCAGTGGCGTGCGGGCCGGCGCTGGCAGCGCATGGCGAGGTGTTGGGACTGGATGCGGAGCATGTGCTGCATGTGCGAGTGCTGCATGCGGCGTGGCGCGAGCAGTTTGCGCAGATGCGATCGATGCTGACGAACGACCTGCGGCGGATCGCAGGCGTGCGGCTGGAGGCGATACACTTCGAGGGACAGTCTGTTCGAGGGCCGCAGACGCGCGCGAGAACGGACGCCGCTCAAAGGAGAGACAAATGAGTGCGACAGGCACACCGGGAACGGTGACGGTGGACGATGTTCGCCATGTGGCCGAGCTGGCCAATCTGGAGCTGACGGCGGAGGAGCTGCCACCGATGGCGCATGATTTGAATGCGGTGATTGGGTATATCGCGCAGCTGAACGAACTGGATACGCGCGAGATTCCGCCGATGGCGCAGGCTAGCGAGGTGCTGGGGTTGGAAGCCGCGGAGCGGGGAGAGACGCTTCGAGCAGACGAGGTACAGCCGTCGCTGGATCGGGGGGCGGTGATGGCCGAGGCCCCGGAGACGGATGGACGGTTCTTCAAGGTGCCGAAGGTGATCGAGCGATAGCGTTCGCGATTTTAGATTTTAGATTTTAGATTTTAGATTTTAGATTTTAGATTTTAGATTTTAGATTTTAGATTTTAGATTTTAGATTTTAGATTTTAGATTTTAGATTTTAGATTTTAGATTTTAGATTTTAGATTTT
>DATCFM010000043.1:0-2369 GCA_036509515.1 Acidobacteriaceae bacterium
GCCGGAATCGCCATGACGACATCGCCAATCGCCCCGAACTTGACGATCAGTAAATGTCGAGCAGCCGCGCTCACCGCTCCTCCTGAAAGGCCATCGGCTCATTGCGCCGCCAATCGCCCACCCCGCGCAGCACCGCCCGCATGCCGGCGAGGTTGCCATGAACCGCACGCTTTCCTAATCGCGACAGCACAAAAAGCATCTGCGCGACTGCACGCGGCCGCCCATAGCGTCCCAGAAAGCGCATCCCCGACGCCGTAACAATGCGGTCCACGCGCGCCGACTTCTTCACTCCCGCGCTCCCGCCCTCCTTGTGCAACACGCCCGTCGCCGTCGCAGCCGCAAGCTCCCACCCGGCAGCCCGCGCGCGAAAGCTCAGGTCGGCGTCTTCGAAGTACATAAAGTACCCCTCATCAAGCATGCCTACAGTCTCAACCATCTCCCGCCGCAAAAGCACACTCGCAAAGGTCAGATACGTGTTCGGTCCAAGCGGCGCAGGCCCACGAAAGTGCGTAACAAACCCGCTCCAGCGCACGATCGATCCGCCGCCCCAGGCTTGAATCTCAGCCGGATCGTGCATGTAGCGCAGCACCGTGCCCACTAGACCAATCCGCATCTGCGATCCGGCGACGATCAGCTTCCTCAACGTGTCCGGCGGAGCCACTGTGTCATTGTTCAGCAGCCACACAAACTTCGCTCCACGCTCGATCCCAAAGCGAATCCCGACGTTCCCGCCCGCCGCAAATCCTCGGTTCGCCGCCGCCTGCAACACGTCAATCGCGGGAAACGCCGCCCGAATCCGCTCCACCGAATCATCCGTCGACGCATTGTCCACCACCACAATTCTCAGTGCAGGGTAATCCTGCATCCTGAGCGACTCGAGGCATGCCACTGTATCGCGCCAGCCGTTCCAGTTCACGACCACACAAAAGACCAGCGGCGCATCCTCCCGATCCGTGCGCCCGTTTGCAGCCAACTCCACCTAATACACCCTCTCGCCCAGAAGCCGGCGCAGATACTCCGCATAGCTGCTCTTGCCCAGCCTCCCCGCCAGCGCCTCCAACTGCGCCGCCGAGATATATCCCAGCCGAAACACAATCTCCTCCGGACACGCAACCTTCAATCCCTGCCGCTGCTCGATCGTCTGAATAAAATTGCTCGCATCCAGCAACGAGTCGTGCGTGCCCGTATCCAGCCACGCCATGCCGCGCCCCATCACCTCCGTACGAAGCTGTCCGCGCTCCAGATACCAGCGGTTCACATCCGTAATCTCCAGCTCTCCGCGCCGCGAAGGTTTCAAACCCTCTGCCACCGACACCACCTGATTGTCGTAAAAATAAATCCCCGTCACCGCATACCGCGACTTCGCCTTCGCCGGCTTCTCTTCGAGCGAGATCGCCCGCCGCTCCGCATCGAACTCCACCACGCCATACCGCTCCGGATCATTCACCGCATACGCAAATACCGTGGCTCCGCTCGTATGCGCCGCCGCATCGCGCAGGATGTCGGCAAACTCGTGCCCGTAAAAAAGATTGTCGCCCAGCACCAGGCAGCAGCCCTCGCCGTTGAGGAACTCGCGCCCAATCAGAAACGCCTGCGCCAGCCCATCCGGCGACGGCTGTACCGCATACTCGAAGCGCACGCCCCACTGCTCCCCCGACCCCAGCAGTGCCTCAAACCGCGGCGTATCCTGCGGCGTCGAGATCACCAGAATCTCCCGAATCCCCGCCAGCAGCAGCGCCGACAGCGGATAGTAAATCATCGGCTTGTCATACACCGGCAGCAGTTGCTTACTTACCGTCTGCGTCACCGGATACAGCCGCGTCCCCGAGCCACCGGCAAGAATGATGCCCTTCATCGGCCGGCCTCCGTCGCATTCGCAGCGCGCGAGCCCTCGCCGCGCCCGCCGTAGTTTTTCTCCATCCAGTGCTGATACGCTCCGCTGGTCACATCCCGCATCCACGCCCCGTTTGCCAGATACCACTCCACCGTTCGACGCAGTCCCGTCTCAAACGTCTCTGCCGGCTTCCATCCCAGCTCGCCGCCAATCTTCCGCGCATCGATCGCATAACGCCGGTCATGTCCCGGCCGGTCCTTCACAAACTCAATCTGTTCCTCATAAGGCTTCGCTCCCGGCTGCAGCTCATCGAGCAGCGCGCAGATCCCCTTCACCACATCGAGATTCGCCCGCTGATTATCTCCGCCCACGTTGTACGTTTCGCCGATCCGCTCCTTGTCGAGCACCGTCCGAATCGCCGCACAGTGGTCGCTTACATACAACCAGTCCCGCACCTGCTTCCCATCGCCATACACCGGCAGCGTCTTGCCCGCCAGCGCATTGCTGATCGTCAGCGGAATCAGCTTCTCCGGAA
>DATCFM010000044.1:0-15285 GCA_036509515.1 Acidobacteriaceae bacterium
ACACCCCCATTTTTCAAATTAAATCCGCCGTCATCGCACTCGCTCGCCGCCTGCGGCTACGGCTCGGCCCTTGGCGTCATCCGCGCCGCCATCGAGCGCGGCCACAAGATCGACGTCCTCGCCGACGAGACCCGCCCCTACCTGCAAGGCGCGCGCCTCACCGCCTGGGAGCTGATGAAGGACTCGATCCCCACAACCGTTCTGTGCGACAACATGAGCGCGCACCTGATGTCCAAGGGCCGCATTCAAGCCGTCATCGTCGGCGCCGACCGCATCGCCGCCAACGGCGACACCGCCAACAAGATCGGGACCTACGCCGTCGCCATCATCGCGAAGGAACACGGCATCCCCTTCTACGTCGCCGCTCCCTTCAACACCATCGACCCCAACACCGCGACCGGCGAAGGCATCCCTATCGAGCAGCGCGACCCTCGCGAGGTAACCCACTCCAACGGCAAGCAGATGACGCCCGACGGCGTCGGCATCGAGAACCCCGCCTTCGACGTCACGCCCGCAAAGTACATTGCCGCCATCATTACCGAACGCGGCATTCTGCGCGCGCCCTTTCAGGCGTCCATTCGCGAGATGGCTTCGCAATCGTGAGAGCCTCTATGGGGGGAGAAGTGTGGCTTTTGGAACTCGCCGGTATCGGCCTACGTCCAACAAACAGCGTACAGAGGAAAATTCCGAGGAGATCGTATGCGCCGCTGCTTCGTCGCGTTGTCTGCGCTATTTGTCGCGTCTACGGTGCTCGCTGCAGGTCAGCAGAAAACTCCGGGTACGCATGGGTCCACGCCTTCACCGGCCGCGGTACTGCACGCAGGCACGCAACTGGTCATTGTGGATGTGGTAGTTGAGGACCGCAACGGTCATCCAGTCCATGACCTGACGCGGGATAGTTTCAACGTCACGGAGCAAAAGCAACCGCAGACGATCCGTAACTTTGAAGAGCACCGATCCAGCAAACCTGATCAAGCCGGACAGACATTGCCCCCGCTGCCGCCCGGCGTCTTCACGGACTACACGCCTGTGCCTCCCGACGGCACGCTGAATATCCTTCTGCTCGATGCGCTAAACACGCCGATGTTAAGTTCGATGTTTGTTCAGAAGCAGCTGCTGGAATATGTAGAGCATGAGAGACCTGGAACGCGGATCGCGATCTTCGGGTTAAATCAAAAACTATACATGTTGCAGGGCTTTACCTCGGACCCGGAGGTGCTGAAGAATGTCGTCGAACATCTAAAACCCGGATCGTCATCGCTGTTGGACGATCCGACCGGGAGCAATACCGATCAGGAAAAGCTCTCCGATGCGGTCGCAGAGGCAGGCGGCGACGCGGGAACCTTCGCCGCGCTGAAGCAGATGGAGCAGGACGCAAAGAACGCCAAGACGCAGCTCAGGGTGAGGTACACGCTCGACGCCTTCGATGCCATCGCTCATTACCTGGCGAACTTTCCCGGCCACAAGAATCTCATCTGGTTTTCAGGAGCCTTTCCGCTCAATATCCTTCCTGACCCAAACCTCAACAATCCATTCGACGGCGTAGAAGACAATAATCAAGAGGTTCGGGAGACAACAAATCTGCTTGCACAGGCACAGGTAGCGGTCTATCCGATTGACACGAACGGCCTGGTCACGCAGCCAATGCTCGCTGCATCCCAGTCGGGCAGACAATATCTGGGCAACCCTTCTGTGTTCAATGCAGACCTCGTGAAGTTTGGCAGCGACCAGGACGCCACGCACATGTCGCTGGAGGCGATGGCCGGCGGGACGGGGGGGCGAGCTTTTTACAACACCAACGGTCTGGCGGATTCAGTCTCCAAAGCCATGGACGCGGACTCGAACTACTACACCCTCACCTACAATCCCACTGACCACAAACAGGACGGCGCCTTCCGCAAGATTCATGTGGGACTTACAGGCGCTGCGAAAACGCAGGGACTGCATCTGGCCTATCGGCAAGGTTATTTCGCCGATGACCCAGCACACCCAGACAAGCATCAGGATCCTGTAACAGCGAGCCAACCCTCCGGCGCCCCCCCAGTCGACCACGCCGCTGTGGCCTATCGTGAAGCCGCTCTGAGCCGCGGCGCGCCAACCCCGGAAGACATCCTCTTCAAGGTGCGGGTTGCGCCCGTCTCGGCTTCCACGGAGGACACGGTGGCCCCCGGCAATGTGCCGGATGCCGGCGGAAAGATGAAGGGTCCGTACCGTAGGTATGCAATCGATTACGCCGCGGTGACCCGGGACTTCTCCCTGACCCTGCAACCGGATGGCCGACGCAAGGGTGAGATGTCCTTCGCCGCCCTGGTCTATGACTCCGACGGGAATCTGCTGAATCAGGCAAGCAAGGGCATCGCGCTCGACATTTCACCGGAGACCTACAAACATCTCGGGCCGGGCGCCCGGGCCCATCTTGAGGTGAGCGCACCGGCGCGCCAGCCAAGCTTTCTAAGGCTGGTCGTCGAAGACGTGCCGGCGAACCGCTATGGCGTCGTAGAGATTCCGACCGCAAAAGTGAGCAGGCTTCCCCCGCTCGCCGCGTCCGCGGCGCCATAAGCCGACTCGACCGCCAAGGCGGATGCACCGAAAGGAATACGCTCTTCTAGGAACTTGCCGAGCCCGAGTCTCGTCCAACCCGGCAGCACCCAACCATATTCAGGGAGAAAGCATGCGCATTCACTTCTGGCCGCTACTCGCGCTGCTTGCAGTAGCCTTTCCGGGAATCGCCGCCAGCCAGCAGAGCTCCCCCGCCGCAACCGTGACATCGCCGCCAACTCTGCTGCACGCCGGCACGCAGCTGGTGATTGTCGACGTGGTTGTCGAGGACCGCAACGGAAATCCGGTTCATGGGCTCACGCGCGACAGCTTTCATGTTGCCGAACAAAAGAAGCCCCAGACGATTCGCCACTTCGAGGAGCACAGCGCAGCCACCGCCGACAAGCCGCTGCCGCAACTGCCCCCTCTGCCGCCAGGAACATTTACCGACTACACCGCCGTCCCTCCGGGCGCGCTGAATATCCTGCTCATCGACGCGCTCAACACGCCCATGAAGGACCAGACCTTCGTCCGTGAACAGCTTCTAGACTTCGTAAAGCATGAGAAGCCGGGAACGCGCATCGCGATCTTTGGCCTGAACAGCAACCTGTACATGCTGCAGGGATTCACCTCCGATCCCGCCCTGCTCAAGGATGCGATCGAGCGCGGTCTGGGAGCGCGATCGTCTGTACTGCTTGAAGATCCCTCCGGAAGCAACACGAACCCGAAAAAATTATCGGAAGCCCTCGCAGACGCACAGGCTGCCACGGGGATGGGAGACCCTGCGACCGTTGCCGCCATCCAGCAATTCGAGGCCGAGCAGGCGGTCCTCAAGATTGATTTGCGGGTGAAGTACACCATGGACGCGTTCAACGCGATCGCGCATTACCTGGCAAACTTCCCGGGCCGCAAGAACCTCATCTGGTTTTCGGGCTCCTTTCCGCTCAACATCATGCCCGACTCGAGCATCGAACAGCCCTTCAACGTAATGGAAATGAACAACGACGAGTTTCTCCAGACCTCCAGCCTGCTCGCGCGCGCACAGGTAGCCGTGTATCCGGTGGACGCGCGCGGTCTCATGCTGCCGCCGACCTTCGACGCCTCGCGTCGGAGCAGCAACGCGGCGCTTCATCCCCAGGCCTTCAACAACGATCTGTCGAAGTTCTATGGCGATCAGGCGACCGAGCATCAGACCATGAACCTCATCGCCGCCGACACCGGCGGCCACGCCTTCTACAACACCAACGGGCTCGCCGGCGCGGTCGAGAAGGCCATCGATTCCGGATCAAACTTCTACACCCTCAGCTACTCCCCCACCGACCACAAATGGGACGGGGCCTATCGCAAGATCGATGTGAAGCTGACCGGCGCCGCGGCGGCACGTGGGCTGCATCTGTCCTACCGGCAGGGCTACTTCGCCGACGACCCCGAACACTCCATCAAGCACTCGCAACGCGCCACGACCACTGCCGCACCCGCAACAGCTCCGGAGGATCGCGCGGCCAAAGCCTACTCCCGCGCCGCCCTCAGCCGTGGTGCGCCCGCGCCCGAAGACATCCTCTTCAAAGTCCGCGTCCTTCCCGTCTCCACCACCACCGACGACAAGATTGCGCCGCGGAACTCGCCCAATGCGAGCGGAAAGATGAAGGCTCCGTACCGCCAATATGCGGTCGACTACGTGGCCGTGCCGGGCGACTTCACCTTTACAACGCAGCCCGACGGCCACCGCCAGAGCGACATCGAAGCCGCCGTCCTCGTATACGACGCCGATGGCAATCTATTGAACCAGGTGGCCGATCACGTCCAGGTGGAGCTGACGCCGCAGGCCTACAAAACCGTTCTTGCCTCCGGCGTCCGCTTTCATCTCAACGTCAGTGCGCCCGCGCGGCAGCAGAGTTTCCTCCGCATAATGATGCACGATGTTCCCTCCAACCACTACGGCGTGGTCGAGATTCCAACCAGGCAGGTGAGCCCGCTTCCACCGCTCGCCCAACCATCAGCTGCCAGTAAATCTCCGCAATCGCAGCCGCAGGCTCCGCCAGCTTCGCCGAACTCCCCCACAAAGCGGTAGACTGATTGAGGACACCCCGCGCGTCAGCTTTTGCTTTTCGCCCGCGCGCGGACATTCCGCGATTCGAGCGGCCCGTGACCCCAGCCCTGCTCAACTACCGCGCGCACTCCCTGCCCAGGGCCACCACTCTGGTTCTCGGCAGCCTCGTTGTGGCGATTCCTCTCTCGCACTATCCGCATCTTCAGCGCACGCCCTGGCTCCTCTTGCCTGTGCTGGTCGGCTTGGTCGGAACAGTCGACACCTTGCGCTGCATTCAGAGGCGCTGGAACCTCTATCATGCCGGCGTCATCCTCTGCCTCTACATGGACCTGATGACCGTCATGTTGATGCTTTTCCTGCTCGTCTGTCCGTACTGTTATCAGTAGAAGCCTGCTAGTCCGCGCGCGTCCCCTGCTTGACAGCCTCCGCGCCTCACAGTCTATGCTCAGGGCAACGTCCGGGCCGGATTAGAGCCTTTCTCCTGAAGGTGTAGCCATGGCGGAAATCGTTCGTGTCGTTTTCTCCCAAAGAAAACGACCTCCACAGATTCCTGTCGAAACCACAGCATCAGGAGAAATGCTCTAACGGGCCTGCGCATGCGCGACTTGCGTTCTTCCGGAGACCTTTGCCTCATGTCCTTCGCATCCTCTGACGCCTCCCCCGACGCCTATCCCGCCGGCTTCACCACGGAGGCTCCGAAGAAACCAGGCATGCGCTGGGTCGTCTGCCTTCTGCTCTTCCTCGCCACCACCATCAACTACATGGACCGCTCGGTGCTCTCGCTGGTCGAGCCCCTGCTTCATGTTCCCTTCATGGGCTGGATCCCCGGCGTCAACTTCAAATACCAGGTCGTCTACCACCTCAACTACGGCCACATCGTCGAGTGCTTCCAGATCGCCTACGCCGTCGGCTTCCTCGTCGCCGCCCCCTTCATCGACAAGCTCGGCACCAAGGTCGGCTACGCCATCGCCATCGGCGTCTGGGCCATCTCCTCGCTCAGCCACGCTCTGGTCGGCTCCGTGCTCGGCTTCTGCATCGCCCGCTCCTTCCTCGGTCTGGGCGAGTCAGGCAACTTCCCCGCCGCCATCAAAGCCACCAGCGAGTGGTTTCCCAGCGACGAGCGCGCGCTCTCCATCGGCATCTTCAACTCCGGCGCCAACGCGGCCTTCTTCATCGTCCCCGCGCTGGTTCCGCTCGTCACTCTGCGTTACGGCTGGCGCGCGGCCTTTCTCTGCACCGGCTCGATGGGACTCTGCTGGCTCATCGTCTGGCTGCTCTTCCCCTACAATCGCCTGCGCCGCAACCTCGCCACCACCACCCAGCAAAATCTGCGCCGCGTCGTTCCTGACGTTCGCGGCCTCGCTCTCTACAAGATCCTCTTCCGCACGCGCGGCCTCTACGCCTTCTCCATCGCCAAGGGCCTCACTGACCCGGTCTGGTGGTTCTACCTCTTCTATCTGCCCATGTTCCTCAACGACAACTACGGCCTCGGCGTCTCCCAGGTCTACTGGCCCATCGTGGTCGTCTACGCCGTCTCCTCGGTTGGATCGTTCTTCGGCGGCTGGCTCTCAGGCATGCGCATCAAGCGCGGACACACGGTCAACAGCGGCCGCAAATTCGCGCTCCTCGTCACCTCCGTCTGCGTGCTGCCGATCATGCTCGTCCCGCACATGCATGTGCTCTTCCCCCACAACGCCTGGCCTGCCATCGGTCTGGTTGCGCTGGCCGCCGCGGCTCATCAGGGCTGGTCGGCCAACCTCTTCACCACGCCTACTGACATGTTTCCGTCCACCTCCGTGTCGACGGTGGTCGGCCTCGGCGGCGCCGCCGGATCCATCGGTGGCTTCATCTTCACCATCATCGTCTCGCATTACTTCGCTCTGCATCCGCTGGTCATCTTCACCCTGGCCGGCTGCGCCTACGTCGCCGCGCTGATCATCTTCCAGCTTCTGGTCCCACGCCTGGGCGCACCCACCACCTCCGACATCCCGCTAAGCACGACTTGAGAGTGAGATCTGTCCTCACACAGCGGGTTAGGCGTATGAGGCCTTGGCCTTCGCCTTCGTTTACCTTTGCCGATGCTTTGCCTTTGCCATCACCCCTCGAATTTTCATCCTGACCCTGAGCGAAGCCGAAGGGGAAGGATCTGCTTATGGCCCCGCCCCCGAATTATCATCCTGACCCTGAGCGAAGCCGAAGGGGAAGAATCTGCTTTGGCTGTTCACGAGGCGCGAACGCGCCTCTGCCTCGCTTAAGGGCACGGCTTCAGCCGTGCCGCAAACGTCCCAACGGAGAGGGGCTTCAGCCCCTGAGGTACGCCTGGAAATACCCCTAGGCCCCCCAAAATCTTGTCAAGCCCCCAAACCACCTAAACCAAACAAAACAAAGAGAAAAATCGCTGCACATTATATCCACTCAATTCTCTATAATAGATATAAGAGATCAAAACCCACACAAATCTGGGTACCCCATCCATGACGACAGCCCCGGGGTCCCCAGCGAGCTTGCTCGCTGGGGTAGCGGCCTCTTCGTCGGCACGGGTGGGGTTCGATATTAGGGGGCGCCACAGAATCACCGCAACCCCCTCATTGCAGAGATTTTGCACACAAAATCTCTGCAATCAATAATTTGCAGCCGAATTTCGCGGCAACCCTAACATTCCAAAGAAGCGACAAAAACAGAGGGAACGGGGGCCCCCTTGTCCCCTGAGACCATAAAAAGGCCTCCGCCGAAGCGGAGGCCTCTCTAACATCTAAAATCTAATACCTAAAATCTACTTCCTACTTACGGCTTGACCTTCAGGAAGATGATGACGAACGTGAACAGCGCCAGCGACTCGATAAACGCGAGGCCGAGAATCAGGAACACGAAGATACCAGGCCGCGCTCCCGGGTTACGAGCCAGCGCCAGCGTCGCCGACGCCGTCGCATTGCCCTGGCCGATGCCGCAAAGTCCCGCGGCAATGCCCATGCCGATACCGGCAGCGATCGGAACCCACTGGCCCGCCGCGCTGCCGCCGTTGGCCTGAGCCAGCGCCGGCGAGGCGACGAGGAACATCGCCACTGTCATCAAGAGATATTGCAGATTACGCATTGTGTTGCTCCTTGCCCCCGTCAGGATGTCCGCCAGTGGTGGCAACTACGATCCAACACCCTCACACTGTGCAGCAACTTATAACGACCGGCCGCGAGGGAGCGCCCCATGACCGGCGAACTGAATTTAATGTTCGTGCGCCACCGCCATCGACAGATAGATCGATGCCAGCAGAAAGAACACGTACGCTTGAATAATATCCACACCGAAGTGCAGCCCGATGAAGATCAGCGGAATGCCGATGGGAATGATCGAAAAGAAGGCCAGGATCAGCAGATCGCCGGCGAAGATATTCGCATAGAGTCGAACCGTCAGCGACAGCACGCGCGCCAGATGCGAGATGATCTCGATCGGAAACAGCAGCCAGGAGATCCACCACACCGGTCCCAGAAACTGCTTGATATAGCTCGCGCGGTTCGCCCGGATTCCGTGGAAATGATAGTAGAGGAACGTCACGATCGCGAACCCAAGCGGGGCCACAACGTTGGCCGTCGGCGACTCCAGCCCCGGAATCAGCCCCATCAGGTTGCACACCAGGATGAACAGCCCCAGGGCCGTCAGGTAGCTCGTAAACCGCCGGTATCCGTCGCCGATGATCTGCTCGCTCTGGTCGACAACGAACTCGTTGATGATCTCCGCCAGGTGCTGCACGCCATTCGGCCTCTCCACCGTCAGGCTCAGGCGCACGATGACGAAGTAAACCAGCAGCACAACGAACGCCAGCAGCTCCATCGCAACCGTGTTCGTAATCGGAGCCCGCGCAGACACCGGCGTCACATGCACCAGCTGCAGCAGCCAGTTGGCCGCACCGGCAAACGAGTGGTTCAGAAGTCTTGTCAGTAAAAGCTGTGTTGGCATATCTAAAGGGTCTAAAAGGTCCGCAGCCAGGTTTGATGTGTAAACGCCCGGTCTGTTCGAGCTAGAGCATTTTTCCTGTGGGTGTAAACCGAAGCCGCAGATCTCAACGCCGTTTTTTCCCAAGAAAAACGGCACTCGCAAACTTTATCCGGTACACAGTAACAGGAAAAATGCTCTAAACCGTCCATGCCTTCACCATCTTCAGCGCCTCGAAACTGAGTGCAAATACACCCATTCCGAGGCCCGCGGCGAGCGCATAAACCGAACCATTCAGAAATCTTAGACTAACATAGAGGACCGCAATCGCGCCTCCCAGCCTGAGGAAGAAGCCCGCGAGCACCAGCGCCATCGGCCGTGCCTTCCCGCCTCCATCCATCCGCACCATCACCGCCGTCATCAGCCGCAGCCACTCCCACAACCCCGACCCCGAGATCACCGCCCCAATCGCCAGCAGCGCCGCCGTCCGCCAGCCCATCTTCCACCACAGCAGCGGCGCGGCAATCGCCGTCACAATCGCCATCAACCGCAGCGAGCGCAGCATGGTGCGGCGAAAGTCCTCGTCGCTGAAGCCGTCCATCATGTTGTCGAGCATCAACCGCCGCCCCGCTTCAGATACCCCGAAGCCGTCCGGAAAATCTGCAAGAAACCCGCAACCGCGCCCACCACGATCCCCACAATCTGGATCCACTCCGTATGGAAGTGCTTGTCCAGCCCCACCCCGATCAGCCACCCGATCAGGCATCCGCCCGGCACCGCCAGCGCCAGCTGGATCATCGACTCGGCCTTCACCAGGTCGCCCAGCATGCCACCCTGCTTCTTCGGCCTGTCGTCGTCATCCGCCATCGACCAAACCTTATCACTTCGCCCCGGACGACCACCATCGGCTCGCTATACTGAAGCCTCAAATCGTTTCCCGCAAAGCGAGCTTCCTCTTGTCCCAGTTTGAAAGCGACTTCAGCGAACGCAGTAATTTCGAAGCCAAGCTCTATGCCCAGCGCCGGCAGAAGCTCCGCGAGATAGCGGCCATTGGCCAGCGCCTCGGCCTCACCGAAGCCGAAAGCCTCTATCCCAACCGCTTCCCTTCCGCCGACGAGCCCCTGACTCTTACCCAGATCCCCCAGCTTCTCGACCAATACGACTCCGCCTCATCACCCGTTTCCACCGAACAGCTCGAAGCCTCAAAGCCCGAGGTCGCCGTCGCCGGCCGCCTCATGAGCCATCGCTTGCAGGGCAAAGCCGGCTTCGCCCACCTGCAGCAGGGCGGCAAGCGCCTCCAAATCTACATCCGCAAGGACGAGGTAGGCGAAGACGTCTTCGCGCTCTACAAACTCCTCGACCTCGGCGACCACATCGGCGTCCGCGGCACGCTCATGCGCACCCGCACCGGCGAGCTCACGCTCAAGGCCCTGCCTGCAAACGACAAGTCCGCAATCAGCTTCCTCGCCAAAGCCATGCTCGCCCTGCCCGACAAGTATCACGGGTTGGAAGACGTTGAGCTGCGCTATCGGCAGCGGTACGTCGACCTCATCATGAACTCCGGCACGCTCGCGAAAGCCGAGGCTGTGCCCCCCACAGCTCTGTCATCTCGACCGGAGGATTCGCATAGCGAATCCGGAGCGGAGAGACCTGCAGTTCCAGCCACGGATCCGGAGGCCAACACCGAACCCTGCAACGTCCGCGAGGTCTTCGTCAAACGCGCCGCCATCCTCCGCTCCATCCGCCGGTTCTTCGACGACCCCAAGCGAGGCTATATCGAAGTCGAAACCCCAATGATGCAGACCATCGCCGGCGGAGCCGCCGCGCGCCCGTTCAAAACCCACCACAACGCGCTCGACCTCGACCTGCATCTGCGTATCGCGCCCGAGCTCTACCTGAAGCGCCTCGTCGTCGGCGGCCTCGACCGCGTCTACGAGATCAACCGCAACTTCCGCAACGAAGGCGTCAGCACCCAGCACAACCCCGAGTTCACCATGCTCGAGTTCTACCAGGCCTACGCCAACTACCACGATCTGATGAAGATCACGACTGAGCTCATCGAGCAGGTCGCGCTGGGAGTGAACGGAACGACCGTAACACGCTTCAACGACGAAACGATCGAACTGGCAGCTCGAAATTGGACGAAGCTCAGCATGAGGAAAGCGATCAGGACGTGGTGGCCAGAGGAATTCGGACCACCGCCCACAATGGAGGAGTTCGATGATCCTATCCAATTTCGCGAAACGCTCAAGAGAGCGAAAGATCTTGTTGACGATTTAGGCTACGGTATCTCGACGTTCACCTCGCATACATCCGCTCAAACTCACGAGGAGAAGCTCTCTAATCTCGCTAACAACCTTTGGGCATTCGCCACAATGCTCGAGGGCACATGGCCTCTCGGCAAGTTGATTTCGGCTGTCTTCGAAACCATCGGAGAGACATTGGGCAAGCTCATCCAGCCCACGATCATCTACGACTTCCCGCTCGCCGTCTCGCCGCTCTCCAAGGTCAAGCCCGACGAGCCCGACTGGGTCGAGCGCTTCGAGTTCTATATCGGCGGCTTCGAGGTCGGCAACGCCTTCTCCGAGCTCAACGACCCCGACGACCAGCGCCGCCGCTTCGAAGACCAACTCAAAGAACGCGACCGCGGCGACGACGAAGCCATGCAGATGGACGAAGACTACGTCCGCGCCCTCGGCTACGGCCTCCCACCCACCGCCGGCGAAGGCATCGGCATCGACCGCCTGACCATGATCCTCACCGGCAGTCGCTCGATCCGCGACGTCATCCTCTTCCCGCTCATGCGCCCGCTCGCGAAATCCGCCGCAGCCGAAGAAGGACAACACATCCACGGCGAATCCGCCGAGTAGTCTTTGCCTTTGCTTTTCTCGTTGTCATCCTGAAGGAGGCAACGCTCACACCCCCCGCAACACCGCCGCCACGCGCGCCACACCCTCCAGCACGCGCTCCCGCTCCACCTCGCCGCCCAGCGCAACCCGAACCCCCTGCCCAAACCCGGGTCCCGCCGCGCACGCTCGTCCATTGGTAATCATCACTCCCGCATCCTTCGCCGCGCGCTCCACATCCGCGGGCTCGATACCCTGCGCCAGCGGAATCCACAGATGCCATGCGCACCGCGCTCCGGGCGCAACGACGCCCTCTCCCAGCAACGCCCGCGCCGCCGCATTCCGCCGCGCACCCTCCTCGCGCTTGGCCTGCATCAGCGCATCGAGCGCACCATCCTCGCACATCGCCAGCGCCGTCATGTTCTGCGGAACATCCGTTCCCGTCGCCGTGCACTTCAGCGAGCTCGCCACCGCACCCGCCGCGCTCTCGGGAGCTACCAGAAATCCCGTGCGCGCCCCCGGAGCCAGACTCTTCGCCAGCCCGCGCACATAAAACGTGCGCTCCGGAGCCAGCCGCACATAGCTCGTCGGCGCATGCTCCTCCATAAACCCATACGCATCGTCTTCAAGGATCGTCAGCTCAAACTCGCGCGCAATCGCAACAATCTCTTGCCGCCGCTTCTCCGGCGTAACGAACCCCAGCGGATTCTGCACCGTCGGCATCGTGAACAATCCGCGCACTGGCTTGCCCTCTTCCCGTCCACGCGCACACACCTCGCGCAGCGACTCCGGCACCAGCCCCTCGTCATCCACCGCACAGCCAACCACCGTTGTCTTCGTCAACCGGACCTGATCCAGAAACCCCGGATACGACACGCCCTCCGCGGCCACGCGCTGGCCGACCAGCCCTGAGGCCAGCAGCGCGTTCAACGTGCCATGATGCCCTCCGCACGTCAGCCACACACGGTCCGCCGGAAACTCCAGCCAGCGCGCCGCCCGCTCCCGCATCCCCGCGTCCGCTGCGCGAAACGACGGCCGCAGCGACTCAACAGATCCCTTGCCAGACTCCTCCAGAGCCGCGGTCAAATACCGCGCCCAGGTCTCCTGCTGCCCAGGCAACAAAGGAAAGTTCCACACCAGATCGATCATGCTGCGAGTGTAGCCATATAAACTTCTTGAGTGAAGATTCTTTTTGTCGGCGATGTCTTCGGCTCCGCGGGCCGCCACATCGTGCACGAGCACCTGCCCCACCTCCTAGAAACCCACGCGGTCGATCTCCTCATCATCAACGGCGAAAACGCCGCCGGCGGCTTTGGTCTCACACCCGCCATCGCCGAAGAGCTCTTCGACCTCGGCGCGCACGTCATCACCACCGGCAACCATGTCTGGGACAAGAAGGAGATCTTCGAGTACATCGACGTGCCCGCCGAATCGCACGCGCGCGGACGCCGCGTCCTTCGCCCCGCCAACTACGCGCACGGCACACCCGGCTTCGGCTTCTATCAGGGCACGCTGCCCAACGGCCCCGAGTATGCGGTGCTCAACCTGCAGGGACGCGTCTTCATGTCCTCCTGCGACGACCCCTTCCGCAAAGCCGACGAGCTTCTCGCGCAGGTCCGTGAGCAGAGTGGGGCCAAGGTGATCCTGCTCGACTTCCACGCCGAAGCGACCAGTGAGAAGGTTGCGCTCGGCTGGTATCTCGACGGCCGCATCACCGCCGTGCTCGGCACGCACACCCACATCCCCACCGCTGACGAGCGCGTCCTGCCCAATGGAACCGCCTATCAAACCGACGTCGGCATGAGCGGACCCTATGATTCGGTGATCGGCGTCGAAACCGACATGGTGCTCAAGCGTTTCCTCACCGGCCTGCCTGGAAAGTTTGAAGCCGCCAAAGGCAACCCAAAGATGTGCGCTACGCTCATCGACTGCGACGGCGCGACCGGCCGCGCGCGCTCTGTGCAACGCATCATGCTCGGCGAGTAGCGTTCGGCACACCGGGCTCCGCGCCAGTCAGCTAAACTCAAGCTCGACATGTCAGACAGCATCTCGCGCCGTGCCTTTCTGCAGACCACAGCCGCTCTCACCACCGCCGCGGCCATCACGCCCGCGCTTGCGCTGCCGACAGACGCGAAGGCCGCCGAACTCCCTTACCCTGAAAACGGCACAGTCATCCCCGACGACGGCTGGCATCTCTGGATCGACGACAAGGCCGAGTGGCAGAACGACGACATCTTTCTGCCCGAAGACATCAGCTGGATCGGAGAAGGAGCCAACGCCAAACTCTGCGGAAAAGACAAGCCGCTGCCCGTGAATTCACCCACCGGCGGCTGGGACGTGCTGCGCGATCCGCACGCACCCAACTCCAAAGAGGTCACGCTGCCCAGCAGCGTCGAGCAGCACTTCTGGGGCAAGTACGGCGCGGGCGCCGCCTTTCCGGGACAAGCCGGCAGGCCGCGCCCCTACACACCCGAGGAGTATCGCTACGCCGCCCCTGATGTGTCATCTCGACCGGAGCGCAGCGGAGTGGAGAGACCTGCAGTTGCAGTTCCGCCCGCCGACGACACCATCCCGCAGAACGGCGCGTACTTCGGCGTCTCCTGGTGGTCGCGCCCCATCGACATCCCCACCGAGATGCGCGGCAAGCGCATCTTCCTCCACATCCGCGGCGCGCACCTCCGCGCCGAGGTCTACCTCAATGGCAAACTTTGCGGGTACAGCATTATGGAAGAGCTGCCATTCGAAGCTGACCTGACAAATGCGGCGGATCCTGGCGGCGACAACCTGCTCGCCATCCGCGTTACCAACCCCTTCGGCCGCTTCGACTGGGTCGACGGCCTCAATGCCAAATGGGGCAAGGTTTCGCTCTATCGCTCGCACGGGTTCGGCGCGCTGGATCGTGGCATCACGCTCAGCGCGCATGAAGAGGTACGCCTAAAGGATGTTTGGGTTCTAAATACGCCGGATCCAAACACGATCGTTGCATTTGCAGAGTTCCCTGTTCCATTAGGAGTAGCCGCATCGACGCACGTCGATTTCGACATTCTTGAGTCTCAAACACAGAGAGTTGTCTTCACCACAGCGGGCATGGGTTTCGGCGCCAGCATCATGTCCACACCGGGTACACCTCCGCAGCAGCCGATTACGCTGAACACTCACCAGAAACTCTGCTTAGCAAAGGCACAACTCTGGACCCGAGAGACTCCAGTCCTTTATCACTTACGCGTCGTGTTGAAACAGGTAGTCGACGACGAGGACCGCGTCATTGACACTCGCACCATCGCCTTCGGCTTCCGCTCGTTCGGCCCCACCGGCATTGATCCGAAAAATCCCAACAGCAACGCGGTCTTCCGCCTCAACGGCAAGCGCACAAAAATCTATACCGCCATCTCCTGGGGCTACTGGGGGCTCAACGGCATGTTCCCCGTGCCCGAGCTCGCCGAGAAGGAGGTTCGCGCCGCGCAGGCGCTCGGCCTCAACTGCCTCAACTTCCATCGCAACCTCGCCAAGGAAGACGTGCTCCGCTGGCACGACCGCCTCGGCATCCTCCGCTACATGGAGCCCGGCGCCGGCAAGATGGCCATCGGCAAGCTACCCGCGCGCACAGATGCCAGCGCCAATAGCGTCATCATGCAGAAGCCAGTCAGCGAAGCCGACAAGTTCGCGCAGCGTTACATGTTCGTCAAGTGCGTCGAGATGGTGAAGGCCTTCCGCTCGCACCCGTCCGTCATCGAATACTGTCTGCAGAATGAGCTCGGCGCCGACCTCAAAAACCCCGCCACACTCGCCGTCCTCAAAGCCATGCATGACGAAGACCCCTCGCGCTCGGTCGTGCTCAACGACGGCTTCGTCGCCCCACCGCGCTCCGCCGCCCAAGCCTGGTACGAACCATGGTCTTTCGATGGCCAGATCGAAAACCTGAAA
>DATCFM010000045.1:0-33595 GCA_036509515.1 Acidobacteriaceae bacterium
GGCGGGTGCGTGATTTCGGCGGTCGTCTGAATTTCCTTGCCGGCCCTTCGGATGACAAGCTTCTTTGTCTCTCCCACGGCGCCGGACAATGCATCGGACGCATCGACCAGCTTCCATGGCATCTCACGCCTGCCGTCAATCTCCACGATCTGGTCGCCCGGATAAATATTCGCCTTCGTTAGGGCGGCAGCCGTGGAGGAGATCGCGCGGACGATGAGATCGTTCGCTGCATCGACATCGAGCACCAGACCTGCGGAGTTCATGTCGTCACCGGCATCGCCAGCCTTTTGCTCCAGATAACTTGTTCCGTGCGGGTAGTCGATCTCTACACGGAAGTTTTTCAGCACATTCCCCCCGAGGGCCCCAGCGATGGGACCCGGCGTTTCGAACGAACTGGGACTGTAAGTCTCGTCGGATCGAGAGACAAACAGCACGTTCCTGATCCGGAATGGTCCCCATCTCACCTCCGGTACTCGCAGGAGAAACTCGCCTCCGCTCCCCCCTGGCATGTCAGCCGTTCCAGAGGCTCCAGTTGAATGAGGCCACGTAGGATGGGCCGCTGAGAGGCTTTCGAGCAGACTCAGGCGGGCCAGCGAAACGCGAGACCCCGTGTCGAGAAGAAGGCCGTAGCTCTTGCCGTCAATGGAAACATCAACCCCCGGATGGCCGCTCGCGGGCCGGAACGGGCTCAGAACCCTCACGCCTTGATGAGTAAGACAGCCTGACGGCGCGATCGTAAACCGTTCCCCCGGGTAGTCGAGGACTATCTGATACGGTTCCAGAGCCTTCCCAGGTAGCAGGCCCTTGGTGCGCTCCCGTGTATCGAAACTTTTTCTTCCAAGATGAACAAAGGCTTTGCTCGTGGAAAGCGAAACCGGTACCGGACCGAATTGAGCTGCGGGCGGGTTTGTAGGCGCAAAACGCACACCGTCTTCCTCGATCGCCTCGCCTGTCGGTTTTAACCCCAGACCGTCTGCCAAAGGTTCGTCTACGATGATTGCACCGCCTCCTGAGTCGAAGACGAAGTGCGCCGGTCGTTTCTTGCCGTCCAAACGACTCAAGTCCAACGTTACGACTGGAGCATTTCCCACAACCGCCATTGGTTCGTCATTGGAATTTGGACAGGAGGGGCGCTGCCCTGACATCACTTGGCTTCCGGCAAGCAGGCAGAGCGCGAGGAACCGTAAGCGAAACGACATATACCAAAGTACTGGAAGTTGCGGGAGCCTTGATTCAAACTGCATAAGTCCTCATCACGCTCTATGTTTTTGCGCAACCTGAGGCAGCACAGAAGCCGACTGCGCCGAACCGATGCTCGCCTAAGCCGCGCGTCCATCCATTCCATCAATTCTCCGTCGGCCGCTCCACATGGTCGATCACCAGCATCTCCACCTGATCCTTCGCGGGAACCAGCCGCAACCCCAGCGTCTCCGGCAGGGCCGTGAAGATCGATTCGCCCTCTCCGGGCAGCGTGGACGGCTCACTCAACGGCGACGGCGTCCCGGCCGTCTGCATCGCCCCGGGCGGCGGCGGTGGCATCAACACCGACGATGGCAGCGCAAGATCGTAGTGTCCGGTCAGGCCCGTCTTGTCCACCACCGGTCTGCCTGCAACACCCGGCAGCACCGTCTGCGCCAGCCACGCCATCGTCACGCCATAAAACTGTGTCCCGCTCTCGCTCATCACAGCCATCCCGCCTCCCGTCACCCTCCCTCCATTGGGATACTTCTCCTTCAGCCTGGTGATATCAACCGTCTCCGCCTGCTTGAACTTCGGGCCGCCCTTCGCCGCCACCAGGTCGTAGACCGCTCTCTCTTTGCTCTCGTGATGAACCACCAGCTTGCATCGTTCCGCCAGCATCGTCTGCAGCATCGTGCGCAGCATCGTCTGCCTCAGCTCCGGCCTCTGCCAGTCAGCCATCTCCGCCGCATCAACCTTCGCCACCACGTCATAGTGTTCGCCCTCCGCGCCCCTCACCCACGCCGGAGCTCCCACAATGCGATCCCCGCGCAACATTCCGCTCTCGTTCGGCGGCGCATATGCCATTTGAAAGATGGCGAACATCGGCAGATCGACGGCCTGAAATCCGTCAGCCGTCGCCCCAAAGTGTGGCGCCCTCGCTCCCTTGTCTCGCCGGATCGAGATCACCTCAAACGCCGTTTGCTTTTCACCCGCACTCGCAGCTGCGTTCGCACCGCCGCCAGCCGCAGCCGTCGCAGGCGCCTGGGCCATTCCCACCATCCACGCGCATAAGAGAGTTCCCGCGATCGCCGCCCACAAAACATCACGAAGCTGAGGCTTAATCCTCGCTTGCCAAGGAACTCGACAGTCCATCATGATCTCACTCTCCTGCATCACTATGTAGCAATCTACATTCACCCTGTCAAGCTCTCCGGAATGGCCACAACATGCGCTCCGAGCCCTTGGGTCGCCTCAACTCAGGTACCCCGAGCCTTCAGGCTCGGGTCTCACATACCCACAAAGAAAGAGGGGCTTCAGCCCCGAGGTATGCCCTTTCTCTCCCCAGCGCAGGGTGACCCCGATGCCCCATCTTTTGTCTTTGTCTTTGTCGTTGCCGTTGCTGTTGCTGTTGCTGTTGCCATTGTCGTTGTCTCTGAGATAGGTCCGGGCTTCAGCCCGGACATCGACATCAGTCATGAATGCGGGCTTCAGCCCCTGAGGTACGCCTGGCACAGCTCCGGAAGGCCCCAGCCGCCTGAAACCCCGACCCACCCGTTTTCGTCTCGTACACAGAACATCATCCGCAAGACCTCCCGCGTCCTATCGCCAAGTGGTTCTCGTCCATGCACTCGTCGCCGTCATCCACGCCATCCTGCGCGCGGCGGCCGAAGCCCTGATCGCGGGCGCCTCTCTTCTGATCGTCATCCTCGTCGTCCTGGCCATCGTCGTGGGCCTCATCGCCAGCCTCGCCGGCGGTCTCGGCCTCGGCGGCCTTCGCTGGATCTATCGCCGCAGACGCGACTGCATAAAGCCCGGCGACCACCAGGATCCCCCACCCCGACACTGAGGTCATCTCCCACAACAACCCGGACAACAAAGATCCTGTCATCTCGACCGGAGCGGGACAGCTTTATCGTCCCGCGCAGTGGAGAGACCTGCATTTCAACGCTGCCCGTGCAGCCGCAGGTTCCTTCGCTTCCCACCGCCGTATAGTGGGACCTATGCACCGCCGGCTCCTCGCGGGAATCGCTCTCCTGCTCATCGCCTCGCCGCTCGTCCCTGCCCAAACACCTTCAACACCTTCGGCTCCCACGTCACAAGTTCAGCCCTCACAGCCTGCCGCCCCACTCCCCGACATCACAACCCTTCTCGCCCGCGTCCGCGCCCACAACCTCGCGCTCGAAGAACTGCGCAAGCACTACATCTTCACCATCACCCAGGTCGCCGACGAGTTCTCCTCCGACGGCAGCAAAAAAACCCACACCGATCAGTACCAGGCCTTTTATGTCGGCAACACCGAGATCCAGCAGCACACCGCCCGCGACGGCAAACCTCTCTCGCCCGAAGACGCAAACAAGGAGCAGGAGCGCGTCGACAAACTCACTGCCAAATTGAAATCACATCCACCCAAGCCGGACAAGAACACCGTCAACCTCGGCGCCAGCGGCCTGCTCAAAGTCGCCACCTTCACCAATCCGCGCCGTGAGCAGATTAACGGCCGCCCCACCCTCGTCTTCGACTACACCGGCGACCCCAGCGCCAAAGCCGCAGACCTCAGCGAACAGATCATGCGTGAGCTCGCCGGAACCCTCTGGGTCGACGAGCGCGACAGCGCCATCCTCCGCCTCACCGGCACGCTCCAGAAAAACTTCCACGTCGCCGGCGGCCTTCTCGTCAACATAAAAAAAGGCAGCTGGTTCGACTTCACCGACATGCCGGTCAACAACGAGATCTGGTTTCTTCGGACCATCAAGGTTCACGTCGACGGCCGCTTCCTTCTGGTCAAAGGCTTCGACGGCGACCTCCACCAGACTTACTCCGACTATCGCAAGCTGAAGACCACCGTCACCCTTCTCCCCGGCTCGCACATCGTCGACAAAACAGACCCACCATCACCCGAACCACAACCAACCACGCCTCCACCACAAACTATCCATCCATCCACCCCACCTCAATCGTGGTAGCGACCCTTGCGCATTTACGCGCAAACGTAGCACAGGGAATGGCTTAAGCCATTCCCTGTGGTTAATATCCTGGCGTCTTCAATAGCCTCGAAAAAAGGTTCTTCCGGGGTTCAAGCTGGTCTATTACAGCGGCTGAACGTCAGACGCCTGCCAGCCCTTCGGCCCCTTGACAACGTTGAACTGAACCGCTTGACCTTCTTGTAAGCTCTTGAAACCGTTTGAGTTGATGGCCGAGTAGTGTACGAAGACGTCCTCGCCGTTCTGCCGGCTGATGAAGCCAAATCCCTTGGCGTCGTTGAACCACTTCACTGTTCCCTGTTCCATAATCTTTGTAAATCCTTGTGTGATTGTGACTTGACGCTGAATCCAAATCGGGGCTTCGGCCGGTTGAAACCGCAGAAAACCAATCTGTTTCAAACGATGGGGAAATGGTAGCACGAGAGACAAAATTTCCACTGAAAAATTTTTCTTGCCCCCGCTTCCCTGCATTTAGTGCAACTTACCTGCCTCCACATGCGCTCGAACGATCCCCTCCGCCGCCGCCAGCACCTCTTCAAGCGTCATCGCCGTCGAATCCAGCACCACCGCATCCTCCGCCGGACGCAACGGAGACTCGGCCCGGTTCCGGTCCCGCTCATCCCTCTGCCGTATCTCCGTAAGTACAGCCGTTTCAGTAATTTTCGCCTGCTCTGGCGCACGCTGCCGATACCTCCGGCTGCCCCGCACCCAAATCCTCGGCGGGGTTGCGTACCCGCCAGGCGCACGCTGCCGATACCTCCGGCTGCCCCGCACCTCGGGCGCCGCATCCAGAAAAATCTTCACCTCCGCATCCGGAAACACCGCCGTCCCAATATCCCGGCCCTCCATCACCACACCACCGCGCTCGCCCATCTTCCGTTGCTGCCCCACCATCCACGCCCGCAGCGCCGGATGCACCGACACCTTCGACGCCGCCTCCGTCACATCCGCCTCGCGCACCCGCCGCGACACGTCGATTCCATCCAGCAAAACGCGATTGCCCTCCGCCTGCGGCTCCAGCGCCAGCCTCGTATATTGCGCCAGCTCCATCAGCGCGGCCTCATCGTCAAAGGACACATCGCCCTCGATCGCCTTCAGCGCGACCGCGCGATACATCGCCCCCGTCTCCAGATTGAGAAACCCGAACCGCCGCGCCAGATGCGCCGCCAGCGTGCTCTTTCCCGCTCCCGCCGGTCCATCGATGGCGATGACCGGACGCTCGCGTCGTTCCGTCTTGCCGGTCCGAGCTTCGTCCGAACTCATCCGCCGCTACTCCTCCGCCTCGGGCTTGCGTGACGCTGGCTTCGCCTTCCCCGCAGCCCCGCTCCGCTTGGCTCCGAAGCCTCCAGGCTTGGCTCCGAACTTCTTCGGACCAAACTTCCCCGCCTTCGCTCCGCCAGCCTTCGCGCCAAACTTCGACCCGAACTTCGCTCCCGGCTTGGCGCCAAACTTCTTCGCTCCAAAGCTCTTTCGCGGCGCAGCGTCCCTGCGTTCCGAGCCGCCCTCTACGCGAGGCTTGTACGGCCGCTTCGCAATGCTGCCTTCACTTCGCTCGCCACCCTCACTCGTCCGCGGCGTATACGGTCTCTTCGCAAAAGTGCGCTCGCCGCCCTCGGTATCGCGAGGCTTATACGGCCTCTTCGCCCCGAAACCGCCAGGCTTGCTCTTGCTGTCGAAACGCGGCTTCGCCGACTTCGACAAACTGCGTTCACCGCCCTCGCTCGTCCGCGGCGTGTAAGGCCGTTTCGTGAAGCTGCGTTCGCCGCCCTCGGCGTCGCGCGGCTTGTACGGCCGCTTCGCACCGAATCCGCCAGGCTTCGCTCCAAATCCACCGGGCTTTTTGTCGCGATCGAATCGCGGCTTCGAGACGCTCCGCTCTCCACTCTCACTCGTGCGCGGCGTATACGGTCTCTTCGCAAACGTGCCCTCGCCGCCTTCCGCATCGCGCGGCTTGTACGGCCGCTTCGCACCGAATCCACCAGGTTTCGCCCCAAATCCACCAGGTTTTTTGTCGCGATCGAATCGTGGCTTCGAGAAGCTGCGCTCTCCACTCTCACTCCCACGCGGCGTATACGGTCTCTTCGCAAAAGTGCGCTTGCCGCCTTCCGCGTCCCGAGGCGTATACGGACGCTTCGCCAGATCTCTCGCCTTGCTCTCGCGCTCAAACTTCGGCTTCGAAAAGACACGCTCCTCCGGCGGCAGACCGGCCTGCTCTCTGTCTCCCAGAGGCTTGCGCTCCTCCGCTGCGGGTTTGCGAAACTTCTTGAACGGATCCGCGCCGCCATCCGCCGCCGCACTCGCCGTGCGTGGCTTGCGCCCTTCCTCCCACGGCTTGGTGAAGCTCGTCCTCGCATCGCCGCCCGCTCCCTCGCGCTTGAACGGACGCCGCTCGCGGTCAGTTCTTCCCTCCGCGCGTGCCCCAGCTCCGGCACCCGGGCGTGCACCCGCTCGCGCACCAGGACGCACACCGGGCCGCGCACCTGGCCTCGCACCGGATCGCGCACCCGTCCTCACAGAAGGCCGCGTTCCTCCCGCGCCCGAACGCCCCGCCGCAAACGTCCGCGCGGGCTTGCCGCGGAACTCGCCGCCAGGTTTGCGCTCGCCCTCGAAGCTGCGAATGCGCCCGGTTCCCACCTTCTTCGGCCGCTCCACAGCAGCCGCCGCAGCCGCCTCAACATTCTCAATAGTCCCTTCGGCCGCTGCAGCCGCAGGAAACTCCGGCAGCGCGCCAGGGATATAGAGCAGCGTCTTGCCCTCGACCGCCAAAGTCTCAAGCTGCCGCGCTCCCGTCAATCCATGCAGCACATCGCGCACGCGCGAGCGCGCCGTCAGCGGCGACAGGAACGTCTCAATCTCCTCCTCCGTCGCTGCAAAAACCTGCGCCAGATACATCGAAACCAGCGCCGACAGCGCCGTCGGCAGGCCCGCATTCCCGCCCGCCTTCATCGTCTTCGTAAATCGCCGCGAGGTCAGCTCCCACAGCGCGGCCGACCCATCCTGCTGCAACAGCGGAATCACTCGCAGCTGCGCCCACAGCTCACCCAGCGCCCGCCCAATCGCGGCCTCCGTCACCTCGCGCCCCAGTTCTGAAGCAAGCTCCGCCGCCGTCAGCGCCTTGCCCTCGGCCACCGTCTCATAAACCTTCGCCGCCAGCAGCGACACCTTCATCGCTCCCGAGGTCGCCGGCGGCTGCTTCCACAGCTTGTCGCCGCGCACCGTGAACACATAGCTGAACACCTGTGCCGACACCACAAAATCCGGAACATCCCCCGGCCCGCCCAGCAGGTTCAGCGGCAATGCGTCCCCTTCGGCCGTAAGCCGCGCCACAAAACTCCGAGCCAGATCAGTCTCCGCCGCCGTCGGCGCGTCCGTCGCCTTTCCCAGCGTCGCCTCTACCAGCGAAGGCGCAGGCGTCGCCAGCTGTTGCGCGCGCGGCGCAAACAGCACCAGCCCCGCTTCGCCCACCCATGTGCGCGCATCTTCGAGCGTCAGCAGCGCTGCGCCATCCTGGTGCCAGCGTTGCGCACGCGCGGTTGCCAGCTGCTGCTCGTTAAACTCCGGTGTTGAACTCAAACCAAACTCTCTGACTGCGGCCTCATAGCCGCGTGACAACCCTGCGCCAGGCCGAAAACCGGCCCTACAGCATCAACCTCCGCTCAAGGGCGGAGGTCCATAAACTTCATCGCCAGCCCGTTCGTCCCGCCCCAATGCCGCGCTTCAAATGCCTGCGCTCCAAAATCACTTCAGATACGCTCAGATACGCTGAAAGGCCCGCTGGATCTCTCTTAGAGAATACCGCAATGCGATCGGCCGCCCATGCGGACAGCTCGTCGGATGCTCCGTTTTCGCCAGTTCCCGCAGCAGCCAGTCAATCTTCGACGCCTCCAGCGGCATATTCACCTTGATCGCCGCATGGCACGCAATCGACGCCGCAATCCGCGTCCGCCGCGCCTCCGCATTGTCCACCTGCGCGGAACGGTCGGTCACTCCCAGCACCTCTTCCAGCATCCGCTCCAGCTCCTTGCCCTCCAGCCCCACCGGCGCCGCCTTCACCGCCAGCGTGCGCGGCCCAAACGGCTCGGCCTCAAATCCATTGCGCTCCATCTCTTCGGCAATCGCCGCAAACGTCACCATCTGCTCGGGAAGCAGATCGATCAGCACCGGCATCAGCAGCCGCTGCCGCTGCACCCTCTCCACTTTGCGCTCGCGCAGAATCTTCTCAAACAGCACGCGCTCATGCGCCACATGCTGGTCCACAATCCACAAGCCCTCTTCATTCACCGCCAGAATGAACGAATCGCGCAACTGCCCCAGCGGCTTCAACGTAGCCAGCGAGTTCAGCGTAGGCTGCGCCTCGCCCATCGTCTGCTCTTCTTCACTTCCATCCGTCGAGCGCTGCTCCTCATACCCCACCGCCATCCCCGCCCCCTCAAACCCCAACCGTCCCGCCGAAGGAGCCACCATCCGCTCACGCAGCTCAAAGCTCGCGACATCACTCGGCTCAATCGCCGCCTCACTCTCCGCCACCAAACCCTCGCGCGGATCGAACACTGCCTGATCCACTCCCGGCAGCGGACTCACATCCACCATCAGCGACTCGCTCGCCGTCGGCCCAGAATTCAATGCCGCCAGAAAACTCGCCGCGGGCCTCGCCTGCATCAGCGCCGTGCGCATTGAGTCGCGCACAAAATCATGCACAAAGCTCCCCTGCCGGAACCGCACCTCGGTCTTGGCCGGATGCACATTCACATCGATCTCCTCGGGCGGCATCTCCAGAAACAGCAGCACCACCGGAAACGACGTCGGCGGAATAATGTTGCGATACGCCTCGCTCAACGCATGCAGCACCAGCCGGTCGCGAATCAGCCTTCCATTCGCAAACACATAGATCGAATTCCGGTTCAGCTTCTGCAGCTCAGGCTTCGAACAGAATCCTCTCAGCCGCAAAAACCCCGGCGCTGGCGGCTCATAGTCCTCCGCCCTCTTCCATGGCGGAGGCTCCGGCAATCCCGCGCGCGCAAAGTCCATCTCCGCCGCCACAGCAATCAAGCTCTCGAACGTCTCGCGCCCAAAGATCTGAAACAGCCGCTCGCCCACGTTCGCCACAGCAGGAGCCATCACCAGCGCCTGCGTGGCCGAGTGCAATTCAAAATGCTTCCCCGGATGCGCCAGCGCATAGTGCGTCACCAGCGCCGCCACATGCCCCAGCTCCGTCTGCTCCGAGCGCAAAAACTTCCGCCGCGCCGGCGTATTGAAGAATAGATCGCGCACCGCAATCGTCGTTCCCTCGGGCAGCCCCGCATCCTCCACCTGCAGCAGCTTGCCGCCGGCAATCTCCAGATGCGTCCCCACCTCATCGTCCGCCGCGCGGGTATCCATCGTCACCCGCGCCACCGACGCAATCGAAGGCAGCGCCTCCCCGCGAAACCCCAGCGTCGCGATACTCAGCAGATCATCGCTCGACCGCAGCTTCGACGTCGCATGCCGCTCAAACGCCAGCAGCGCGTCATCGCGCCCCATGCCCTGCCCATTGTCCGTAATCCGAATCAGCTTGCGCCCGCCGGCCTCCACCTCCAGCCGAATCCGCGTAGCCCCCGCATCCAGCGAGTTCTCCAGCAGCTCCTTCACCACCGAAGCAGGCCGCTCCACCACCTCGCCGGCAGCAATCTGATTAGCGACCTGGTCGGACAGTACGCGGATGCGACCCATAAGAAGATTTTAGATTCGGAGATTTTAGATTTTAGAGGTCAGCAGCGGATTAATTCACAGCCCGACGGCTCTCCAGAGATGTGACGGTTGCATTGAGCATCTTCCCGACCTCGACTGAGAGCGACTGACAAAGAACTCGCCTCTCATCCGTTCCATAGCCCAGACGTTCTGCTATAACGAGTTGCGTCTGTACCTCATAGTTCGACCCACGCGCCATACAGACGAACTGGAGTAGCTGACCATCGCTGTTCCGCCCATGGCCTTCAGCAATGTTACTGGGAATCGAAACTGCCGCGCGTCGCAGCTGATTCGTAAGCGCGTACATCTCCTCGCGAGGAAAGTCGCCGGTAAATTCATAAATCGCCGTAGTCAGTTCAATGGCACGCTGCCAAACAATACGATCCCGAAACGACTCACCCATTCACCACCCGAAGCCCAACTAAAATCTAAAATCTAAAATCTCGCACCTTGCCCTCACCTATCCCCAATCAAATGCAGCCGCATAAAATTCGTCGCCCCGGTCCTCGTCGCCGTCCCGGCCACGATCCCCACCACATCCTTCGCGCGCACAAACCCGCCCACTTCTAGCACGTCCTCCGCCATATTCACCAGCTTGTCCGTATCGGTAAAGCGGTCGCACTGAATCGGGTGCGTTCCCCACAACAGATTGGTGCGGTGCACAACCTCCTCAAACGGGCTCAGCGCATAGATCGGCGCCTCCGGTCTGTACTTCGACAGCAGCCGCGCCGTATTGCCCGTCTCCGTAAAGATCGCAATCGCCGCCAGATCCAAATCCTGCGCCGAGTGCGCCATACATTCGCAAATCGTCTCCGGAATCGTCAGCGACTTGCGATGCACCGCGCTCGCCAGCCTTGGCTCCAGCCGAATCTGCGTCTCCGTCTCCACCACAATCTTGGCCATCATCGCCACCGACTCCACCGGATACTTGCCCGCCGCGCTCTCCGCCGAAAGCATCACCGCATCCGTTCCGTCGTAAATTGCATTCGCTACATCCGACGCCTCCGCCCGCGTCGGCCGCGGGTTTTCAATCATCGACTCCAGCATCTGCGTCGCCGTAATCACCGGCTTCCGATACTCCGCCGCGCGCCGGATGATGTGCTTCTGAATCGCCGGCACCTTCTCCGGCGGCATCTCCACGCCCAGATCGCCGCGCGCCACCATGATCGCGTCCGCCGCCTCCAGAATCGAATCCAGATGGTCCACCGCCTGCGGCTTCTCCAGCTTCGCAATCACCCACGCCTCGGAGCCCAGCGCCGCCACCCGCCGCTTCACATAGCGCACATCGCCCGCCGTCTGCACAAACGAGACCGCGATCGTGTCCACGCCATGCTTCAGCGCAAACTCCAGGTCCTCTTCATCCTTCTCCGTCAGCGACGGCACCTTGATCGGCACGCCCGGCAGATTGATGCCCTTCTTCTCGCCCAGCATCCCGCCGTTCACAATCTCCGAGATCACATCCGCGCCACGCAGCTCCACCACCCGCAGCTCAATCAACCCATCCGACAGCAAAATCCTGTCGCCCGGCTTCAGGTTCTCCGCCAGCGTCGGGAACACCGTGCTCACGCGCTCCGCCGTTCCCTCGATCTTCTCCGGCGTAATCGTCAGCCGCTTGCCCGTCTCCAGCAGCACCGGCTTGTGGTCCACCAGCGTTCCCGTGCGTATCTTCGGCCCCTGCAGGTCGCCCAGAATACAGATCGGCTTGCCCTCTTCGCGCGCCACCTTGCGCACCATCGCAATCAGCTCGGCCTTCTGCTCATGCGATCCGTGCGAAAAGTTCAGACGCGCCACATCCAGTCCCGCACGCACCAGCTGCCGGAACGTCTCCTCCGTACTCGAGGCCGGGCCCAGCGTTGCCACAATCTTGGCTCGACGTTCGCTCACGGCGCCTGCAATGCGCTCTCTTTCGTCCGTCACTGCTTTTTCTTCCCTTTGAGGCGTCAGAGCCCGCATAGATATCGTTCCCTTCGATCTACCGATCAATCAGTCATTCTACCCGTCCGCCGCAACCGCGTGGACGATGTCTTCCATAACGCCGCCGATGTCTCGGGGTCTCTGTGCCCCACCGAGCACTGCGCATTGAACTCCGCGCCGATCAGCACCGTCAACGCAATCATATACAGCCAGACCATCAGCGCGATGGCCGCGCCCAGCGATCCGTACACCCGTCCATAGTTCGCAAACCGCGTTACATAAAATCCGAACAGCAGCGTCGAGCCAAACCACAGCACCGTCGCCAGCGCCGCTCCCGGCAGACTCGCCCGCCAGCTCCAGTCCTTGCGCAGCACCAGCCACGGCTCGCGCACCATCGGTTCCAGATGTTCTCGCATATGCTGCGTCAGGTCCGTGCCCAGGTGATAGACCACCGCGAGGATGCCCACGCTGGTCCCCAGCGCCAGAATCCAGCGCAACGCCATGGCCAGCGCATAGAACTCCGGCCGCGCGATCGGCGGAATCTCCCGCGCCATCCACCCGATCAGGAAGTGGCCAAACACCACCAGCACGCTCGCCGCCGTCATCGGCAGCAGCGACAGCGGCACCAGCGCCAGCGCCCGCCCGCGCCGCCTTAAGAAACTGCCCTGCACCACCGGCAGATCGTGCGCCAGGCGAAATCCTTCCATCAGCGTCGCCATCACACTCGCCGCACCCAGCAGGCTCACAATCGCCGACCCCAGCAGCGCGCCCGCCGTCCGGCTGGTCTGATGTGTCGTCGCGAAATACGCATCCAGCAGCGGGCTCACATTCGAGGGCAGCACGCGGTCGAAGAACCCCGCCATCTGCACCTTCAACGGAAGCCACGGAGGCAGCAGCGCCACCGCCGCCGCCGCTACAATCAGCGCCGGAAACAGCGCCACCATCGCCGAATAGGCCGAGGCCTGCGCCACCAGAAACGCATCGTGATCCACCGCGGCTAAAAACGTGCGGCGCAGCAGCCGGCCAATGCCCGCCATCCGCCGGATCGGCGCGACCACCACGTTCTCCCACACGGCCACGCCCGTCACTGGTTCTCCTCGCCGGCTACATTAGAGCAGTATCGCTGACACGATCCCTGGCAAGGTCAGAGGAGTGTCGTTTTGATCGGCGAAAAACGACGTCGAGATCGTCCCCTTGGGTACACCTTCAGCAAGACTGCTCTATCGCTTCATCGCTTCCATTTGTTCAGAAAGTCAGTCACCGACTGCGGCTCCATATGCCGCATATCCGAGAACTCCTTGTTCTGCGAATAGATCACCTTGCCCGTCGGGCTCAGCACCGCAAGCGCCGGCACGCCGTTGAGCGGAACGCCATATCTCTTCGCCAGCTCCACGTTCTGGTCCATGTGTCCGATATTCACATCCACCAGGATGAAGTTCTTGGCCAGCAGATCGGCATTCGGGCTCTGGTGAAAATAAATGTTCAGCACCTGGCAGTCTCCGCACCAGTCGCCGCCAAAGTCGAGGATCACCCGCTTGTGCTCATGCCGCGCCTGCATCAGCGCCGCGTTGATGTCGGGCTGCGCCGCCTCCACCGTTGGATAGATATGGGCCTTGGTGTACTGTGCGTGCGCTCCTGTCGCCAGCGCTCCCATCACCAATCCAACACTCACTGCAGCCACTCGCACGCTCTTGCCCAGACTCTTCATCCTCATTGCAACCCTTTCCGTTCACTCACTGAATCCATATCCATGATCCATGATGCGTGAAACCCGCCAACGATGCCAATCGCTGCAACACATTCCGCCGCCGCGCGGCCACCTCTAAATGAAACGGCATCTAACCCACCATGCGTATACGAGGCTTGGAACAGGAACCGCCTGAGCGGCCGAACTTCCTTCTGGTCGTGATTCTCTTTGGCGCCACGATCATCATCGTCTTTCTGGTGGCCTACTTCGTCCTGGACTGGGGCGGAACCCGCCTCGTGCCCAGACACCACGACAAGCATCCCTCCTCGCGGCTGGTCCTGCCCCTACCCCCGCAACAAGCCTCTATCTCGCTCAACGCGCCCCTGCCTCCCAAATTGTCATCCTGAGCGCAGCGGGGTCCCCGGCGAGCGCATTTGCTCGCCGGGATGAAAGCGAAGGACCTGCTGTGGCTGTTCGTTGTTGCCGGTACCTTTCCAGTTGTCATCCTTGTTTGTGTCATCACCGGCAACGGCTCGATCTTGAGATCCGGTTTCGCAAAGCGCCACCGGTCCAAGCGCCAACGGCGCGCCCTATACCAGCCTGGGGCAACGCCCCAGGAAAAGAGCCGCGCCGCAGGCGCATCCGCTCTGCCGAAGGCCGGAACGAAGGCGGAGCCGGAGCGCCTGAATTGCCTTCCTTCGCCCCGCCACGACCCTCATTCCCGGAAACCAGCTCACAGGAAATCTCCAAAATCTTGTCAAGCCCCCAAACCATCTAACTCAAACAAAACAAAGATAAAAATCGCTGCACATTAATTCCACTCAACTCTCTATAATAGATATGGAGATCAAAACCCACCACAGATCTGGGTGCCCCATTCATGACGACGGTCTTTATCGTCGGCATGGGTGGGGTTTCGATATTAGGGGGACCACAGAAGCACTGCAACCCACACATTCCAGAGATTTTCCACACAAAATCTCCGGAATCAATATTTTACAGCCGAACTCCGCTGTAAACCACTGATTCCAAAGAAGTGTGGAAAACGAAGGAGAGGGGGGACCCCCTCACGGCTCGCCCATGTAATAACCGTCGCGCGTCTGCACATCGAGCTTCTTCTTGCCCGGCTCGCCCGTCAGTGTCAGATCGATCTGGTGATACTTGTCCTTGGCCGCGTCGCCCGTGGGCATAAAGCCCAGCCTGTACTGCGAGCGCAGCTCCTCGCCAATCTGCTTATAAATGTCGTCGAGGCTCTGCTTGCGGCTCAACTCGAAAACCCGTCCTCCGGTCTCCCCGCAGATGCGCTCCAGCACATGCTTCCCATCGACGTTCGGCTTGTGGTCGCCGCCGCCACCACGCGGAGTCCCTCCGCCCTGCGGATTATTTCCACCCGGATAGCCGCCTGGATAGCCGCCGCCCGGATAGCCTCCGCCTGGATATCCACCACCCGGATACCCACCACCCGGATAGCCTCCGCCGCGCCGATCCATAGGCCGGTTGTAGTCCTCCTGCCTCGGCGACTCGCCCTTGTAATAGATCCCGTACACGGTGGTGTCGGAGCGCTGCGCCGCCTCGATCGCATCCGTCAACGCCTCTTTGCTTCCACGATCGATGCCATCGGTCAGCACCACAAGCGCCCGCCTGTGCAAGGTCTGCTTGGACATCACCTCATCGCCGGAGAGATAGATCGCGTCATACAGCGCCGTTCCGCCGTGCTGAATCCGCCGTCCCTCGCGGTCCGTCTCGGGCCCCGAGTCGTCGGTCGTGTGAAAGCTCGCACTCTCGGTGCCAAGCTCCTTCAGCGCCGCCTGCAACCGCGGCTTCGCATCCGTCACGTCCTGCAGCAGCTCGATGTCCTTGGCAAACTGCACGACGAACGCCTTATCCGCCGCGCGATTGCCGACGGCCGGCGCCAGCATCGTGTCCAGAAAGCTCTGGCTCGCGGCCTGCTCGTCGGCCAGCGCCTTGCGCTGGCTCGGACTCACGTCCACCAGCAGTCCCAGCGTCAGAGGCACATTCGTATCGTGATCGAAGTAGCGGATCGCCTGCGGCTTGCCTTCGACCTGCAGCGAGAAGTCGTTCTGCGTCAGGTCGTTCACCAGCGCGTCCTTATGATCGCGCACCACCACCGGAACCAGCACCAGCTTTGCCTCGACCGAGATCGTGCGCACCGGCGTTGCTTCAGGGGCAGACGAAGCCGCCGCTGGCGGATTCTCCGCAGGCTTCTGCGCGCAAGCAAAGGTCAACCCAGGCGAGCACAACAGCCCGACCGCCGCCGCAATCCACAACCGCCTCTTCATATCCGTGTAGACGAGACCTTGCAGGCAACGGTTTCGCGCGCCAGCCTACTCCTCGTTCTCCTTCAGCTTGGCCAGCACGCTGAAGTCTTCGAGCGTGGTCGTATCGCCCTTGACGTCGCCGGTCGTCGCCAGCTCGCGCAGCAGCCGCCGCATGATCTTGCCGGAGCGCGTCTTGGGCAGCGACGGCGAAAACCGCACGTCGTCCGGCCGCGCCAGAGCGCCGATCTCCTTCGCGACCCACTGCCGCAGCTCCTGCTTCAGCTCCGGGCTGGGCTCGTACCCTTGCTCCAGCGAGACGAACGCGGCAATCGCCTGCCCCTTCAACTCGTCCGGTCGCCCGACGACCGCCGCTTCGGCAACCTTCGGGTGCGCCACCAGCGCCGACTCGACCTCCATCGTCCCCAGCCGGTGACCGCTGACGTTGATCACGTCGTCGACGCGACCCATCAGCCAGTAGTACCCATCCTTGTCGCAGCGCGCTCCGTCGCCCGTGAAGTAGCATCCCGGCACATCCGCGAAGTATGTCTTCACAAAGCGCTCATGGTCGCCCCAGATGGTGCGCGCCCGCGAGGGCCACGGCTTGCGAATCACCAGCAGGCCCCCCGTCCCCGCCGGCACGGGGTTGCCGCCCTTGGTCACAATCTCCGGCGTCACGCCGAAGAACGGCTTGGTCGCCGAGCCCGGCTTGGTCGCCACCGCGCCCGGCAGCGGCGAGATCATAATCGAGCCCGTCTCGGTCTGCCACCATGTATCGACGATGGGGCAGCGCTCCTTGCCAATCTCGCGGTGATACCACATCCACGCCTCGGGATTGATCGGCTCGCCGACGGTGCCGAGCAGCCGCAGGCTGCCGAGATCATGCTTGTGGACCCACTCCGTGCCCCACTTCACGAACGCGCGAATCGCCGTCGGTGCGGTGTAAAAGACCGTGACCTTGTGGTCGTCGATGATCTTCCAGAAGCGGTCGCACTCCGGCCAGTTAGGCGCGCCCTCATACATCATCACCGTCGTTCCATTCTGCAGCGGCCCATAGACCACATAGCTGTGGCCGGTAACCCAGCCGATATCGGCCGAGCACCAGTAGACGTCCTCCGCGCGCAGATCGAAGACATACTTCGACGTGAGATACGTCTGCACCGCATAGCCGCCGGTGGTGTGCACCAAACCCTTGGGCTTCCCGGTCGTCCCGCTGGTGTACAGAATGTAAAGCGGATCCTCTGCATCCATCCGCTCGCACGCACACTCCGCCGCAGCCTCGGCCATCTGCTCGTGCCACCACACATCGCGGCCAGCCTTCATCGCGACTGTCTTGTCCGGCGCCCGCTGATAGACCACAACCTTGCGCACGCCCGGACACGTCTCCAGCGCCTCATCGACGATCTGCTTGAGCTTGACCTCGGCGCCGCGACGATAGCTGAGGTCCTGCGTCAGCACCACCTGGCAGTCCGAATCGTTCACGCGGTCCGCAATCGCATGCGCCGCAAAGCCGCCGAAGATGACCGAGTGCACGGCGCCGATGCGCGCGCAGGCCAGCAGCGCGATCGCCAGCTCCGGGCTCATGCCCATGTAGATTGCCACGCGATCGCCCCTGCGAACGCCGGCGTTCTTCAACACATTCGCGAAACGCTGGACTTGCACGTGAAGCTCACCAAAGGTCAGCCTGCGAATCTCGGACTTGCCATCGACCGACGGCTCGCCCTCCCACAGCAGCGCAACCTTATCCCGCCGCGCGCCCAGCGCATGACGATCGACGCAGTTGTGCGCCAGGTTCAGCTTGCCGCCCGTGAACCACTTCGTCTCCGGCCCTTCGCCTTCGATTACATGCTTCCACGGCGCGAACCATTCCAGCTCACTCGCAGCCTCGGCCCAGAAAGCCTCCGGCTCTTCCACGCTGCGCCGATACATCCGCTCATACTCAGCTTCGGACTTAATCCATGCCTTGGCTGCAAACTCCTTCGGCGGCGCGAACACCCGGTTCTCGCGCAGCATCGACTGCATTACGTTGTTGTCGGGATCTGTGTTCCTGGCCTGCGTCGCGGCGGCGGCTTCAATAGACATCTTTCCGTGACACTCTCCTCATTGGAATTGTCGGGCACTCTGCGGGAAGGCTCCTGCAAAATCAGAAGCTACGCCGTCATGTTGCGACTCGCAAATGGCGCCTCTCTCGCAACGCCTGAATCGACATTCGCGTGTCGCATTCATCTTAGTGGCAACTTAGGGGCAGTCCGCGTGCAAATGGGCTTCCCTTCTTCATCACGATCACATTTCGGGACAGATTCAGGTTTCCTTAGCGGGCAGAAATACCCCAAACGTGGCACCTGCCACCCGTAACGTTACTGGGTTGCCCCCGCCGAAGTGCTATGGTCACCACGCCTTAGCGGCTCGAAACTCACTTCAACCGCCACGCTGTCTTGGCAGGTGTATGAGCAGGTACCCACTTCTCATCACACCCCCGTCAAACCAGAAGAACGGTTCATTTGCCGCACAATACGCGGCAGTACATAAAGAGGGTGAAGGAAATCAGCTTGGCGTGCCATCCTATAAACCGTGTCGTTCGATTGGGGAGCCATCATCGGCCTCTTTCTGGGCTTTGCCTTCGGTGTGGGCTGCGCCCTGGCGGTGATGCATTCGATTTACATGGGCGGCTATCGCGCAGCAGTTCGCGAAGCCACGCTCGCCTCTGCTCCCGAACGTCTGATCCGCGAACGCGCCCGGGTCGAACGCGCCAGAATCGAACGCCCGTCGCGCTGAATCTAGGAACGCGCATCGATCTGCCGTCTGAGCGCCAGCACCTCGTCGCGCAATCCCTTGAGCACCGTCATCAGCTCCGCGCGCTCCATCTGGTCGCTGGACGGCTGCCTGCCCTTCACGAAGAAGGTGCCGTTCGGTTCAAGCACGCACAGCTCCACCTCGCCCGGGTTGTTGAACCCGTTGCGGTTCAGCGCGGTGATGAGCTCCTCGTGGGTCAGGCTTTCGCTCTTCACGGCAGCCACATCGACAACCCCGTCCTTGATCAGCGTGGTGGGCGAGCCCTCCAGCGCCTGATTCACCTTCGGCGCGCGGTAAAGCACCCACATCAGGAGCCAGTTGATCGCCAACAGGGACAGGGCGCCGATAATGCCGCCGGTCACCGAGTTGTCATCGCCAATCATCGCGTTCTGCACGGTGTTGGACAAACTCAGCAGAACCACCAGGTCGAACGGGTTCAGTTGCGCCAGCTCGCGCTTGCCGAAGATCCGCAGAAGGACGATCAGGCACAGGTAAACGATCACCGGCCGCAGAATCTTTTCCACAATGGGCAGCGGCAAGTGGAACATATCGCGGGACAAAGTTTGCAGAAGTACGTGGCTCATGACCATCTCCTCGGAGGTTCTGGGCGGCGTCTTATCACCACCTTCCGGACCTCTTCGGTCCGTGGAGCCATCCTAAAGGCAAATCCCCGGTATTCGAGCGGTCAGCCGGTACAGCCCGGAAGCATGGTTTGTGAGTCTAATGATGCGTGCCGTTCTGGGTTACTCGCTGGGGTACCTGCCAGACGCACATTTTTGAATTCCGCCGGACTTTCCGTTGGGCTCTGGTATCGTTCTAGCCAGTCTGCCCGAAGCAAGTCTTTGGCACTACCTGAACGACAGCCACAAGGATCGACCAGAGATGCCTAAGCCCCTTCGCAGCGACGACCCGAACCCGCAGCCAGTCCAGTTCGCCCACTTTGGCGTGTTGAACGACGGCACCCGCAGCAAGGGCGCGACGATCACAGCGATCATCGTTAACGTAACGGTCGCCGCCTTGATCGTGATCCTGGGTATGGTCATCAAGACCAATCCCCTGGTGGCCAAGCGGATTGCGGAACTGACGCTGCCGCCGCCGGTGCCCAAGGTGACGCCTGCGCCCAAACCGCCGCCTCCGCCGCCGGTCAAGCTGCCGCCGCCGCCCAAGATTGCCCAGCCCAAGATCAAGATGCCCGAGCCGGTCAAACTCCCCGACATCAAGCCCGTCGAGGTGCCGGTTCCCAAGCCCGTCGTCATGGCCCCGGCTCCTCCCAAAGAGGTCAAACCGCCCCCGGCGCCGGTAAAGGTCAACCTCGGGAAGGCGATGGCAGCTTCGGTGAAGAACAATGACGTTCACCCCTCCGTTGTCCGTCTCGGCGAGGCAACCAACCCCATGAAGCCTTTGACCGGCCCTGCCGTCGCCCCTGTCAATATGGGTGCGGCCGGCATGCGCGGCATGCCCGCGTCCAACACCGGCAACGGTGCCCGCGCCGTGGCCGTCAACATGGGTTCCGGCGCGCCTGATGGACGCATGAACGGCCGTGACAATGGCGCCCATGCCGTCACCGGCGTCAAGCTGGGCATCCCGGGCGGAACCGGTCCGCTGAACTCGCGCAACTACTCGAACGCGCCCGTGCAGGTTCAGCTCCAGACCGCCCAGCGCGTGGAGCCCACCCGCGTGAGGGAGCAGCAGTCCATCCTCGCCTCCGCGCCCAAAGTTACCTACAAGCCCACTCCGGTCTATACGCAGGAGGCCAAGGCTATGCACCTGGAGGGCAATGTCTCACTGCGCATCCGGGTTATGTCCAACGGGGGTGTTCAGGTTCTGGGAGTGGTTCATGGCCTTGGCCATGGCCTCGACCAATCTGCCATTCAGGCTACCGAGGCGACTCGTTTCCGCCCCGCGCTTGATAACTCCGGCCGTGCTATTGACTGGGAGGGTGTCGTACTAGTGAACTTCCAGATGAGCTAATTTCTGCTGCAGTTCCCCGGAACGCAGTATCGTTTTCTTAGATCCCACGCGGACGTACCTGCCGTTCGCTTTTTATGTAAGTGTTTCGCCTTCGGGCACCGCCGCACCCAAGGAGCATCCCCCGCCATGAATCTTCCGTCCAGGCTTACGACAGCCCTCACCGCCGCCCTGATGGTTGCCACCGTCCTGCCCGCCAGCGCCGCCTCCGTCTTCCATAACAAGAAGAAGAGCGAGCCGTTCGCGGACGCACGCAAGCTGACGCCCGCGCAGAACGCCCTGATCGATAAGGCCATCGTCCGCGAGGCGGCGGTCATCAAGTCGCTCAAGCAACGCTCGCCCATCGTCGAGACCTACATCCAGAACATGCGCCCGGATCCTGTCATGGGCCAGGTTCCGGACTCCGACGTCCACTTTCTCGCGCGCGTCAACTTCGGCAAGATCATCACCGACACCGGTTACGCCAACGACAAGTACGACAACTCCAAAACCGGCTTCATGAAGCACTCGCTCAGCTACATCACGGGCCTGTCCAACAGCCTGCACCTGAGCTACCATGAGTCCGGTTTCGTGCAGATGCTGCTGGTGGACTCGAACAGCTTCAACCGCCAGATGTACACCTTCAACTTCCTGCGCAATGACTTCCTGGGAACCATTCCCACGGTCGTGTTCGACGTTGCTCCCACCAAGAAATCCGCCGTCGGCCGCTTCGCCGGACGCATCTGGGTCGACCGCAACAGCGGCAACATCGTGCGCTTCAATGGCAGCTTCTCCGGCGGCGAGAAGGACATCCGCGAGTTCTACCACTTCGACTCCTGGCGGACCAACGTGCAGGAAGGCCTTTGGCTGCCAACCTCGGTGTATATCGAGGAGAGCGATCCCAAGAGCCCCCAGGGCACGCTGAAGTTCAAGGCCGTCAACCAAATTTGGGGTTATTCGCTGAAGGTGCCGCAGTCCGACGCCGACCAGACCAGCCTGCAGGTTGAGGGCGCGGTCGACGAAAGCCAGCAGGCTACCGATATCTCGCCCCTGCAGGCGCAGCGCGAGTGGGTTCAGCAGGCCGAGGACAACGTCATCGACCGGCTCTACACCGCCGGCCTGATCGACGCTCCCAGCGACTTCGACAAGATCCTCGAGGCGCTCGCCAACAACATCCTCGCCTACAACAACATTCCACTTGACCGCCCCATCCGGGTTCGCACGCTGCTCACTGAGCCGCTCGAGTCGCTTTCGGTCGGCGATACGATCCTGCTCTCCAAGGGCCTGATCGATACCACCGCCGTTCCTACAGCGGACGGCGCGCAGCAGATGGGAAATCTCAATGCCCTGCTCGCCTTCCAGGTGGCTCATATCGTTCTCGGCCACCACATCGATACGAAGTACGCCTTCAGCGATCGCCTCATGTTTCCCACCGAATCGGCGTTCGAGAAGCTGCCGATGCACCATACCGACGCCGACAACGCCGCAGCCGCCAAGAAAGCTATTGAGCTTCTGGGCGCCAAGGAGCTGGTCGACGGCGAGAAGTACTTCGGCCTCTACCTGCAACAGCTCCAGGCGCGCGAGAAGGGCCTGAAGGCGCTCACCGATCCCCAGATCGGCGACGGCCTGCTCCGCCCCGACGGCACCTTCTGGATGCAGGCTCTGGTAGCCAAGGCCCCCAAGCTGAACAACGGCGACCTGAAACAGCAGGCTGCCATGCCGCTCTCGCAGTTCCTCCGCTTCGACCCCTGGACTGATCAGGTGATCAAGCTCAACACAGCCTACGAACCTCTTCTCAGCGCGCGCGATAAGCTGCCGTTTGAGATTACCCCTGTCTATCTGCGACTCGCCTATTGGGCGCCCCCGGCTGCTCCTCCTGCCGCGGCTCCCGCTTCCGCTCCCTCAGCGTCAGCTCCAGCCACAGCGGCTCCAGCAGATAACACTGCGGCCCCCGCTGCGGCGGACAATGCCAAAGCCACCCCCGCTGCACCTCCGGCGGCTACGCCTCAGCAGTAAGCAGATTTACTCGGGCCATCGACACGATCAGACCCCCGCAGCGTCCCTGAGTTGCATCCTTACTCAGGGACGCCCGCGCCAAGGAGAGTCTCCCCCCCATGAAGAAGATTTGCCTGCTTTCCCTTACCCTTGCACTCACCGGCGGCCTCGCACTTCCGTCGGCCATGCGTGCCCAGGCCACCGCGGCGGCAACCCGAGGCGGCATGGCCCAGGCTGGCGTCGCCTTCTCCTACTCCAACGAGGACCAATATATTGGCAAGCACCTGCAAGGAGTTACCCTCTACGGCACCTTTGACCTCAACAACCATCTGGGCGTCGAAGGCGACGTCCACCTCGACTCGGCACTGAAATCGTATTTCGGCTATACGGAATCAAGTTATGACGTCGGTGTGCGTTACGTCAGGCACTACCGTCGTTTCCACCCGTATGCAAAGGCCCTGGTCGGCCTCGGCCACTCCAATGCACCATCGCCCACCCAGATCGTGGGCGGCAGCTCCCCCGGTACCTACATGCTGTTCGGACTCGGAGGCGGCGTAGACTACAGCCTCTCCAATCATTTCAACGCCCGAGCGGACTTTGAGTACCAGCGCTGGCCCAACTTCCCTCCTCACGGGCTGACGCCCCCCATTTTTTCCGTCGGCGTAGCGTACCGCATCCGCTAGAGCACTCTATCCACATCTCCAGCCATAGGAGAAATGCTCTAACTCGAACAAATACTTCAACGTACAATGCCCTGAGCGACCCTCAGGGCATTTTTACGCGTCCAAAGGGCAGTACGGTTTCTTTGCACCAATTTGAGCGAATGGAGTCCTCCTTTTGAATCGCTTCCTTGTTCTCCTTGTGGCTGCCGGCTTGCTGGCCGCCGCTCCCCTCTCCCATGGCCAGGCCCTCCCCACCGCAACCCGGCTGGCCGATCTCCAGATCGGCGGCGGTTACACCCTCGCCAACTCGGATTACGTGCCGAACCGCATCCGGGGCTTCATGTTTTATGGAGACTTCGACCTCCGCGGCCACTACGGCCTCGAGGCCGACTTCCACCAGGTCACCGATCCCAACCCCGATCCGCTGGTGCCCAGCAATCACTTCTCCGAGCGCACCTACGAGGTCGGCGGCCGCTACCTGCGCCACTACCATCACCAGCGCCTCGCTCCCTATGCCAAGCTGCTCTACGGCCGCGGCGTGGTCAACTTCCGCGCCCAGCAGATCTATGTGCCGGCGGGGCTACTAACCTATATCGACAACGTTGCCTACAATATGGCCGTTCTTGGCGGCGGCCTCGACTATCGCCTGACGCCCCATATCAACCTTCGCGCCGACTTCGAATATCAACACTACTTCGCCTCCGACAGGGATCTCCCCTCCGGCCTCTCGCCCACACTCTTCAGCTTCGGCGTAGCCTACCGCTTCCCTGTGCGCGGGCCCGGCCGCCGCTGAACTGGCCGCTTCGCGCAGCCAAAACAAAGGCCCGGTCCTTGGACCGGGCCGTGTTCTGTCTTAGCAACTTTTCTCAGAAGTGGTACGCCACGCCGACCGCCGGAATCGACATCACATAGTAACGGTTGGTCTTCCATGTGCCGAAGGGGTCACCGAAGTCCGGAGCCTTCAACAAGAACCCGCGATACTCCACCCGGATGTCGAAGCTCGGGCTGATCTCATAAGCCACGCCTCCACCGAAGAGTCCTCCGATATTGGTGTTCTGCTTCACACTCTTGGCCGAGGTACCGCTGTCGATAATAGGCGTAAAAATCATCGCGCCTATACCGGCCTCCAGAAACGGGTTGAAATTTCCGTAGGTGCGCGAGTAAACGTACGCGCCGGTGATCTCCTGCTGCCGCGAGTGCACAAATCCTGGATTACTCGTCGGGTGGTACCGGATCGTGTTCTGCGCGAATGAGTAGTTCAGCTCCAGAGCACTGCGCGGCGTCAGCATATAGCGATAGCTGGCAAGAGCGCCCCCCGTATTAGTCGTATGCATCGGAAAAACGCCCAGCGCATATACATCCGGAGCCGTCACGCCCAGAAAGCTAAGGCTGACATCCTGCCGGCTCTCCTGTGCGTAGACCGTAGTAGCAACGCCCAGCATCAGGACGCCGAGCAACATCATCTTCTTCATGCGTAGTGAAACCCCTTCACAATCGCGCACACTGTCCCGGGTCGTACCGGTCTTCCCGAAGACAAAACTGCCAGCGGGCGCTGCTGCGCTCTGATGCCTAATTGTACCTGCACACGTGCTGCCTGCGGGCCGGTCTGCTCTTTAGACCAATGCAATCGCTTTTCGGGCACGCAAACGGGCGCGAAGTTCAAAACATCCAGAACTCCGCGCCCGCTCTTTTTACTTTGCCCTTAATTGTGGGGGGCTGTTGTGGGAGGCGGCGCCTCGCCGGTACCCTGGCCTGCGCCCCCCTGACGCTCCTGCATGCGTTGCCGCATCCTGGCCTGCATCGCGTCATACTTCGTCTTCTGGTCCGGCGTCAGGATCGCGTCGACCTTGTCCTGCTCCGCCTTGAAAATCGCCGTCATCTGCGATCGGCGGTCCTCCTGCGAAAGCGCCGAGTTCCCCCGCACGGCTTCCATCTTGGCTTGGCTGTCTTCCATAATCGCCTTCACCTGCGTCGTCTGGTCATCCGTCAGGTTGAGCTGAGTCTTCATCCGCTCGATCCTGCGTTCCGACCCCATGCCACGCTGGCCGCCCTGCGCTTGAGCCTGGCTCCCTGCCGGTGGTGGCGGCGGCGCCTGATCCTGCGCCAACGCAGCACCCGTAAGCAGCCCAAGCCCGCACAGCAGCGCGGCTGCCCGCATCATCATTCCCTTGCCTGTTCTCATGTGTATCACTCGCTTTCCGCGTAGCCGCGCCGAGCTCACCGCCTTGGCCGACCAAACTAGCGATAGAGACGGATGCCTTCGCAAAAGGTTCCAGACACGCCAGCAATAGTCCAGGAATATTTACGCCCCGCGCTCCGCCACAAAGCAGAACGGATCCCCATGCTCCTCCGCGTGCTGCTCGACGAGCTTCAGGAACGCCATCGCCGCATGCGACATCGTCGCCTGCCGGCGCATCACCAGCCGCAGCCTCCGCTCCACCTGCAAATCCGGAACGGAGATCGCCACCAGCGCCCCGGATTCGAGCTCATCCTCCACCGTCAACTTCGGCACCAGGGCCACCCCATCGCCGCGCTGCACAAACCGCTTGATCGCCTCCAGGCTGGGCAGCTCCACCTCCATCTGCAACGGCGTCTTGTGTCTTTTGAACGCCGCAATCACCTTCTGCCGCAGCGGCGAAGGAATATTGTGCGCCACAAAACTCTCCCGCCCCAGCCGCTGAATCGTGGCCTTGCCCACCTTCGCCAGCGCGTGCGCCGGGCTGGCGACGCACACCAGCTCATCCCGGTACACGCCGATCGAGCGCACCTGCGGATCGTCCGGCTTGAAGCTCACGACGCCCATATCCACAGAGTGCTGCAGGACCTCATCCGCGACCCGGCTCGCCAGTGTGCGCTGGACCGCAACCTTGATCCGCGGATGCTCTCGTCGGAACGCATGAATCAGCGGCAGCAAATACAGGCAGGTGTACTCATTCGCCGCGAGGTTCAACCTCCCCGTATGCAAAGATCGCAGATCCACCAACGCCGCGTTCGCGTCCGAACGCAGGTTCAGCATCTTCTGCGCATACTCCTTGAGCAGTTGGCCTGCATCGGTCAGTGTCCCATCCCGCGAGCTGCGCTCCAGCAGCGTCTCGCCCAGCTCCGCCTCCAGCTTGGCCACCGCCTGGCTCACGGCCGGCTGCGTCCGATGCAGACGCGCCGCCGCCCGCGAGAAGCTGCGCTCCTCCGCCACCGCCAAAAACGTCTCCAGTTGAAAGAGGTCCATCCGAGTCCTTATCCTTCTTGCCTGGGCGTAGATCAGCCGTCCGCAGAGCTATACCAGCATTAGAAATACGAATACATCTCGCATACAGCATAAGGGCAGGTTATGCTTAATGCAACGGAAAGGTTCACAAGTATGGCGCTCTCCAACCAGATCGTCTTCTTCGACACCACGCTCCGCGACGGCGAGCAGTCGCCCGGCTGCACCATGCACCCCAGCGAAAAGCTGCGCATGGCCCATCAACTTGCCGCGCTCGGCGTCGACATCATCGAAGCCGGCTTCGCCATCGCCTCCCACGGGGACGCGGAGTCCGTCCGCGCCATCGCCAAAGAGGTCGGCGTCTCCGATCAGGCTCCGCGCATCGCCTCGCTGGCCCGCTGCAAGCGTGAGGACATTGAAGCCGCCGCCCGCGCCGTCGAACCCGCCCGCAAGAACCGCATCCACACCTTCCTCGCCACCTCCGATCTCCACCTCGAAGCCAAGCTGCGCATGACCCGCGCGCAGGCCATCGACCAGGTAGGCGAGTGCGTCCGCCTCGCCCGCACCTACACCGACAACGTCGAGTTCTCCACCGAAGACGGCACCCGCTCCGACATCGACTTCCTCATCCAGATGGTCAACGTCGCTGTCGATGCCGGCGCCACCACCATCAACATCCCCGACACGGTCGGCTACACCACGCCCGCCGAATATAAGGCGCTCTTTGAAAAGGTCCGGGCGAACGTGCCTAAAGCCGACGACATCATCTTCTCGACCCACTGCCACGACGACCTCGGCATGGCCGTCGCCAACTGCCTCGCCGGCGTCGAAGGTGGCGCGCGCCAAGTCGAGTGCACCATCAACGGCATCGGCGAACGCGCCGGCAACGCCGCCCTTGAAGAGATCGCCGCCGCCCTCGCTACGCGCCACGACCGCTACCCCTACACCAGCAACATCAAGATGACCGAGCTCTACCCCACCTCGCAGCTTCTCGGCGAGATCATCAGCTTCCAGTGTTCGCCCAACAAAGCTGTCGTTGGCAAAAACGCCTTCGCGCACGAGAGCGGCATCCACCAGCACGGCGTCCTCGCCAACCCGCTCACCTACGAGATCATGACGCCCGCCTCGGTAGGCTTCACCGGCCAGAACATCGTGCTAGGCAAACACAGCGGCCGCCGCGCCCTCGAACACCGCCTCACCGAACTCGGCCACAAGCTCTCCAAACCCGAACTCGACGCAGTCTACACACGCTTCACCGAACTAGCCGACCGCAAGAAATCTATCTACGACCAGGACATCCTCGCACTTCTGCACGAACCGTTAGCCGAAGTAGTCAATGTCCCATAGCTCGCCACAGACGCCACAAGAGCCGTCATCCTGAGCACAGCGAAGGACCCCCGTATTTGCCTTTGCAGTTGTCGTTGCTTTTGCTTTTTTTGTTTGTCATTCCCGTAGGGAATCCGCGTTTGCCTTTGCCTTATTCACTACTCACTATTCACTGGAAAAAGCATGAAGCTCAAGATCGCCATCCTCGCCGGCGACGGCATCGGCCCCGAAGTCACCCGCGAAGCCGTCAACATCCTCAAGGCCATCGCCGAATTCGGCGGCCACGACTTCAGCTTCACCGAAGCCCTCCTCGGCGGCATAGCCATCACCGCTGAAGGCACGCCCCTGCCCAAGCAGACCATCGACATCGCACTCGATGCAGACGCGGTCCTCCTAGGCGCGGTCGGCGACAACAAGTTCAACCACCTCACGCCGGACAAGCGCCCCGAAGCCGGCCTGCTTCAGATCCGCCAGGTCCTCGGCGGCTTCGCCAATCTCCGCCCCTGCCTCGCCTTCCCCGCGCTGGCCGACAACTCCCCGCTCCGCCCCGAGGTCACAAAAGGCGTCGACATCCTCTTCGTCCGCGAGCTCCTCGGCGGCCTCTACTTCGGTCAGCCGCGCTCGTGGAACGAAGAGACCGGCGAAGCCATCAACACCATGCGCTACACAAAATCCGAAGTGACACGAGTAGCCCGCATCGCCTTCGACCTCGCCCGCAAGCGCCGCAAGAAATTAACTCAAGTCGACAAAGCCAACGTCCTCGAGTGCTCGCAGCTCTGGCGCGCCACCGTAGACGAGCTCAAATCCGACTACCCCGACGTCACCGTCGAGCACCAGCTCGTCGACTCCATGGCGATGCACCTCATGAACGTGCCGCGTAACTTCGACGTCGTTCTCACCGAAAATCTCTTCGGCGACATCCTCTCCGACGAGTCCGGCATCATCACCGGCTCCCTCGGCATGCTGCCCTCCGCCACGCTCGGCGGCAAGGTCAACCTCTACGAGCCCGTCCACGGCTCCGCCCCGGACATTGCGGGCACAGGCAAAGCCAACCCGCTCGGAGCCATCCTCACCGCGGCCATGCTCCTCCGCCACTCCGCCGGCCTCGAACAGGACGCCACCGCCATCGAAGCCGCCGTCGCCGAAGTTCTCAACGCCGGCCATCGAACCGCCGACATAGCCCGCGGCAACGTCGGCGCCACCGTCACCACACAACAGATGGGCAAACTCGTGCACCAGGCACTGGCCCAGTCCATCGACCGCAGCCAATCGCTGCACGGCGTCTAGCCTTCGTTTTTTAGTTGTCATCCCCGAAGGGGATCTGCGTTTCGCTCGAACCAACACAACACCGGGTGCCCCACGTCTCGATTTTGAGACGTGGGTTGAACGAACCACAATGCGCACACTCCTCCAACTCGCCGCCATCGCCCTGCTACTCACCACCGCAGCAACGACGCGCGCCCAGATCACCAACCCCGACAACCTCACTTCTCCGCCACCCACGCCGCAACACCGTCCGCTGAAGCCCACCGACAACCTCCAATGGCTCTGGCCCTTCGCCAAGCCCGAGCCCATCGGCCGCGCCACCGATCTCCGTCTCGATGCGCGCTTCCAGCTCCTCCTCGCGAAAGACTTCCACCGCCCGCAAGCCATGTGGGGTCACAACGAAGAACCGCTCGATCTCGTCATCCCGCTCTTCCTCTCGCAGCACGGCACCGTCACTGCCGAAGACAATCGCTACCTCACCCTCGACGGCTGCGTCCCCAGCTTCTGCGCCGCGCACGGCCTGCTCTGGATCGACCTCGGAACCCAACACCCATTAATCGTCTTCGCCGCCGTCAACTGGACCACCGAATCCCACACCACCGACGAAGCCGCCGCCGACTACAACCTGTGGCTCTATCCCAACCGCGAGCTCTCCGCCGACGCGCTTCCCTTCGCGCTCACCAGCAGCCTCGCTCACTGGGACGCTCGCCTCGCCGCCGCCCACCGCCTCGTCCCGCACATCGCCCACGCCGTCCTCGTCGAGCCCAACGGCGCTCCCTACGCCGTCACCCCCGAACTCGCGGGAGCCAACACGCTCCCACCGCAACCCGACACAACTGACAGCTCACAACCGACAGCTCAAAACTGAACGCACAAACCCAAAGCGACCCACTCATGAGCACACCGAACATCGCCACCGACAAGCAACAATCCCCGAAGCCCCGCACCCTGTTCGAAAAGGTCTGGGAGAACCACGTCGTCGTCGAGCCCGAAGGCGAGCCGACCATCCTCTACATCGACCTCCAGCTCATCCACGAGGTCACCAGCCCCCAGGCCTTCGACGGTCTGCGCCTGACCGGGCGAAAGCTCCATCGTCCTGACCGTCATTTAGCCACAGTGGACCACAACGTACCCACAACTTCTGTCCACGATCGGCTGGTGATTGCCGACCAGATCTCCTCCGCCCAGGTCAACGCACTGCGCAAAAACTGCGCCGAGTTCGGCGTGGAACTCTATGATGTGCAAGACGTTAACCAGGGCATCGTGCACATGATCGGCCCCGAGCTAGGAGCCACCAAACCCGGAATGACCATAGTTTGTGGTGATTCCCACACATCCACCCACGGAGCCTTCGGCGCGCTGGCTTTTGGCATCGGAACCAGCGAAGTCGAGCACGTCATGGCCACCCAAACACTCCCGCAGGACAAGCCTAAAACCTTCAGAATCAACGTCGAAGGCGACCTCCCCTACGGCGTCACCGCGAAGGATGTCATCCTCGACATCATCGGCCGCATCGGCACAGCCGGCGCCACCGGCCACGTCATCGAGTACGCCGGCTCCACCATCCGCGCCCTCTCCATGGAAGCCCGCATGACCATCTGCAATATGAGCATCGAAGCCGGTGCTCGCGCCGGCATGATCGCCCCCGACGAAACCACCTTCAACTATCTGAAAGGACGCCAGTTCTCGCCGCAAGGCGAAGCGTGGGACCGCGCCGTCGCCCACTGGCGCTCCCTCGTCACCGACCCCGGCGCCGTCTTCGACCGCGAGTTAACCATCGACGCCACCCAGCTCGCCCCGCGCGTCACCTGGGGCACCTCGCCCGGCATGGTCGTCTCCATCGAAGGCACTGTCCCTTCACCCGAGGACGCGCCCAGCGATGCCGATAAGAAATCCTTCACGCGCGCGCTCGAGTACATGGGGCTACAACCGGGGACAAAGCTTGAGGACATTAAGATCGACGCCGTCTTCTTAGGCTCCTGCACCAACGCGCGCATCGAAGACCTCCGCGCCGCCGCGAAGGTTGTCCGTGGCCATCACGTCGCCACAACCGTGCGCGCGATGGTCGTCCCCGGCTCACAGAAAGTTAAGCACCAGGCAGAAGAAGAAGGCCTCGATCTCGTCTTCAAGTCCGCCGGCTTCGAGTGGCGCGAGCCCGGCTGCAGCATGTGTCTCGGCATGAACCCTGACATCCTCGCCCCTGGCGAACGCTGCGCCTCCACCAGCAATCGCAACTTTGAAGGCCGCCAGGGTCGCGGCGGCCGCACGCATCTGCTCTCGCCAGAGATGGCCGCCGCCGCAGCCATCACCGGCCACCTCACCGACATCCGCAAATGGGAGTTCGACAAAAAATAGAGCAACAGCCTCCGAAGCTGTAGGTCAGAACGTCAGCTTCCCAAGCTGAATGTCGCCAAACCGGATTAGCGTGGGGTTTTTAGCCCCACGAATACAGCAAGCGCAATAAAGGGGCTTCAGCCCCGGGCCTCTACAGGAGCTAATCATGCGACCCATCAACATCCTCACCTCGACCGCCGTCCCGATGCCCTTTCCCAACATCGACACGGACCAGATCATCCCCAAGCAGTTCCTCAAGCGCATCGAGCGCACCGGCTACGGCGACTTCCTCTTCTACGACTGGCGCTACAACCTCGACATCCCCGACCATGTCGAGCCGCGCAAGGACTTCGTGCTGAATAAGCCCGAGTACAAGGGCTCCGAGATCCTCATCGCCGAAAAGAACTTCGGCTGCGGCAGCTCGCGCGAGCACGCCGCCTGGGCCATCAACCAGTACGGCTTTCGCGCCGTCATCGCGCCCAGCTTCGCCGACATCTTCTTCTCCAACGCCGGCAAGAACGGCATCATCCTCGCCCGCCTCTCCGACGAAGAGGTCGAAACGCTCATGCAACGCAGCATTGCCGACCCAAAGCACGAGATCACCATCAACCTCGAAGCCCAGACTGTCATCGACGATCAGGGATTCCACACGCACTTCGACATCGACCCGTTCCGCAAGCACTGTCTGCTGAACGGCCTCGACGACATCGGCCTCACTCTTCTCCATGAACCCGAGCTCAACAAATTCGAGTCCCAACACGACCAGGAGTTCTGGCTCTCTCCCAAAGCGACCGAAGCAACATAGCTTCTGTATTTGTCATTTGCAGGAGGCGTGCCACCGATCAAACGGAAAGGAGACACAATGTTTGTGCAATTCATCAGCAACGCAAAAGTTGTCGCCAGCTGTGTGCTTTCCTTCGCGTTTATTGCCTGGGCATACAGACGCAAATACGAACTTGACGATAGGTCTACCTCCACGTCGCGCCTCTTCCGATGGCTTGCGGTTGTCCTCGGGTTTGTGATCGCCTGTGTGCCAAATCGCGTCCACGGCTCAAATCACACGATCATTGCCACGGTTCAAATCGCAGCTCTGCTTGTTTGCATTGCCTTCGCATGTTGGCCAAATTTCGCTACCAGAATTTTCCCAAACAAAACAGAATTAGGAGCCGAATGAGCACCACACCCGCAGGCAAAACCAACTCCATCCTCCTCACCGAAGGCCCGCACCGCGCGGCCGCCCGCGCCATGCTGCGCGGCGTCGGCTTCTCGAAAGAAGACTTGCACAAACCCATCATCGGCATCGCGAATACCTGGACCGAGATAGGCCCCTGCAACTTCCATCTCCGCGACATCGCCGCCGCCGTCAAGGAAGGTATCCGCGAGGCCGGCGGCACGCCCATGGAGTTCAACACCGTCACCATCTCCGATGGCATCACCATGGGCACCGAGGGCATGAAGGCCTCGCTGATTTCCAGAGAAGTAATAGCTGACTCTATAGAGCTCGTCACGCGCGGCAACTCCTTCGACGGCCTCGTCTGCATCGCCGGTTGCGACAAGAACATGCCCGGCGCCATCATGGCGCTCGCCCGTCTAGACATCCCCGGCCTCATGCTCTACGGCGGCTCCATCGCGCCCGGCCATCTCCACGTCGATGCCGATGGCAAGCCGCTCCCCGGCAACGTCCCTGAGTCGACTGGCAAAGAAATCGACATCACCATCCAGCAAGTCTTCGAGGCCATCGGCTCGCACGCCGCCGGCAAAATCACCGACGCGCAGCTCGAGGCGGTCGAAGCCTCCGCCTGCCCCGGTCCCGGCGCGTGCGGCGGCCAGTTCACCGCCAACACCATGGCGATGGCCGGCGAGTTCCTCGGCATCTCGCCCATCCAGATCACCGGCGTCCCCGCCACCGATCCCCTCAAGGCCGACGCCAGCCGCGAGGCCGGCCGCCTCGTCATGCAGCTCGTCCGCAGCGGGCTCAAGCCCTCGCAGATCATCACCCGTGCCGCCATCGAGAACGCCATTGCCGCCGTCGCCGCCTCTGGCGGGTCGACCAACGCCGTGCTGCATATGCTCGCCATCGCGCACGAGTACAAGATCCCGATCTCCATCGACGACTTCGACCGCATCTCCAAGCGCACGCCCCTCATCGTCGACATGACTCCCGGCGGCAAGTACGTCGCGCGCGACTACCACGACGCCGGCGGCTCGCGCGTCCTCGCCCAGCGCCTGCTCGAAAAGAATTTGATCGACGGCAGCGCCATCACCGTCACCGGCAAAACCCTCGCCGAAGAGGCCAAGTCCGC
>DATCFM010000046.1:0-10403 GCA_036509515.1 Acidobacteriaceae bacterium
ACGTGAGCTGGGTTCAGAACGTCGCGAGACAGTTCGGTCTCTATCTGCTGTGGGCGTAGGAGATTTGAAGAGGGCTGTCCTTAGTACGAGAGGACCGGGATGGACGAACCTCTTGTGTTCCAGTTGTCATGCCAATGGCACAGCTGGGTAGCGAAGTTCGGTTGTGATAACCGCTGAATGCATATAAGCGGGAAGCACGCTCTGAGATGAGATCTCCCAACCCATAAGGGAAATGAAGGGCCCAGGAAGACCACCTGGTTGATAGGCTGGAGGTTGAAGCGCAGTAATGCGTGTAGCTTACCAGTACTAATCGCCCGTTCGGCTTGTCCATAGAATTTACTCTGCGCAATGTATTAGTCATTGTTCTAGAGCACATTCAACACAAGCCTCGTAGTTATCGGCTTTCTACGATAAGAAGAAAAGCCTCCCAATCTATTCAGTTGTGAACGATCGCGCCGCGATCTTCGACAATTTGCCGGTGAGTTTACTGCGAGGGTCCCACCCGTTCCCATCCCGAACACGGAAGTTAAGCCTCGTTGGGCCGATGGTACTGCACGCGTAAGTGTGTGGGAGATTAGGTGATCGCCGGCATTATTCACTGGAAAGCCCACCCATGCAGGTGGGCTTTTCTATTTCACACGACTCTTCTAAATCAAAATAGCTTTCCCAGGTAGCTTCGCGAGCCGCGAAAGCAGCCTCGCGGAACAGCTAGATTCGCCAAGACCAGCTAAAGCAGATTCGCCAAGCCACCCGGCCCGGGCTTCGGCGCCGCCTGTGGCGACGGCGCAGCCGGCATGGTCGGCCCAGTCGAAGAACCCGGAGCCGCCTCCGGCTTCGCAACCTTGGGCGTCCGCGGCATTCGCGGCGCCCTCGGCCCTGCCTCAGCACCCCCAGACGCCCTCGGCGTCACGCTGATCTTCGGCGGCGCGGGCGGCTTGGGCGGCACCGGCGGTTCAATGCTCTTGCGAATCGTCACATCGCCATCGCTGGTCGCCACGTGAATCTTCGGCCCGCCTCCGCCGATCGTCCCCGCCAGCTGATGCTGCTCATCCTTGCCCTGCGTCTCGAGGCCGAAGTCGTTCTCCATGTCGCCGTTATGGGTCTGCGCATCCAGCACAAAACCACTGCTGCCTGGCAGCCCCAGGTCCACCGAGCCGTGCTGATTCTCAATATCCACCGGCCCCAGCGGCGCCGCACTCGTCACCGTCACCGCGCCATTCCGGTTCGACACCTTCACCGCCCCCGCCACATCGTCCAGCTCAATCGTGCGGTCTCGCGACGACAGCGTCACAGGCCCAAACAGCCGGTTGCCCTGCAAGTCGCCGCTCTCCACATCCAGTTCGCCGTCCACCCGCGCCGTCGCAAAGTGCGTTCGGCTGGTCTCGAAGCGCAGCGGTCCCTTAATCTGCTCGGCGTGTGTTGTCCCGAAGAAATCGCCCTGCAGCATCACCGGCCCATCGATGTTCGACAGTGAAATATCGCCCGCGCGTCCCTCCAGCGTGAACGCCCCGGTCAAACTTCGCGCCGTCACGCTGGCATCGTCGTTATTGATGTGCGCCATCACCGTCCCATCGATCGCGCTCAGATCCAGGTCGCCTGCGCGCGACGCAATCGTCACCGCCGCATGCAACTCACTCACATGAACGTCCCCATGGTCGGCATTCACCGCCACCGGCGTCGATCGCGGCACTTCGATCGTCAGGTCCGCCTGCCCCTGCTCCACGCCATGCACATCCAGCATCAGGTTGCTGCCCTGCGTCGAGAAGGTCGGCTGCATCTGCCGCTGCCGTGCGTCCGCGTCGCTATCGCGCCACGCATAAACTTCCTTATGCACGCTCACGTGCACCTGGCCATCGTCGCTCGACCCCGTCACCGACACCGCGCCCCATGGGTCATGCACCACCAGCGTCGCCCCCTGCGGAAGCGTATAGCTCAACGAGTCGTCCGACTCGTGCGCCTGTCCAAACACTCGATCCAGCCCACCCAGATCATGTCCTATATAGCGATGCTTCCATGCCGCTCCGCTCTCCGTCCACCGCGCCGACCAGCCAATGCTCGCCAGCAGGATCAGCAGAAACACCACCCCTGCGCCCAGTACATGCGTCGTTCGCGGCAGCCCCGTCTCCTCCTGCCGCTGCTGATCCAGCAGCCACTCCACCAGCAGAATCACACCGGCCACAATCAGCACCACCGGCCACCAGCGCGCATACCACGCCAGGCTCTGCCCCCACGAGAGCCGGCCCATCTGCTCCAGCAGCAATACAACTCCCAGAGCCAGCAGTACCAGCGGCCCAACCATGGAGCCTCGGCGCAGACTCCGCCGCTGCATCCGATACTGCGCGCGCTGCGCCCGTGCCTGCGCCTGCATCATCCGCCGCTGCATCTTCCACGCGCGGCGGTCATAGCCGGACCCATAGCCCTGCCCGGGCGGAGGAGGCGGTGGAGGATAGCTCGCCATCTTACTGGCCATCCTTTCGCGTCTCATTTTCGCCGGCCGTCCACGCTGCGCGGGGAGCGGTCGCCGAGCCCGCGCTTCCAGCCGGCGGCACACTCACCGGCGGATACCAGGTGTTGCTGCCCATCGAGCGTTCCAGCACCAGCAGCGCTCCGTACGCAATGAAGAGCACAGGCCACGTCTGTCCCAGCGTCCATACATCGGCCGCCTGCAGAGCGAAGAGTGCGGCCAGCACCAGCAGCATCACCGGGAGGCGCAGCTGGCAGATCAACCTGCGCCCTCCATCCGGACCCAGCCCGTACTCTTCGCCCGAAAGCCGCGCCATCTCGCGCAGCGCCTCCACTCGCCTGAACAGCAGCCACGCCGCCAGCGCCGCCAGCAGAATCGGCAGCAGCCAATGCGCGCGCAGCCGCCACTCCGGCGCCAGATTGCTCAACAGGAACAACACGCCCAGTCCAATCAGCCACGCCGCGCCGACAGGGAAGCGGCGCCCCGGCGGAGGCACGGGAACCACAGCGGGCGAAGGTCCGCCCGGGACACTCCCCGGCGTCTGCCAAGACTCACCCGTATACGTAGCCCCATACTGTGGAGCCGCATAGGGCGGTGCACTCCACGCCCCAGCCTGCGGCTCCGTATTCACTGGCTGCGCGCCAGCAGCCGGAGGCGGCGGAGGCGCCGTCGCCCCAAAATGCACAGGCGGCACATACCCAGCCCAATTCGGAGTCGGGTTCGGCCCCGCATTCGGCGCCGCGCTCCATCCCCCCGCGGGAGCCGTCGGCACCGGCCTGGCCGCACTTCCCGGCCAGTTCCTCCCAAAGCCCATCCGGTCGCCGATATCGTTAAACCCAAACGCATTAGGCAGCGGCAATCCATCCCGCCGCGCCTTGGCCGTGTGATACGCCTCGAACGACTGGTAGAAGATCCATCCCGCCACAAACAGCCCGAAGATCCCGTTCACATTGTTGGACAGCGAAACCAGGATGGCGAAGATCACCAGGTGAGCCACGCCCTTGGCATACTGCCCGTTGTACATCGCGCCCACGCCGGGAATCAGGCCCAGCAGCGCCGCCAGCCCCGGATTCGGCTCGCCCAGGTTAACCGGAGCGCCCATGACCGGAGCACCCGGTCCGCTTCCATAAGCCGTGCCCGTGCCTGCCGCTCCCGCGCTGCTCGTCCCCTGCGCCGGTCCCGCCGAGCCCACCGGCGTCCACGCTCCCGCATTCGGTGTTGCACTGGCCGCCGGCCCGCCCGCACCCGCTCCCAGCTTGGCCACCAGGCAAGGCTCGCAAAATATCGCCGATCCCGCGCGCCGCGCCGTCGCGCTCGTCAACTCTCGTCCGCACTGCTGGCAGAACGCCACGCGCTCGGACGCTTCCGTCTGTCCCGCATTCCCTTCTGGCGCTCCGCTCTGTTCGCCCGTTCCTGCCGTCTCGTCGATCATCGTTCTCCCACCTCTCTCACGGCCGTTCCTCCGGTCCGCGACCTCGCCGCCATGAATCCGCTTTCACTCGCTCTCAGCCAATCTCCTTGCATCCGTCTCAAAGCCCCTTATGCGGCGGCCGTCGCACGATGCCGTTGTCCGTCGCCGCTCCGTTGCTCGGCTGCTGCCCCGCAAACGCAGGCGACTGGTCTATTGAGTTCGCCTGATTCGCCTGGTCCGCGCGATCCGCCAGTGGACCTTCGCCGCGCAGCTCGCTCACCCGCGACTCCACCTGGTACACCACGCGCAAACTCTGAAACGACCGCGATGCCGATGCGCTCGCATCCGTCACCGCTCGCCGCACCGCCGCAGGCGTAAAGCTCGCCGCCCGCAGATTCCCCAGCCGCACTCCTGTCAGATTCAGCGTCAGCGCCAGCGAAACAAACGCCATCGCCGCCGTCATCGCCATCCGCGGCTGGAAGGTCGCCCGCGCATTCTCAACCCGGAACGCCGCAACCGTCTTCCGCCACACCGAGCTCAGAGCCCAGCCAGGCGCAGCCTCACGCACCGGCACAACCGCCGGATTGCCAATATCCTGGGTGCCCCACTCGCCACGACTCTGGGTGTCCCATTCATGCGCAGCTTCATCGCGCATGAGTGGATTGACCGATGCAGCGCGCGAGAGACTCTCTACTCCCGTCGTCTCGGCCAGAATCTTAGCCAGCAGCGCCGCCGGAGGTTCCGGCGTATGTCCCTTCAGCATCCCCAGCCACGCCGCGCCGCGCTGCGCCTCTTCAAGCTCCTTCGCGCACGCCGCGCATCCAGACACATGCCCCTCGAACACCCGCCGCTCGGCCTCGTTCAACGTGCCGTCCACCGCATCCGGGCACATCGCCTCGCACACCGCGCACTCCGTCGGCTTGCTCACCTTCATCTCTTCGAACTGGCTCCAATCCGCCACGCTACATCACCTTCCCTTCCATGCTCTTCAGCAGCCGCGCCAGCTCACTCCTGCCGCGGCTGATCCTGCTCTTCACCGTTCCCTGCGGAACGTTCAAAACTTCAGCAATCTCTTTGTAGTCCATGTCTTCCAGGTCGCGCAGGATCACCGCCTCGCGCAACTCCGGCGACATCTGCGCCAGCGCCTGCTGAATCTGCACCCGCAACTCCAGCCCGGCCACATGGTGGTCCTGTCCGGGCCGCGGGTCCGCCATCCGGTCGAGCCTGGTCGGCCCATTCCCGCCCTGGCCGTCCTCATCGCCCATCGGCTCATCCAGCGAATCGCTGGCCCGCTCCATCCTGCTGCGCCGGTAGTTGTCCACCAGCAGGTTCCGCGTCAGCGTCGTCAGCCAGGTCGTAAACCCGCCCCGCGCCGGGTCGAAGCTCCGGAGGTTCCGGTACATCTTCAGAAACGCTTCCTGCGTCATGTCTTCCGCGTCGCTCTGCGATCCCGTAAACCTGTAGCAGATTCCATAGATCCTGCGATGCTGCATCTTGGCCAGCTTCTCCCACGCCTGCGCATCGCCCGCCAGGCAACGCGCAGCCAACTCGGCCAGCGCCGCCTGTTCGGCTGCTGCCGCCGCGCGCTCCGCTCCCGCGCGAGACTCCGGCTCTTCAGGCCCGAGCCGTGTTTCCGCCACAGCTCTCTCCTTCGCCGGCATCGGTCCCATCGGCTCCCGTCCAGCCTCTCGCCGCACCGGCCTCATCGGCCTCGCCGCAGGCTCACGCCGAGCTGCGCCTGTTCCCCAAATCATAGGAGCATCGCGCTCAAACATCGCCGGAATGGTCGCCGCCGCCATGGTCTTCCTTACGCATTCCCGGCCTCAAAAGTTCCCCAACTCTTCGCCACAGACACCCTCAAAACCGCCCTCCAGCGCCACTTAATCCCTGGACCCTGGTCCCTGAACCCTGGGCCCTATTCCTTCACCACTCCACAGGCAATCCGGTTCCCCGCATCTCCGCTGGGATCCGTCTTCATATCGTCCGCGTGCTCATGCACCACCACGCTCGTCCCTCCGTTCAGAAACAGCGAGTCGGGAGCCTTCGGGTCCAGCGAAATATCCTTCAGCACAAAGCTCGCCTCGCCCATGTGGTCTTCGTCAACCATCACATTCCCGGGCAGATCGCCATTATGGTGCCCCATCGGATTCTGATACCCATGCTGCTTTCCCGCCGGATTGAAGTGCCCGCCCGCTCCATGAAAGTCCGGCGCATCGCACACCGGATTCTCATGAATATGCACGGCATGCTCGCCAAACGGCACATTCTCCAGCTTGATAGTCATCTTGACGCCCTTTTTGACGGTCTTGAAGGTCACGCTCCCCACCGGCTGCCCCTGCGACCCCACCAGCTTCACCCTGATCTCATGGGGGCCGTCCTCATGCGGCCCAGCCGCCAGCGCCCCCGCGCCCGCCGCCACACCCAACCCCGCCACCGCACCCAACCCACCCACAACCAGCCACACCAGCCGCATCCCTCACCTCACCAGAAACAGCACCGCCAGCATACGCCGCCGTTGTCTTTCTTCATTATTCACTACTCACGATTCACTCCAAAACACAAATCCACCGCCCGTCCGCGTACCCTATCCCCACCATGCAACACACCATCCCCGGCGTCCTCGAAGTCATCACCGGCCCCATGTTCTCCGGCAAATCCGAAGAGCTCATCCGCCGCCTCACCCGTGCCCGCATCGCCCGCCAGCGCGTCGCCTGCTACAAGCCCGACATCGACCTCCGCTACCACCGCACCTCCATCGCCTCGCACTCCTCGCAGACCCACGAAGCCGTCCCCATCGCCTCCGTCGACGAGCTCCGCTCCACCCTCTACCCTCAGCTCGAAGACATCGAAGTCATCGGCATCGACGAGGTCCAGTTCCTCTCGCCCGACATCGTCCCCCTCGCCACCGAACTCATCGCCCTCGGCAAGCGCGTCATCCTCGCCGGCCTGGACATGACCTTCGCCGCCGAGCCCTTCGGCCCCGTCCCCGCCCTCATGGCCCTCGCCGACCGCGTCACCAAGCTCTCCGCCGTCTGCATGATCTGCGGCCAGGCCGCCATCCACACCCAACGCCTCGGCCAGTCGCACGAGCTCGTCCTCGTCGGCGCCGCCGGCCTCTACGAAGCCCGCTGCCGCACCCACTTCACCCCCCACCTCGACGAGCACGGCAGCGAACAACTCGAACTCCCCGCCGCCGCCCGCTAGGCGTTCGCAGTCGCTGGGCCGGGTGCCCCACATCTCGCCTTTGAGATGTGGGTTCACGCAGGATGCCTTTCCACTCCCCCAAATCCGGGTGCCCCATTCATGACGACGGCTTCTTCGTCGGCATGGGTGGGTTCACGCGACAAGGCCTCCCCCAAAAACCCTTTTCACCTGCATGCTTCTGCTGTAGCCTTGCCCCACCTATGCGCAAGCATCTTCTAGTCCTCTGTATTCTTGGGCTCCTCTGCGTCCGTGCCTCAGCCGACTCCACCCCGCACTGGCTTCAGGTCCACACCGCGCACTTCACGGTCATCACCGACTCCAGCGAGCGACAGGCGCGCCACGTCGCCGGCCAGCTCGAGCGCATGCAGGCCGTCTTCAACAAACTCATCCCCGCTGCCCGCGCTGATACCGGTGCGCCCATCATCGTACTCGCTCTCAAAAACCGCAACGGCTTTCGCGCTCTCGAGCCTGCCGACTATCTCGGTAAGGGCAAGCTCGAGCTCGCCGGCTTCTTCATGCCTGCTCAGGACAAGAGCTACATCCTGCTCCGCCTCGATACCGAAGGCGAACATCCCTTCTCCACCATCTATCACGAGTACACGCACTACATCACGCGTCACGCCACCTTCATCCCACTCTGGCTCAACGAAGGTCTCGCCGAGTTCTACCAGAACACTGACATCTACGACAAAGAGGTTCTGGTCGGCGAGCCCAGCCCCGACGACATCCTCTACCTCCGTCAGCAGCAGCTTCTTCCGCTCACCACGCTGCTCACCATCGACCACAACTCGCCTTACTACCACGAAGAGCAGAAGGGCTCCATCTTCTACTCCGAATCCTGGGCGCTCACCCACTATCTCGAAATAACCGACTTCAACGCGAAAAGGGATCGCCTTCACGACTACCTCGTCAATCTCGCGAACCACCAGGACTCCCTCACGGCTGCCCAGAATGCCTTCGGCGATCTAAAGAAGCTGGAGTCGCAACTCCGTGGCTATATCGCGAATGGCGACTACCAGACCTTCAAGATGTCCCTTGCCGTCGCAGTCAATGAAGCCTCCTTCAAAGTCGATCCTCTTCCCACCCCCGACGCCGATGCCATTCGCGCCGACGTCCTCGTCGACAATCAGCGCTCCGAGGACGCGCAGGCCCTGCTCGACAGCGTTCTCAAGTCTGATCCCGGCAACGCCCTCGCGCATGAGAGCGAAGGCCTTCTCCACTTCCATCAGCACGATCTCGCCGCCGCGCGCCAGTCCTACGGCGAAGCCGTCGCCTTGCACTCCACCAGCTTTCTTGCCTACTTCCACTACGCCATTCTCTCGCTCCAGTTGGGGACCGGCGCGGAGGCCGACATCGAAGACAGCCTGCGCCAGTCCCTCAAGTTGAACCCCGGCTTCGCTCCCGCCAACGACGCCCTCGCCCGCCTCTACGGCGAGCACCACAAGAACCTTGACGACGCTCTCATGCTCAGCATCCTCGCCGTCCAATCCGATCCCACCAATGTGAACTATCGCATCAATAACGCGCAGATTCACATGGAGCGTAACGAGATCTCCTCCGCGCTCGGCGTCCTCGACGCCGCCCGCTCCATCGCCGCCTCGCCCAGTGATCTCGCTCAGATCAACCTGCGCACCGAGCAGATCAAGCAATACCAGGCTCAGCTCGCGCGCATGAACTCACCGGTCTCTTCGGTCAGCGATGACGGAACCGTCGTCACCACCACCTCGACCAACCTTTCCTCCCCGAACGACGTCGCCGAAAAGACCGTCGTCCTGCATCCCGCAGATGACGATGATCCCCACTATCCCGCCGGGCCGCCCACCGGTCCGCGCCACATGGTCCGGGGAATTTTGCATAACGTGCACTGCTCCTACCCCACCATCCTCACCTTCACCATCGAGGGCTCCGGCAAACCGACCCCGCTCTACACCAACAACATGTACAAGATCACCTACACCGCCGGGAACTTCACGCCCACCAAAAGCCTCAATCCTTGCCAGGACTTCGAAGGCATGACAGGCAGTGTCATCTACTCCGCCGTCTCGGACAAACGTGTAGCCGGGCAGATCATCTCCATCCAGGTCAGCAAGTAACCCCCGATCCGCACTCTTCATGCGTCGCCGACCAAAGTAGAGTCGTGTCCTCCTCTGCTTCGAGTCGCAGGAGGGCTCACGACTATTTCAACCCACCCCACACCCCAAGGCACCACCGAAGCCCTCTCTCGCATCCAACGAACTATGCAATTTCTTGCACATTAGGGGAAACAAAGAAGTGAAATGTTTTTCCCTCGCCCCCCCCCTGGATGAGGAAATATCTTTCCCATTCCTTAAAATAGTAAGTGTTGCAATCACAGGCGATAGCCTAGCTTGAGAATTGGCAGCGCAATTGCAACTTTGCAAAGTGCTGCGCAACCTGACGCAGCAGGAGCTTGAGATCATGGGAGCCACACCACTCTTTACTTGCGTCTGCGGAATCCAGAAGAAGACCAGCAATCACTGGATCCTTGCCATCTGTTCGTCCCACGATGTGAGGTTCATGCCCTGGGACTGGAACCTCGCCATGGACGAGAACGTCACCGTCCTCTGTGGCGAGCGCTGTGCCGCCGCCCTGCTCAGCCGCTCGCTCGGCGAGTGGAAGCAGGCCGAACACGCCACCCCAGCCACCGAATCGATCCCGCCCCAGCGCAACCACGCATCCGCCCCATTGGCGGCCGTTGCCCAATTGCAGGATTGATTCCTCCAGCGTCTTCGCTCCCGTCTCGCGACATCCCTTCCCGTCGCGAGGCGGGGGAGAAGACTCGGTCCTCTCTCCGATGTCAGCGAAGGCGTCGTTCTATCGCGTCCACGTAAGTTTGGCGTAGACGTCTCGCCGGATTCCGACAATCGTATCCACATCGCTGCCGAACTCCGCATGCCTCGGCTGCAGCAGATTTTGTCCCGTCACCGACAGCTCCCAGCTCGGAGACATCTTCCATCCCACTCGCGCATCCGCCGTACTGTACGCCTTCACATTCTGCGCCGGCAGCGCGCTCACATAGCGATACGTGGCATCCACTTCAAACCTTCGCGGAAGATTGAAAAACGTCTGCACCTGAACCTGATGATGCGGGCTCGATCCATTATCCGAAACAGTATTCTGGCTATCCGTAAATCCGGGCTTGTCATGCACGTATAAGTGCAGATAAGCATACGAGCCCTTCAGCTCCACCCATCGCGAAGGCTTCCAGTCCGGCGTAATCTCCCCACCCGCCGTATGTCCCTTCAACGCATTCGCCAGCGGCTCCTCAAGGACCAGATGGGTCGGCGCCGGCGAACTCTCAAAAAA
>DATCFM010000047.1:0-3453 GCA_036509515.1 Acidobacteriaceae bacterium
TGCGGCATTCCCGACACCTAAACCTTCACTCTTCTTCACTCCTGTTGATGCGCTCCAAATCCATTCTAGGCAAACCCAACGCAACCCACCGCGCCTGCATCCAATCGCACGAGGAGAAAACCCATGAAAGCACTTCCCTGGATCATTGCCGCCGCCGGTCTCGGCGTCGCCGCCTACGTGCTCGCCAACACGCCCGGTCCCGAATACGCAACCGGCAACGATGACATCGAAGACGCCGCGCGCCGCACCTCCATCTGGGGTTCGAAGAACCGCATCTCCGGCTCCGGCACCCACCTCGTCGGCAAGCTCAAAGAGGGCTTCGGCAACGCCACCGGCAATCCCGACCTCGCCGATGAAGGCGTAGCCGACCAGGTAGCAGGCTCCCTCAAAGACGCCGCCGGAGCCGTAGCCCAGGCCGCCGGCCAAACCCTCCACGACTTCAATCGCTAGCCGAGGTAGAGGCTTCTAACTCTTAGCTAAAAGCTAGGAGCTACCTCCGCCGATACGGCAGATACACCGGCTCCCACACATTCGCGCGCACGGCCTCGACGAAGGCCTCGCCCTTCACCTGCGTGAGGCCTTCGCTCTCTGCCTGCCGCCCTGTCGCCATGGCCACACTCAGCGACACCGCGCGCAACGTCTCCAGCGGCGGCAGCAGCGCCCCGTTCGCATCTCTGCGCGTCGGCGAAAGTTCCGCCAGCGCCATCGCCGCCGCCATCATCATTCCCTCGCTCACCTGCCTCGCCCGCGAGCTCACAATCCCCAGCGCCATCCCCGGAAAAATATACGAATTATTGGTCTGCGCGACCTTCACCGCCTGCCCCTCAAACTCCACCGGCCCAAACGGGCTACCCGTCCCCACAATCGCTCGCCCCTCGGTCCACCGAATCACATCCGCAGGAGTAGCCTCGCACCGGCTGGTTGGATTCGACAGCGGCAGAATCACCGGCCGCACGCTCCGCCCATCCTTCTGCAGTCCTCTCGCCATTGCGCGCACAACGTCCTCGCTGAACGCTCCAGCCTGCCCCGACACCCCGAGCAGCACCGTCGGCCGCACCCGCTCCACCACCTCCAGCAAGCCAATCCCATGCTCGCCGCGAGCCCATCCCGCAACCTCACTCATCGCCCGCGCGAAGCCCGCCTTCTCTCGTAACAGCCCGTCCATTCCCTCCACCAGCAGGCCATCTTTATCGACCGCATAAAACCGCTCGCGCGCCTGCCGATCGCTGAGCCCCGCATTCACCAGCGCCTTGCGCAGCAGCTCTGAAACCCCCAGCCCCGCGGACCCAAATCCAAACACCACAAACCTCTGCTCCGTCAGCGGAACGCCCGTAACATTCACTCCCGCCAGCACGGTCGCGACCGCGACAGCCGCAGTCCCCTGGATGTCGTCGTTGAAGCTCGGCAGCACCTCGCGATACCGCTCCAGCAAGCGAGCCGCGTTATGCCCCGCAAAGTCTTCCCACTGCAGCAACACATGCGGCCAACGATTCTTCACGGTGCGAACAAAGCTGTCGACAAACTTCTCATACTCCGCACCGCGCACGCGCTCATGCCGCCAACCGATATACAGCGGATCAGCGATCCGTGCCGCATTATCCGTGCCCACATCCAGAAACACCGGCAGGCACTTCAGCGGATGAATCCCTGCCAGCGCCGTATACAGCGCCAGCTTGCCAATCGGAATCCCCATGCCCCCCGCGCCCTGATCGCCGAGCCCCAGAATCCGTTCGCCATCGGACACCACAATGCACCGCACCCCGTCATACCGCGGGTGCCCCAGGATCGTCTCAATCCGCTCCCGGTTCGGATAACTCAAAAACACGCCGCGCGACTTCCGCCAAATCTCCGAGAACCGCTGGCACCCCTCACCCACCGCCGGCGTGTACACGATCGGCAGCATCTCCTCGATATTCCTCGTGATCATCGCATAAAACAGCGTCTCGTTCAGGTCCTGCAGATCGCGCATGAAGGTGTACTTCGCAAAATCATCCGGCAGCGCACGAAACGCATTCAGCCGCCGCTCCACCTGTTCATCCAGCGTGCCCAAATGCGGAGGCAGTAGCCCATGCAACGAAAACTCATCCCGCTCCGACGCCGGAAATGCCGTGCCCTTATTGAAAATCGGTGTCCCCAACAACCCCAGGCCGCTAAGCGACGTCTCCACAAACTGCGGCCTTACACGCTGTCCTGCCATGCTGCCATTCTATCGAAGCCCGCCCCATCACACTGTGAGCGGCCTCACCGCGGCGAGCGCATGGACTCCTCCGCGCGCAGCGCCAGCCCATGAGCCACCGACGTGAACTCATTGCCGCTGCGTATGCGTTGCTCCCCAAACCGCTTCGTAAAAATGCGACGCACCGCCGGCACAAACGAGCTTCCGCCCGTCAGGAACACACAGTCGACATCGCGCGGGCTCACCCCGGAGGCCTCCAGCAACTCATCCACGCAGCGCTCAATCGACCGCAACTCGTCCGCAATCCAGCCCTCAAACTCACTCCGCGTCACCGGAATTTCCAGCTCCACACTGCCGTCACGAAACCGAAACACCGCGCTCTGCTCATGCGACAGTTCAAACTTCACGCGCTGCACCGCCTGGTGCAGTTGGTAGCCAAGATCTTCTTCAATCAACGTACTCAGAGCCTTGATCTTCTCCGGCTCCAGCGCCCGCAGCCGGGCACTCCGCAGTATCTCCGTCACCTCGTGCGTGCGCAGAAACGACAGGTAATGCCAGCGCTCGAGATTCGCATAAATCCACGCCGGAACCGCCGGCAAAATCTTGTTCATCGACCGCGCATACGAGTCCGATCCCAGCGCAGGCGACACCAGCTTCCGCACAATCCGCGCATCAAACGAGTCGCCCGCCAGGCGCACGCCGCTGTTCCCCAGCACATCCTGCGGTGTGCGTCCGCGCCGCCGCACGCCCGGCCCCACGCGCAGCAGAGAAAAGTCGCTGGTGCCTCCGCCGAAGTCCCCAATCAAAATCAACTCATCGTGATCCAGCGTCGCCTGGTACGAATACGCCGCCGCGACCGGCTCCAACTCCAATTCAACCGACTCAAACCCCGCCAGCGCCAACGCGCCGCGCAGCCGCGAGACGGCATATGCATCATCCTCCTCCGTCTCCGCTCCCACAAACCGCACCGGACGTCCCACCATCGCATGTCGAATCGACCGCCCAAACTGCCGCTCCGCATGTTCGCGCAGATCGGACAGGATGCGAGCCACCAGATCTTCAAAGCTGTAGCGCCGTCCAAAGATTCCTGTCCCCGTCAGCGTGCGGCTCGGCAGATACGACTTCAGCGACTGGATCAGCCGGCCCTTTTCCTCTGCCTCCAGATAATGCTCAATCGCATCCGGCCCCGTCCACGTATGCGTTCGCCGCACCCCGCCAGCGTCCTTCAACCTCTCCAGATAAAGCACCGACCGCGACGAAAACGCCTCCACTCCCCG
>DATCFM010000048.1:0-3308 GCA_036509515.1 Acidobacteriaceae bacterium
GGACGCGGAGGCGGGACATTTCGAGGAGATTGCGGGCGATGGCTTCGCCTTGTCCTCGCTCTTCGGCACCGAGGCCGGGGTAGGCGCCGGCGAGGTCGATGAAGGTGAAGACGGGGTGGCCGAACTTCTCGGCGATTCGCATGGCGCGGAGGGCCTTGCGGTAGCCCTCGGGGTCGGGCGAGCCGAACTTGCGTGCGACTCGCTCTTTGAGGCTGCGGCCTTTGAGATTGCCAACGACGAGGACGGGCTGGCCGTGGAAACGGGCCATGCCGGCGGCCATCGCGGCGTCGTCGGCGAACTGCCGGTCGCCGTGAATCTCGCTGAAGTCGGTGAACAGGGCGTTGATATAGTCCATCGGATAAGGCCGCTGGGGGTGCCGGGCAAGCTCGGTTTTAATCCAGGCTTCGGGAACGGGTGGAGCGGGTGCGTGAACGGGCTTCTGCGGATTGTTTTCTGCCATAGCGTGCGACCTACACGATTGTACGGGAAAGACAGGGGTTAGTGGTTAGTGGGTAGTGGCTAGTGGTTAGTGAAGGACGGAGCTTCCAGGTCAAAGGTGCTGAGGCTTGGCCCTTGGGGATTCGATGCGGTGTGGTTCGTTGGGGTACAGGAGGGAGATGCGGAAGGTTTGGGCGCCGGGGCTTAGTGTTTTGGTAGGACGATGCGGAGGATTTCGTAAGGTTCGTCGAGGCCTTCGATGGCCTTGGATCCTATGTCCGAAAGGTCTTTGTTTGCTGGAAGCCAGATCACTGGGTTCTGCTTCGGCTCACGGGTGGAGTTGAGAGGGATGACAACTACAACAGAGGGCGACGCTTCGATTCCGTCGCCGCATTTCTCGACTGCTGCGCAGATAACGCGTTCAACGCGTAACGCTGGGTTGTCGTAGAGCGTTTCGGTGGCGGAATGGTAGGGCTCTTTGGGGGCTTGTCCGCGGAATTCGGCGGGCAGAGATTTGATTGGAACATGCTTCAATTCGATGCGCAGAAAGTCTGATGGAAGGTCGCTCGTGTTTTGCACGGAGTGGCGCTCGAAGGCTCCGGGGCTGACGCGGAAGGCTCCGGTGTGCGTAGGCGGCCGATGGAGCGTGCTGCCGCCTTCATGAGCGATGTCGACGATGCCGCTGTTGTTGAGGTAAACGTAGACTGTCGTGACGGCGGGATGATCGTGCATGGGGACAAATTCGTGCGCGCCGTAGTGGACGCGCTGTACGAGGACATCTGCGTTGTCGAGGATCGGCTTGTAGTTTCGCGGCAGAGGTGCGGGGCCCTGCGCGATAGCTGCGGGAAGAAGGAAGGCAAGGACAAACGCAGGGAGAACTTTCATGGCTCTGTCCTCAGGCTTATTGGATGACCTGGACGGCGCCGCGGCCGACGAGGGATTCGACTTGCTCGATGAAGGCTACGTCGGCGGCTACGGTGATGCCCTGAGGTTCGAGATCGACGGCGAACTGGTCGGGCTCTTCGAGGCGGAGCATGAGCTTGCCGGTGCCGGGGAAGGCGTGGAAGAGGGCGTCGAGTTTGGCGAGGAGATCGGCGTCGGGGCTGTGCAGCGGGACGCGGATGCGGAGGGCGTCGGGGAGCTTGAGCTTGACGTCTTCCAGAGCAATGATGCCGGTGACGGCTAGCTTGGGGGCGGCGTCTTCTTCGCCGCGCAGAACGCCTCGGACTAGAACGGGGACATCGATTTTTAATTTTTCCGCTAACTTTTCATAAGCCGAAGCGAAGGCGATTAGTTCGATTTTTCCGACGGTGTCTTCGAGGGAGGCCTGCGCGTACATCTCGCCGGAGCGCTTGGATTTTGCGACCTTGAGGCCGGTGATGACGCCGGCGATCTGGATCTCGTTGGAGCCTTCCTCGCGGCGGCCGCGGTTGAAGACGGTGGGCTCGGGCTTCATCTCGCAGGCGGTGGCGGTGTCGACGACCTTGAGGTTGCGGAGCTTCTCGCGATACTTGTCTAGGGGATGGCCGGAGACGAAGAAGCCGAGGACGTCTTTTTCATTCTGGAGGCGAGTGTGCTCGTCCCACTCGGGGGCGGCGGGGAGGGCGTCGTCGTTGGTGCTGGAGTTGGCAGGGCCGGGCTCATCGAACATGCCGAAGAGGCCGTGCTGTCCGGAGGCGGTGTCGCGCTGGGATTTCTGAGCGCGCTCCATGGCCTTGTCGAGTGCGGCGAAGACGGCGGCGCGCGGGCCGAAGGCGTCGAGGGCTCCGGCCTTGCAGAGGGACTCGAGGACGCGCTTGTTCATGAGGCGGAGATCGATCTTGTCGCAGAACTCCCACAGGGATGCGAAGCCTTCCCTCCCCTGCTGCTGCAGCGCGGTCCTTGCCTGAATGATGGAGTCGATGGCGTTGTGGCCGACGTTTTTAATTGCAGCGAGGCCGAAGCGGATCTCGTCGCCCGTCGGGGTGAAGGTGGCGGCGGAGACCTGGACGTCGGGCGGGACGACGGAGATGTTGATCTCGCGGCACTCGCCGATGTACTTCACTACATTTTCAGGCTTCGAGGTTTCGGAGGTGAGGAGCGCGGCCATGAACTCGACTGGGTAGTGGGTCTTGAGCCACGCGGTTTGGTAAGCGAGTAGTGAATACGCCGCCGAGTGCGACTTGTTGAAGCCGTAGCCTGCGAACTTGGCCATCTGGTCGAAGATTTCTCCGGCGGCGGCCTTGTTGAATTTGCGTTCTGCTGCGCCGGCGAGGAAGATGGCGCGCTGCTTCTCCATCTCTGCGGCATCCTTCTTTCCCATGGCGCGGCGAAGGAGGTCGGCGCCACCGAGCGAGTAGCCGCCGATGACGTTCGAGATCTGCATGACCTGCTCCTGGTAGACCATGACGCCGAGGGTTTCCTTGAGCAGCGGCTCGAGTTCCGGCAGGGTGTATTCGATGAGGCTGGCATCCCATTTGCGCTTGATGAAGTCGTCGATCATGGACATGGGGCCGGGGCGATAGAGGGCGTTGAGCGCGGTGAGATGCTCGATGGAGCTGGGCTTGTAGCGGCGGAGGACGTCGCGCATGCCGCCGGATTCAAACTGGAAGACGCCGGAGGTGAGGGCGCGATGGAAGACCTTCTCGAAGGTCTCAAGATCGTCGAGTGCGATGAGCGAGAGGTCAACGATTTCGCCGCGGTTGATCTTGATGAGCTTGAGGCAATCGTCGATGACGGTGAGGGTGGTGAGGCCGAGGAAGTCCATCTTCAGCAGGCCCATTTTTTCGACGGCCTTCATGTCGTAGCTGGTGACGATGGCGTCGTCTTTGGTGCGCGTGACAGGGACTAGCTCCGTGAGCGGCTGGGGCGCGATGACGACGCCGGCCGCA
>DATCFM010000049.1:0-6699 GCA_036509515.1 Acidobacteriaceae bacterium
AATACGACGTAAAGGTCGCAATATGAGGTTTATGGGGAGTCCTGTGGCGAGTTTGTGGGATACCCCGTGAGGTACGCGTGGTTTCTGATCAGTCGAGAAGTGGCACCGGTCCGTTCTCCCTGGCAGTGTGGGGAGGAAGGATTGCCAGGAGACCCTTTTGGCTCATCAAGTGATTCTTGCCGACAATCAGGCAATCTTTCGCGCAGGCGTGGCGCGTGTGCTCAGCCAGGAAAGAACTCTACAGGTAGTGGCGCAATGCGCGGACTATGAACAGCTTAAGGAGGCGGTCGGCAGCCTGCGGAAGTCGATTGTGATCTATCCGTCGAGCATTGCGCCGGATGTGAATGAGCTGCTGGACTGGGTGGAACAGGCGGGGAGCCGGTCGATCCTGATTCTGGAGCACGGGGCGACGCTGGATGAGACCTATGCGGCGCGTGTGGAGGGGACGGTGCTGCGGTCCGTGGCCGGGGCGCAGCTGGTGGATTGCCTGTTGCGTGTGGCCGCGGGGCAGCGGTGTGTGCAGCGGTCGAATCTGAAGACGATGCCGTCGCCGGACCGCGTGGGCACGAATGTGCTGGAACGGCTGACGCCGAAGGAGCTGCAGATTGTGGCGCTGATCGCCGAGGGGTCGAAGAACAAAGAGATTGCGCTGCAGCTGGGAACCAAGGAGCAGGTGGTGAAGAACTATCTGCGCAGCATCTATGACAAGACCGGCGTGAGCGATCGCCTTGAACTGGCGCTATTTACGATTCATCATCGGGCGCTGGCCGAGGCCGCAGAGCGGGTGCGCGAAAAGCTGGTAAGGAGCGCGTGATGGATCGAGTCAAACGGCGTCAACGTAGGACAGCACTGAGTATTCAACTGTCATTTTTCAGTTGGCAACTTTGTGGAGAACTGTTTGTACGCAGGCAAGGAGTCCGGCATCCTGCGCACAGGGCGCGGATGGAAAAGCATTCTTCCGAGGCTAAGGCTCCCTCTCTTCTGCGGGCCTAGAGCCTGGAGGAGAGGATCGACGCTTGAGCCAGCCAGGGAGTTAGAGGTTTCAGACGAAGAGCGCATGGCTTAAATGCCATGCGCTTTTCCTGCTTCTCGGCGGCTTAGGAGGCGACGCCCTTCTTTTCAGCGATGGACTTAGCTTGCGTGAAAAGCAGAAGGTAGTCGGGGCCACCGGCTTTGGAGTCGGTTCCGCTCATGTTGAAGCCGCCGAAGGGATGGGCTCCCACCATGGCTCCTGTGCACTTGCGGTTGAGGTAGAGATTGCCTACCTGGAAGTCGCGGGTGGCGCGATCGAGCTTGTCGCGCGAGCTGGAGTAGATGGCTCCGGTGAGGCCGTACTCGGTGTCGTTGGCGATCTCGAGGGCGTGGTCGAAGCTGTCGGCGCGGATGACGGCGAGGACGGGGCCGAAGACCTCTTCCTGGGCGAGGCGGGCGGTGGGGGCGACTTCGGAGATGACGGTGGGGGCGATGTAGAAGCCGGCGTCAGGGTTGGTGAGGGCGGAGCCGCCGGCGAGGACGCGGCCTTCCTGTTCGCCGATTTTGATGTAGTTCAGGACGCGATCATAGGCAGCCTTGTTGATGACGGGGCCGGTATAGACGTTGTCGGCGGGGTCGCCGGTCTTGAGCTGGGCGACGCGGTCGCGGAGGCGCTCGGTGAAGGCGTCGTGGATGGACTTTTCGACGATGACGCGGGAGCAGGCGGAGCACTTCTGGCCGTTGAAGCCGAAGGCTGAGGCGACGACGCCATCGACGGCGGCATCGATGTCGGCGTCGGCGTCGACGAGGATGGCGTCCTTGCCGCCCAGCTCGAGGATGGTGCGCTTGATGAAGTGCTGGCCGGGCTGGGTGCGGGCGGCGCGCTCGTGGATCTCGAGGCCAACCTTCTTGGAGCCGGTGAAGGCGATGAAGCGAATTTGCGGGTGCTCGACGAGCAGCCGGCCGGGTTCGGGGCCTCCTTGCAGGAGGTTGACGACGCCGTCGGGCAGGCCGGCTTCCTGGAGCAGCGCGAGAAAGCGGGAGGCGATGGTGGGGGCGTCAGGCGAGGGCTTGAGGACGACGGTGTTGCCGGTGACGATGGCGGCGGCGGTCATGCCGGCCATGATGGCGAGTGGGAAGTTCCAGGGCGGGATGACGGCGCCGACGCCGAGGGGGACGTAGCGGAGGAGGTTGCGCTCGCCGGGATATTGGATGGGCGGCGTGACGGCGTCGAGGCGTTCGGCTTCGAGGGCGTAGAACTCGAGGAAGTCGATGCACTCGCCTACGTCGGCGTCGGCCTCGGCCCAGTTCTTGCCGACCTCGAGGACGAGCCAGGCGCAGAAGTCGAAGTGACGCTCGCGGAGGAGAGCGGCGGCGCGGCGGAGGAGGGCGACGCGGTCGGCGGCAGGGCGGCGGGACCAGGTTGCGAAGGCGGCCGAGGCGGCGGCGACGGCGGCTTCGACCTCGGGCTGGCCTGCGGCGTAGTGTTCGCCGATGATTTCGGAGGGGTGCGCCGGGTTGGTGGAGGTGAAGCGCTGCGAGGTCTGGGTAGGATGGCCGCCGAGGACGAGATCGTAGGTGTGGCCTAGCTCGGTGCGGGCCTGGTCGAGCGCGTGGCGCATGGCGCGATGATTTTCAGGCAGAGAGAAGTCGGTGAAGGGCTCGTTGCGGAAGGTGTCCATGGGTTTGTCCGATGATTAGAGTATCGGATGCGCGGGGCGGATGTTTTTCCGTGCGGTGCCTGCTTTGAGGGGAAAGTCTTCGGAGGGGAGGGTCGGGTTGCTGGGGCGGGACCGGGGCGGCGTTCCCACGCTAAAATGTCTGAGTATGCTCGATTTAGCCTTTGTGCGGGCCAACCTTCCGCTGGTCGAAGAAAAACTGCGCCAGCGTGGCGGGGACAGCTCGCTGCTGGGCAACTTTGCCGCGCTCGACAGCGGGCGCCGCGCCGCCATTACCGAGGTTGAGACCCTGAAGGCGCAGCGCAATGCGCTTTCGCAGGAGTTCGGCCGGTTGAAGCGCGAAGGCAAGGACGTTGCCGCGATCAGTCTGGAAACGACCTCGTTGAAAGAGCGCATCGCCGAGCTTGAAGGGAAAGCGGACAGCACCGACCAGCAGATGCAGACCGTGCTGCAGCAGATCCCCAACCTGCCGCACGATTCTGTGCCGGTGGGCGCGGGTGAGCAGGACAACCGGGTGGAAAAGACCTGGGGTGAGCCGACGCAATTCGACTTCACCGCGAAGGCGCATTGGGAGCTGGGGGAGGCGCTTGGCATCCTGGACTTTGAGCGCGCGGCCAAGATCTCCGGCGCGCGCTTCGTGCTGCACTTCGGCGCGGGGGCGCGGCTGGAACGCGCGCTGGCCAACTTCATGGTCGACCTGCACATTCGCGAGCACGGCTATACGGAAGTGCTTCCGCCTTACATGGTGAACTCGCGTTCGTTGTTCGGCACGGGGCAGCTGCCGAAGTTTGCCGCCGATCTTTTTCACTGCGACGATAAAGGGGCCTTCGTTCCCGGCGAGTTGCAGGAGAGTGATCACTGGATGATTCCGACGGCTGAAGTGCCGGTGACCAACATCTTTCGCGATGAGATCATCGACCTTAGCGCGGGCAGTGTTTCGTTCTGCGCCTACACGCCGTGCTTTCGCTCCGAGGCGGGCTCGCACGGCAAGGACACGCGCGGCATGATCCGGCAGCATCAGTTTCAGAAGGTGGAGCTGGTGAAGTTCACGCGCCCGGAAGACTCCTATGCGGAGCACGAAGCGCTGACGGGCCATGCGGAGACTGTGCTGGAGCGGCTGGGCCTGCCTTACCGTCGCATGCTGCTGTGTACGGCCGACATGGGCTTCTCGTCGGCGAAGACTTATGATCTTGAAGTATGGCTGCCCGGGCAGCAGACCTATCGCGAGATCAGCTCCTGCTCCAACTTCGAGAGCTTCCAGGCGCGTCGCGCGAATATTAAATACAAGCCTGCGAGCGGTGGCGATGGGAAGCAGGCGAGGACGGAGTTCGTTCACACGCTGAATGGCAGCGGCCTGGCGGTTGGGCGAACGTATCTGGCGCTGCTTGAAAATTATCAACAGGCCGATGGCAGCGTTCGCATTCCGGAGGCACTCCAACCGTATATGGGCGGCGAAACGATTATCCGAAAACAGAACCTGCGAGGGCTAGCATGATTCGCACGATTCGCAGCTATATCTTCTGGACCTACGAGCGCGGCAGCTTCCACTATGACGTGATGGTGACGCTCATCCTGCTCTTCCTGTTTATTGCGCCGCGCTTTATCGACTTCAAGGACCGGCCCGCGCCGCCGGTCGCGCTGCAATCCAGCCAGGTGCTGGTTCGCTATGCAGGGCACACGGCTACGGCACAGCGCTTCGTTTATACGGTCCGCGCCGCCGACGTACACAACGCCAGCGGGCCCGCGCTCGAGGATGCTGCGCTGAAGGTGATCCAGCCGCTGGTCGGGCAGGTCACGGTAGAGCGTATCGCTCCGGTCAAGGACACGCGAGGGCAGATCGTTGCCTACGACGTTACCGTGCTGCGATAGATGGACAGCAGATTCTCTTCGGGAGTGACAGAAAGCAACGCCACCAGCAAAAGCAAAAGCAAAGCAGATCCTTCGCTGCGCTCAGGATGACAATTTCTAAATCCCACTCTAAATTCCACGAACCCCCATCTAACCATCTGAACTGCAAGATCGCCAGGGATCGTCGACGAACCGGCCAGAGGAGACTTATGAAAGTTCGCAGCGTGTGTGTTGCCTGGGTTATCGGGTTAGCAACGTTTGCAGCGGCGCGGGCGCAGAGTCCGCAGCTGAAAGCGGTGCTCGCGCAGATGGACGCGGCCAGCGCTCACTTCAAGAGCGCACAGGCGGATGTTCGCTACGACAACTACACACGCGTGGTGAACGACCACACGATTGAGACGGGCTCGCTGTATGTGGAGCGCGCGGGCAGCACGGAGCACATGGGCGCGTTGTTCTATGACCTGGGACCGGATGGCAAGCCGGCCGCGACTCCATCGAAGGTCATCGGCTTCGATGGAGCGATGCTGCGCATCTATACGCCGGGCGTGAACCAGGTGGACCTGTTCAAGGCCGGCGCCAACCAGGCACGCTACAACAGCTTTCTTACGCTGGGTTTCGGCGGCAGCGGCAAGGACCTCGACAGCGCATGGCAGATCAACGACCAAGGGCCGGAGACGATCGACGGCGTGAAGACCGAGAAGCTGGATCTGGTGAGCAAAGACCCGAGCGTGAAGAGCACGTTCTCGCATGTAACGATCTGGATCGATCCGGTGCGCGGGCTTTCGCTGAAGCAGATTTTTTTCGCGCCGAACGGCGACAACCGGACCGCGACCTACTCCAACCTGCGACTCAATGGGCGCATCGACAAAAAACCCTACAACATTCCCAAGGGTGCGACGCCGATCCAGCATTGAGGGTTATTGTTCGCGGTGGGTGTGTCGAGTTATGGGAGAAGATGTCGGCGCTACGAACGAACAGCATATCCTTCCCCTTCGGCTTCGATCAGGGTCAGGATGACAATTTCTTATCTCAACGTTTAGAGATTGTCTCTACGTCGATACGCCCGGACATGAATGCAAGGCCGCCTGCTACGAGCAGGACAGGGAAGCATTCGAGGGTGTAGCGCATCTCCGAGTTGTCGATGGTGAGGAGCAGGGCGCAGCGTAGGACGAAGAAGATCCCCATCGCGCAGGCGAGCGCGGCATAGCCGCTCCATTGCGCGCGCCGCCAGCGCAACAGGCCTGCGAGGGCGAGGGCGAGGTAGGCTGCGTTCAGGAGTGCGAATGCGATGGCGACAGCCGAAGCGCGCGGGTGCTCGCGGATGCGCCACCAGTCGAGCGGAATCTTCAGGAGCTCGGTGCGCGGACGAAACCACATATCGAGCTCGCGGGCGACCGGCAGCAGAACGTAGTAGCGCAGGGGATGCGCAGCCACACGCTCCGCGGCGAGACGCGCGAATCCCGCGTCTACCGCGGGCGTTGACGACTGATCCTGGTTGTACTGCGCATAGAGCGCAGCCGTCTGGGCGCGCTGCGCGGGGGAGTCGAAGGCGCGTGCGGGCAGATCGTGCATATCGACAGGCGATCCGTCGTACGTCCAATAGACTTTCACGGTGGAGGGAAAGCCGATGGCCCAGGTGCGGTACCAGCGCATGAATCCGTAGGGGACTTCCTCGTCCGGGTCGTTCGCATAGTGCGGAGCGAGTGGCTGAAAGACGTGAAAGACGCGCCAGTTTCGGGTGGCCCATAGCGATAGCGGAAGCAGGACGAAGAGCGAGGCCACGAGGGCGGGCGCGAGTCTCTTGACGACCGTGCTCTTGACGACTGTTCTCTTGATTTCTGGGCTCGCTCCGGAGCGCCAGCCTGCCCAGAGCATCACCGGAACGACTGCGGCCGCCAGCAGACCTTCATCCGGACGCAAAAGCACGGCCCACGCCAGCGCAAAGCCGATCAGCACGACCCATAGCCATGTCCGGCCCTGGGTACGCCGAGCTGCGATCCAGCGTTGGAGGGCGAAGAAGGCGAGGGCCACGCAGAACAGGCTGCAGGTCTCGGCGAGCGCCACGGCCGCGTAATTCGCCGTAAAGGGGCAGAGGGCGCTCAACCATAGCGCCCACAGGCCCGCGCGGCGACCGGCGAGGCGGTCAACCAGCGCGGCGATGAGGCCGCAGGTCGCGAGGTCGATCGCGGCCTGAACCCAG
>DATCFM010000050.1:0-3741 GCA_036509515.1 Acidobacteriaceae bacterium
GAACCCGCGCCGCCTGAGGTGATCCATCAATGCCCGTCCTGCAGCCACTGGCTGCCGGAGGGAACGCTGGCTTGTCCGGACTGCCAGACGCTGACGTATGGCGTGCACCTGGGGGAGATTGCGTACTCGGCGCAGCAACTGGAGCAGGAGCAGAAGTGGACGGAGGCGCGGGACAGGTGGCGGTCGGCGCTGGTGTGGTTGCCGGAAGAGACGACGCAGGCGGAGAGCGTGCGGCAGCATATCGCGCAGATCGATGCGCGGATGAAAGCGGCGGAGGATACGAAGAAGAAGTGGACCAAGCGGCTGGGACCGTTTGCGCCGATTGCGCTGTTTCTGGTCAAGATCAAGTCGGCGATTTTTTTGCTGCTGAAGCTGAAATTTCTGTTGAGCTTCCTGGCGTTCTTCGGGATCTATTGGGTGCTGTTTGGATGGCAGTTTGCGGCAGGGTTTATCGCATGTTTGTTCATCCACGAGATGGGTCACTATGTTGCCGTGCGACGGCGTGGATTGAAGGCGGATCTGCCGGTGTTTCTCCCGATGATGGGGGCGTATGTGCGGTGGTATTCGCAGGGCGTGTCGCTGGAAGATCTGGCGTCGATCTCGCTGGCCGGGCCGCTGTATGGACTGCTCGCAGCGGTGGCCTGCTATGGGTTGTTTGTGTCGACGCACCTGCCGATTTTTCTGGTGCTGGTGTATGTGGGGGCGTGGATAAATTTCCTGAACCTGGTTCCAGTGCTGGGGCTGGATGGTGCGCAGGCGACGTTTGCGCTGTCGAAGCTGCAGCGTGGTTTGGTTGCTGCGACCTGCTACGTGCTGTTTGCGCTGACGATTACGAATGGTGATCTGTTTGGGCAGACGACGCAATGGATCTTTGCGATTGTGGGGCTGGGCATGACGTGGCGCTGCTTCACGCATGATGAGCCGGAGAAGCCGAGCACGCGGACGTTTTTGTACTTTCAGGCGCTGGTGTTGATCCTGGGCGTGATCGTTTACAAGACACAGTTTGCGGGCATGGCGCAGTAGGGTGATATCATTAAGCTGAAAGTGATATCAACGGGGGAGATGTCTCGATGCCAGCAGTGACGGTGCGGAATATTTCGGTTGAGACACATCGAGCGCTGAAGCAACGCGCAGCGCGGCGCGGAAATAGTACAGAGGCGGAGATTCGGGCGATTCTGGATGAGGCGGTGCGTCCGGAGAAGGGGCTGGGGACGCGACTGCAAGAGCTGGGACGGAAGTACGGTCCGCTGCCTGAGATCAAAAGAGATCAAACCCCTCTTGAGCCAGCGATCTTTGAATGATCATTCTGGATACGAACGTCATCTCTGAGCCAACCAAACCGAACGCAAATCTTAACGTCGTAGCCTGGCTCAACGGGCAAGATATTCGGACACTGTACGTTACCGCTATCAGCCTCGCAGAACTTATGGCTGGACTGGCGATGCTTCCTGCGGGGAAGAGACAACAAGCGCTGGCCGATGCGCTGGATAGATTTTTGACGAAGCGCGTTGTCACGCCCATGCTCTCGTTCGATCGGGAGGCGGGGATGGCTTATGGAGTCGTCGTCGCGCATGCAAGAGCAAGACGGTATACGCTGCCGATGGCGGATGGACAGATTGCGGCCATTGCGAAGGTGCACGGATTTGCTGTGGCGACGCGGGATGTGGCGCCGTTTGTTGCGGCTGGCGTGGATGTGATCAATCCGTGGGAAGATGGCGGCTAGGAGTAGATGACTCTGGGCGGGGATTTGCGGATGACGCGGCCGATGACTACGGAGCGTTCGTTCATGCGGGTGAGGGTGAGGCGGGCTTTCTTGAGCAGGTCGGCGGGAATGACCGCGACCAGGCCGACGCCCATATTGAAGGTGCGGAACATCTCGTCGGTGTCCAGGCTTCCGAGGGCTTGCAGGTGGGCGAAGAGCGGCGGCGGGTCCCAGGTGGAGAGGTCGACGTGCGCGGCGAGGCCGCGGGGGAGAACGCGGGGGAGGTTTTCGGTGAGGCCGCCGCCGGTGACGTGAGCGAAGCCGCTGACGACCTCTGCCTGAATGAGCTTGCGGATGGGGGAGAGATAGCTGCGATGCGGACGCATGAGGGCGGCGCCGACTTTATCGCCGAGCTCATTGACGTATTGCTCGGGGCGATAGCCGGCGGTGCCGAGGAGGAGCTTGAGGGCGAGGGAGTAGCCGGTGGTGTGGAGGCCGGTGGAGGGGAGGCCGAGGAGGTAATCGCCTTCGCGGATGGCTTCGCCGGTGAGCATGCGGGGGCGGCTGACGACTCCGGTGAGGAAGCCTGCTAGCTCGTAGTCGGAGTGGCCGTAGAGCCAGGGGGTTTCGGCGGTTTCGCCACCGAGGAGGGCGCAGCCGTTGGCTTTGCAGGCGTCGACGAGGCCGCTGATGAGCTGTTGGACGACGTCGGGATCGAGGAAGCCGGCGGCGAAGTAGTCGAGGAAGAAGAGGGGCGTGGCGCCCTGCACGGCGACGTCGTTGACGCAGTGATTGACGAGGTCGGAGCCGATGCTGGAGTGGAGGCCGAGCTGGATGGCGAGCTCGAGTTTGCTTCCGACGCCGTCGGTGGAGGCGACGAGGACGGGGTCGGGGTAACGGACGGCGTCGAGTGCGAAGAGGCCGGAGAAGCCGCCGATTTCGCTGAGGACCTGCTTGTTGAAGGTGCGGCGCGCGAGGCCTTTGATGCGGTCGTTGGCGAGGACGTGGCGGTCGGTGGAGACGATCGCATGATCGTCGTTGCGCACGGCGCGGCTTTCCTGATGCACAGGCGTCGCGGTGCTGCCACGCGGAGTCTTTGCTCCGTCGTCTAGTTTTGATTTAGCCAAAAGAGGCCGCCTTCGCTTGCTCAAGGATATGCAATGACGACAAGTTTATCAGTCGATTGTGAAGCGACTTCTATACTTGAGTCTATGGTACTTTCTTTTGCACGATCGGCGGAGCTGCAACGGCGCGCTGAGCGATTTTTGCCGGGGGGCGTGGATTCGCCGGTACGCGCATTTCGGGCAGTGGGCGGGAATCCGCCGTTTGTGGAGAGCGCGGAAGGCGCGTATTTGATCGACGCCGACGGTAATCGGCTGGTGGATCTGTTTGGGTCGTGGGGGCCGATGCTGCTGGGGCATGCGTATCCTCCGGCGGTGGCGGCGATACGCGAGGCGGCGGGGAAGAGTGCGTCGTTTGGTGCGAGCACGGCGGCGGAGGCGAACCTCGCGGAGTTGGTGCAGGAGTGCTATCCATCGATGGAGAAGATGAGGTTTGTGAGCTCGGGGACGGAGGCTTGCATGTCGGCGATACGGCTGGCGCGCGGGTTTACGGGGCGGCCGTTTGTGATCAAGTTTGAGGGCTGCTATCACGGGCATGCGGACGCATTGCTGGTGAAGGCGGGAAGTGGTGTGGCAACGTTTGGGATTCCGGGGTCGGCGGGGGTTCCGGCGGAGACGGTGATGCATACGTTGGCGTTGCCGTATAACGATCTGGCTGCGGTGGAAGCGGCGTTTGAGTCTCATCCAGAGCAGATTGCCTGTGTGATTCTGGAGCCCGTGGTGGGGAATGCGGGGACGGTGTTGCCGGAGCCTGGATATTTGAAGGGGCTGCGTGAGATTACGCAGAAGCATGGGGCGCTGTTGATTTTTGATGAAGTGATGGTTGGGTTTCGGCTGGCAGCTGGTGGAGCGCAGGAGTTGTTCGCGAGCGAGTTGGGCGGGCTGCCGGATTTGACTACGCTGGGGAAGATTGTGGGG
>DATCFM010000051.1:0-8639 GCA_036509515.1 Acidobacteriaceae bacterium
GCTTCGGCCGCTCCGACAACCGGGAGCACCTGCGCCGCCACTTCGAGATCGATGCCGAATCGATCGCCGCCGCCGCGCTCTCCAAGCTGGCGCGCGATGGCGTCATCAAGGCGAAGATCGCGACGCAAGCCTTCGCCGACCTCGGCCTGCCCACCGAAACAATCGGAGCCGCCAAAGCCTGACATTTTTAGGGAAATTGTCATCCTGAGCGTAGCGAAGGACCTGCTTTCTGTTCGGTGCGCTGACGGTCTGAATCGTTCGATACAGCCTGGCAGCAACCTCACAGCGCAAACCAGCTTCCATCCAGACAAGACCACGGAGAGGATCCCGGCTTGGCCGACAACCCGCTTCTGCCGCAACACCGCCTACGCGAGCTGCATGCGCTCATGCTCCGCGTCCGCAAGCTCGAACGCCGCCAGCCGCACACCAGCGCCCGCGAAGCGCTGCTTGCTTCCATGTTGCTGCACCTCACCCCCGGCGACCTGCTCTCCGGCCCGGCCAACGACCGCACTCTCCGCGAGCTGGCCCCGGCCTCAATTTCAACGGCACCCAAAAACGATCTCCCGCCCAACCTGCGCCTCCCGCTCTGCGCAGGGGCGTCACGCGGCATGCAGGCCGCCAGCCCCGCCCATCTGACGGTGGCCTATATGGAGCCCGGCACACGCGAGCCCGGCTGGCTCGACGCAATTACCTGGGCGCACCGCGATCAGCTTCCCTTCCTGCTCATCTGCGCGGACTCCAGCGCAGGCCGCGCTTCACGCGCAGACTCCAGCGCCAAAAACACCCCGCTCACCTGGCCTGCGGTCAGCCAGCTCGCAAAAAAACTCCACCTCCCGCTCTTCCCCGTCGACGGCGACGACGCTGTAGCCGTCTTCCGCGTGATGCAGGAGACTACCGCGCGCGCCCGCGCCCAGGGCGGCCCCTCGATCCTCTGGGCCGTCCTCAGCCCCGCCCCTCTCCCGCGAAAGCAGCAGCCCGTCGCCCGGCTCGAAACCTATATGTCAGCGCGCGGCATCTCACTGGAGGTATAGTCTGCGCTTCCCATCCTCGTTCTCGCACCCCAACCGCCGCACCCCGCCAGTACACTGACTTCATGTTCTTTTCCCGGCCTCTGCGACAGCATCTCCTCCGCACCCGCCTTCTGTCCGTTGTGGTGACTACAGTAGCGATCACCATCGCCCTCGCCGGGACGGAGCCGGCCTTTGGCCAAACTCCCGCGCAGCCGCCTACGCAGACCCAGCCCCCCACCTCGCTGCCCGCCGCGACGCCGGTGCCTGGGAGCAGCCTGCCTTCCGTCGCGGCGCCCACACCCGGAACGCTCCAATCCCCGCCGCCGGCACAGGAACCGGCCACTCCGCAACAGGCACAGCCTGCGCAATCCCAGAGCGCGCCCGCCACGGCAACTCCATCCGGCAACGCGAACCCACCCGCGGCTCCGGCCGGCGCGAGCTCTTCCACGCCGTCACAACCCCCATCGCAAACCCCATCGCAACCCGATGAGCTGACCAAACCCATTCAGGTTCCTCCCGCACCCGCCGGGACGCAGACGGCGATGCCGGCCGCGACCACGGTCGCTTCGGTTCCGAGCATGCCTGCCTACCAGCTCACGCCGGAGGCTCCCTGGACCGACGCGCTCGGCTCCAGCTACATCCCGGTCGACAGCCCTGTGTACCCCATGGCGCTGCGCCTCTACTCGATGGGCTATCTCGACAGCGCCTTCATCGGCATGCGCCCGTGGACCCGCCGCAGCCTGCTGCACATGCTGGAAAAAACCTCCGGCGAGGTTATGGCCGAAGGCGACCCCGAGGCCGAGGCGATCCTCGCAAAGCTCCAGGAGTACCTCGCCGCCGAAGCACCCGGCCCCAACCTCCACCGCGGCGAAGTCTGGGGCGCCGAGTCGATCTACACACGCTTCATGGGCATTGACGGGCAGACCCTGCGCGACAGCTTCCATCTCGGCCAGACCATCAACAACGATTACGGCCGCCCCTACGAGCCCGGCTTCAACAACATCACCGGCTTCTCCAGCGTGAATGAGATGGGCCGCTTCTCGCTCTACATTCGCGGCGAATACCAGCACTCGCCTGCTGGTCCTGGCTATACTCTCGCGCTGGCCAACCAGCTCTCCTGCCTGGATGAGATCTGTCCCTTCACGCCGCCCAACGCCCCGCAGGCGACCATCCCCTACGGCAACACGGGCGCGCAGAATTCGTTCCGCCTGCAGGAGGCCAACCTCTCCTTTCACTTCCTCGGCCACGAGATCTCCTTCGGCAAATCCGACGCCTGGCTCGGCCCAGCGCAGGGCGGCGCCATGGCCTGGAGCAACAATGCGGAGAACATGTACTCGTTCCGCATCAACCGCGTCGAGCCGCTGCACATTCCTCTGATCTCCGATCTGCTCGGCCCGGTGCGCTACGACTTCTTTGTCGGCTCACTCAAAGGCCATACCTTTCCCAACGATCCCTGGGCGCATTCGGAGATGTTCGCCTTCCGTCCCACCAGCAACTTTGAGTTCGGTTTCCAGCGCACCATTCTCTGGGGCGGGAAGGGACACGGCTGCCTGGATGTCACCACCAACGTCGTCACTCCCTGCAACGAACCGATTACGCTGCACACCTTCTTCAAGGGCTTCTTCGACTTCAGCGATACGACAGTGGGGGAGAAGTACTCGCGCGACGACCCCGGTGCCCGCTACAGCGTCTTCAACTTCTCCTACCGGCTGCCCTTTGTGCGCCGTTATGTCACCCTCTATACCGACTCCATCGCCCACGACGACGTGACGCCCATCAGCGCGCCACGCCGCGCCGCCTATCGTCCCGGCGTCTATATCTCGCACATCCCTCGTCTGGAGAAGATGGACTTCCGCATCGAGGCCGCCAGCACTGACACCTCAACGCTGCGCAGTCTCAACGGCCAGTTCAACTACTACGAGATCATTCAGCGTCAGGGCTACACCAACAAGGGCTTCATTATGGGCGACTGGATCGGCCGCGAAGCCAAGGGCGGCCAGGCATGGATCACCTACCATCTCTCGCCCGACGAGCAGATCCAGGTCGAATACCTGAACAAGAAGACGCCCAAGGACTTCATTCCCGGCGGCACGACCCAGAACCAGTTCACCATCGACGTCGTCAAGCGTCTGCACAAGGACATCGAGCTGAACGCGTGGCTGCAGTACGAGCACTGGAACGCTCCCATCTACAAGCCCGGCCCGCAGAGCGACACCGTCTTCGCCGTTCAGGTGAAGTTCTTCCCCAAGCTCCACACACTGCCCGAGCCGGGTGCGAAATAGAGGCGAGGAGCGAGATTTTAGATTCGAGATTTTAGATTTTAGATACGTGAAGCGAGACACGAGATACGAAAGAGCTGAGCCGCCTCGACCCCGCTCCTCTAACATCTAAAATCTAATATCTAAAATCTTGCCCCACCTCTTGCCCCACCCTCAGCGCCCCGACGCCAGCCTGAAGTACTCCTGCTCGCCCGCAGTCTGCCGGTGCTCAGGCTCGGACGCGACGGCTGCCTTGAAGTAATCCAGTGACCGCGCCAGCCCCTCGCGCAGCGCGACCTTGGGCTCCCATCCAAGCAGCGTCCGGGCGCGAGTAATATCCGGCTGGCGCTGCTTCGGATCGTCTCGCGGCAGCGGCTTGAACACAATCTCCGACGTCGAGCCGATCAGCCGCTTGATCTCCGCCGCACACTCGAGGATCGTGAACTCGGTCGGATTGCCGATGTTCACCGGCTCATGCTCGTCCGACTTCGACAGCCGCACAATCCCTTCGATCAGATCCGACACATAGCAAAAACTTCGCGTCTGCGATCCGTCGCCATACACCGTCAGCGGATCGCCGCGCAGCGCCTGCATCATCAGATTCGAGATCACGCGCCCATCGTTGGCCTGCAAGCGAGGACCGTACGTATTGAAGATGCGCACCAGATGCGTATTCACGCCGTGATAGCGGCGATAGGCCGACACCGCGGCTTCTGAAAATCTCTTCGCCTCGTCATACACCGATCGCGGTCCAATCGGATTCACATGTCCCCAGTAGCTCTCCACCTGCGGATGCACCTCAGGATCGCCGTAGCACTCCGACGTCGACGCGTGCAGATAGCCGGCGCCATACCGCTTCGCCAGCTCCAGCGTATTCAGCGTGCCGGCCGAGCCAACCCGCAGCGTCTCGATGCCGAGACGCATGTAGTCCACAGGACTGGCCGGCGAAGCGAAGTTGAAAACATAGTCCACAGGCCCGACATCGAACGGCTCACAGATATCTCGTTGCTCCAGCGAAAATCGTGGCTCGCGCTCGAGATGTTTTAAATTGGCAAGATTGCCGGTAGCCAGGTTATCCACGCCCACCAGCTCGTGGTCCTCCGCCAGCAGCGCATCGCCCAACAATGCATCGCCCAACAATGCATCGCAAAGATGCGAGCCCAGAAATCCCGCCGCGCCTGTAACCAGAATCCTCTTCGCTCCCATTCCCTCTCCTGACGACAGCGCGCTCTCACTCAGAGGGCCGCCGCCGCCGTCTCCCTCAACGGTGTAGCCGCGGGTCTGCCCACGCTCATATAGGTAAAGCCATGCTCCTTCATCACCGCCGGGTCGAACAGATTTCGCCCATCGACAACGATCGGATAGCGCAGCGCGGAGTGCAGCCGCTTCAAGTCAAGCGACGTAAACTCCTTCCAGTCAGTCAGAATCAGCAGCGCGTCCGCATCCCTCGCTGCCTCATACGCATCCGTCGCGTAGATCATCTGCCCGGAGGGCGGAAGCGTGGCCTGCGCGCGCTGCATCGCCGCCGGATCGTAGGCCGAAACGCAGCATCCCTCCGCCAGCAGCATCTCGACCATATCGATCGCCGGCGATTCGCGAATGTCGTCCGTCTCTCCCTTGAAGGCGAGCCCCAGCACTGCCAGGCGCTTTCCGCGCAGCGTCCACAACGCCGCGCGCACCTTGCTCAGAAAGCGTTTCTTCTGCTGCACATTGATCTTCTCCACCTCGGCCAGCAGGTTGAAGTCGACTCCCATCTGCAGCGCGACCGAACGAAACGCCGCGACATCCTTCGGAAAGCAGGAGCCGCCGTAGCCGATGCCCGGCCGCAGAAATCTTGGCCCGATGCGCGAGTCCAGCCCAATGCCGCGCGCCACCTGCTCCACATTCGCATCCGCCGCCTCGCACAGATTTGAGACCGCATTGATGAACGAGATCTTCAGCGCCAGAAACGCATTCGATGCGTGCTTGATAATCTCCGCGCTCTTGGCCGAGGTGAGCAGCAACGGCGGCGGCTGCTGCGCCGAGCGCACTCCTCCGATGGCTCCCGCGCGCTCATAGTAAGCACCTGTAACCAGCGGAGCATAGATCGCCTGCAACAACTCCGCCGCCCGCTCGCTGTCCGCGCCCACCACAATCCGGTCCGGATGCAGAAAGTCCTCCACCGCCGTTCCCTCGCGCAGGAACTCCGGGTTGGACACCACATCGAACGACTCGCGGCTCACCCCATTGCGTTCAATCACGCGCCGGATCCACTCATTCGTGTAGACCGGGACCGTGCTCTTCTCGACGATGACCTTGTAGCCGCTGATATGCCGCGCGATCTCGCTGGCAACGGCCTCCACATACGACAGATCGGCGTCGCCGTTCTCCGCCTGCGGTGTTCCCACCGCGATGAAGATCGCCTCGCACTCCCGCGTGGCCTCGGCCAGGTCGGTCGTAAACCGCACGTGCTTATGGCGATGGCGCTCCAGCAGATCGGGCAGATGTTTCTCATGAATCAGGCTGTGGCCGGCCTCGAGCGCCGCCACCTTCTGCTCGTCCTTGTCCACGCAGATAACGCTGTGGCCCATCTCCGCGAGGCATATCGCCGCCACCAGGCCCACGTAGCCTGACCCGACGACCGCTATCCGGCGCGCATCCGCCATCCCCATCCTCCCCAAAAGGGCCTTCTACTCTTCGTTTTTGCCCGTGCCTTTGCATTGTAGAACCTCATCCGGTTCCCCACAGGTACCTTCCGTTGAGCTTCATGCCCGGCCGAACATCTTTCGCGTAAACTAAGGCCGATGATCTCCGAAAGGCCTGAAGCGCCTCCTCTGCCCGCAGATCCGAGCACTGTGGCAGTTGGCGGCGGGAACAACCCCGCCGATACGACTTTGTCGGATGCGCTTCTCACGATTCGGAAGCGCAAATACATCGTTGCGGCCATCGCGCTGCTTGGCCTCGTCTACGGCTTCTACAAAGGAACCACGCAGCCCAGGCTCTACGAGGCCTACGGCACCATCGAGATCAACTCCGGATCCTCCAACCAGTTCCGCATGAACGGCTCAGGATCCTACGGCCAATCGAGCTCCACCCTTCCCACCCAGGTAGCCATCATCAAGAGCGACACCGTTCTCCTCGCTGTCGCGCGCGACCTCGATCTTGCCAACAACGCCGCCTTCACCGGCTATTCCGGCCCCTCGCGCCATCTGAGCCTGGACGATCTCAGTATCCGTCAAAGCACGCTGAACCAGATGAACAGCGACATCATCGTTGATGTCGTCCCCAAGACCGACCTGGTCAGGATCACTTGCAGCACGCTCGATCCAAAGCTCTCCGCCGACATCGCCAACAAGGTAACTGATGAGTACATTCAGCGCAGTCTGACGTCCAGCTATGAGGCCCAGACGCGCGTCTCGGGCTTCCTCGCCAAACAGCTTCAGAACCTCAAGCAGCAGGTAGAAACCGAGCAGGAGCAGCTGATCGATCTGCAGAAGCACATCGGCGTGCTGGGCTTCGATCCGCAGCACAACGAGATTCAATCCTCGCTTGACGATCTGACCAAGGCCACAGGCGCCGCCCAGCTCAATCGCATTCAGCAGCAGTCGCGCTTCCACACCCTGAGCACGATGAATCCCGACGCGCTCGACGGCACCATCGGCGCTCAGATAGGAGGTGGTCTACCGTCCGCGCTCCCTGCCCTGCGCTCCAATCGTGAGACGTTGCTGGCGCAGCTAGCTCTGCTCAACACCACCCTCGGTCCCAAGAATCCTCAGGTCAAGGCGCTGCGCGCGCAGATCGACACTCTCGGCCAGCAGATCGTGCAGGAGCAGAGCCGCCTGCTCGATCAGGCCCGCGAAGCCTACATTGCGGCCCGCGACAACGAAGCGCAGACCAACGCCGCTCTCGAAGCCGAGAAGGCGGTAGCCTATAAGCTCCGCGACGACCTCGTCACGTACACGCTGCGGCAACGCGACTTCGAATCCAACCGCACCCTCTATGAAGGTCTCTCCCAGCGGCTGCAGACCGCCCGCATCGAGGCCGGCCTCGAGTCGACCGAGATCGACATCGTCGACCGCGCCGTTCCTCCGGTGCTTCCGTCGCTTCGTCCGCGCTCCTCGATGATGCTCGTGGACACGCTGGTCATGCTTGCCCTGGGGCTGGTGGTCGCGTTCCTGCTTGAAAACCTCGACACCGGCATCCGCACCGTCGCCCAGATCGAATCCATCTCCGGCCTGCCCTCGCTGGCGCTGATTCCGCGCATCCGCCGCGGCGCCGCCGAGGGAGGCGCCCAGACTGCCGTGCAGCGAAGTCTCGGCGTCATCGGCAATTCCATGTCGCAGTTCGCCGAGAGCTTCCGCGCCCTGCGCACCTCGCTTCTGCTCTCGGTCGCCGGACGCGAACCCAAGGTCATTCTCCTCACCAGCGCCACGGCCAGCGAGGGCAAGACCACCGTGGCTATGAACCTCGCCTGCGTCCTCGCCCAGCGCGACGTCCGCGTCCTGCTCGTCGACGCCGACCTCCGCCGCCCCACCGTGCACCACCGCTTCTCCATCAATGGCAAGATCGGCCTCAGCTCGGTGCTGACCGGCAGCACCACCCTGGAAGAGGCCGTGCAGCACGTGGCCGAGGTTCCCAAGCTCGACATTCTCGTCAGTGGCCCAGTGCCTCCTTTCCCCACCGAGATGCTCGGCTCCGACGCCATGCACCAGCTGCTTGAACACTGCCGCGGCATCTATACCCATATCGTGCTGGACTCGCCGCCCCTGCTCTCCATCACCGACAGCGTGGTCCTCTCCCGCGAGGCCGATGCCGTTGTGCTGGTTGTGCGCCAGGGCAAGTCCAACAAGCATGCCGTGCGCCGCGCGCGCGATCTTCTGCTCCGCTCCGGCACAAAAATTACGGGCACGGTGCTCAATGCCGTGGACCTCAACTCGCCCGAGTACTACGCCTACTACGGCTACTCGGGATATTCCGGATACGCTTCGGCCGGAGTCGACAGCAAGGCCTGGGAATCGCGGCCCGGCAAAGGGCGCGGCTCACGCAAAGGGGAGGACTCGTGATGGCCCGCATCCGGCAGACGACGCCCGCACTCCCGCGCCCCGCGCGCACGCCCCTGGCGGCACTCGTAGTGGCATTCCTGGCCCTCGCATTCCTGGCCCTGCTCGCTGCCCCGGCCCACGCCCAGTTCAACGGCCCCGGTCCGTCGGTTTCGACGTCCTCGACCGCTACCGTCACCACCGATCGCGCCCTGCTCTTTCCCGCCGCCCACGATCCGCAGCTCGCCCCCGGCGATCTCATCACGATTAAAGTCTTCGGTCAGCCCGAATACGCTCCCGAAGTCCGGCTCAGCGCCGACGGCAAAGTTCTGCTGCCCTTCATAGGCGCCGTC
>DATCFM010000052.1:0-28651 GCA_036509515.1 Acidobacteriaceae bacterium
CTTGCGCGCATACGCGACTGCGTCGAGGAAGTAAGGCGACAGCGTCGGCTCGCCGCCCGAGAACTGCACGCTCATCTGGCGCCGCGGCTTGATCTGCACCGCATTGTCCAGCATGGTCTTGATCTCGTCCCACGTCAGCTCATGCACAAACCCGACCTGGTTCGCATCCATGAAGCATGGATCGCACATCATGTTGCAGCGGTTCGTCAGATCGATCGTCAGCACCGATCCACGTCCATGGGTCACGGTCGACGTGCCATGGTTGTGCAGCTTCTCGTCGTTGTGCGCGCGAATGTCGCGTCCCGGGAAAACTTCTTCCAGATGCCGCATCATCGCCGGATCGATCGACATCACGTCCTCGAAGTGGCCATGGATCGGGCAGTCCTTCACCATCAGAATCTGGCCATCGCGCTCGATGATCTGCGCCTTGATCTCGCCCAGCTTCTCGTTCAGCAAAATCTCGTGCGGCAGCTTTCCATCCACAATCTGCTGCCGAATCTCCGGAATACACTTCGGACAAAGCGAGTCAGTCGTGCGCGGCCACCCCAGCGGCGGCTTCTCCTTCTGATAGCTCTTCAGCAGCGGCTTGTCCGACCACTTCGGCGTAAAGCTTTTGTTGGGGCTGAAAGAGTTCAGCTTGTCGAAGACCGTCCAGCTCGCACGTGCCCCGAGCACCACACCTTTTTCGAGGAACTTGACTGCTTTTCCCATTATTTCTCTCTCCTGAGGAGCTTCCCGGCGAGCCTTGCCCGCCACTCCTTCGTATTCGTCCAGCCTTACGTTCTAAGCTCTGGCCCGAGAGGCACTTCCGGAGTCCGACAGACCGGCAGACCACGCCGCGCCTCTCTCGTCATCTGACAACCTACGGCAACCGCCTTCGGATGTCGCGTGCATCGCAGCGAACGGCAATATCGTGCAGCGAACGGCGACAGGAAACCCTCAGCCGCACCCGGGGAAATCGCCCCGGCTGCTCGAATTGAAGAGAAATAGAAGGAAGGGATCCTGTCCCTAAAGATCGTGTCGCGATGTAATAGGGCCGCCATATCCTAAATACTTGCCACACTATTAGATGAAGAACCGCCAACGATGGATTGCTGACCGGCGTTGATCTCTAGCGAGCGATTCACGTCCGCTTGACGATCAACACGGTCTTGTCGTCGATCAGCGCCTCGTCTCCACTCAGCCGAAGCAGCTCGTCCTGCGCGATCGCAAACTCCATCAAGGCATTGCAAATGTCCTTCGCAGACTCCTGGTGGTGTGTTCGCAAAACATCTTCCAGCAACTCGCGCGCCTGGTCATCACTGCCGTCGTACACTCCGTCGGTGTAGAGGACAAGGATGTCGCCCGGACTCATCAACTTGAGCTCGGCCACGTCCGACGAGTTGAAGATGCGCTTTCTCAAATTGAGCGAGAAATACCTCTGGCGGTCCGGATGGTCCTCAGGCAGCTCGAGACCCAGCGCAAAGAACTGCGCCATCTGGCCTTCATGTACCTTCACTAATCGGTTGTGCTCCGCCGAGAACACCAGCGGTGGAGGATGCCCGAAGTTAGCGAAGCGAAACGAGCCGTCCGGGTGCACCTCGCCATAGACCATGGTCGCAATCTCGCGCGAGTGTTCCTTTTCGCTCACCCCCAGCGCATTGCGCGCGGTGACCGATTGGGCCAGCCGCAGGTTCAGGTTTTCAAAGAGTCTCGGCGTCGTCTTTCCATATCGGTCCAATTCCGTAAGCATCAACGCATGGAAGGTGTCATGAACCGTGGACGCGATCTTTGCCGGGATGATCCCGTGCCCCTGCGCATCGACGATAAGAATCCCGGCGGTTGAATAGAGCTCGGGCAGGACTTCCGCAACGCGTTCCTGCTCCGTACTCCTCGCAAACCTGTACTCGATCTCCATCTCCGGACTGTAACCGGGCCGTCCCTTCAGCCATTCCACGTGGTCATCGACGGAATTGCGTACCGGCGCGCCCGCAGGCGGCGTCTCCAAAAACTCTTTCGCCAGCTGCCGCGCCCGCTCAATCCGCGCGTCGATGTCGTACCGCTGCTGGAAGTTGATGTACTCGAAAAGGTCTCCACCGACAGTTCCCGCGGGAATCGAACTCCCAAACATCTCAATGCCGGGAATATGCGGAATCGCGCCTTCCACCGGCATCAACCGCTGCCGCAGATACTCATCGATACTCGGAACCGTGTATGCCTTCTTCATAAAAATTTCGCGAGGGTTGCACTCCGGGCTCTCCTCCCAGAGTAGCTCACTGGAACGCCAGGTCCTTGCTTTGGATCAGTGCCGGCCTGTTGTGTAGTCGCAGATCGAAGAACTTTACCGCCAAGGCTCAAGGCCTGAGATTCAGCACGGCCCTGCCACGCTGAAGATCACCGACCCCTGATCGCTTCCAAACACATCTGAGACCACGGACATGCCGCTCAGACAGCAGCGCGGCGAACGCGCCCGCGACATGCTTCGATCCGGCCGACACAAACACGGCAAACTTCCGGCTGTGGCCTCTGTCTCTATTCCCCGCCCATCCTCCACGCTCCCGCGCTATCCTCATCCCAACGATGCCAAACCCTCGCCGCCTGCTCTCTGCTCTGCTGCTTGTTGCCGCACCCGCTCTCGCCCAAACTACCCAGACGCTCCTCGCCACACCCACCACCGTCGCCTGGGGCTTCTACTCCGCGCACGCCAAGCCCGTCCTCACCGTGCACTCCGGCGACACCGTCATCATGCAGACCGCCTCCACCTGCGGCCCGCCCAACCGCCTCGAGCACGAAGGCGTCCCCGCCGCCGACATCCCCTCCTGGCTCGGCCCGCTCTACACCGGCGTCCCGCAATCCGACCGCGGCCCCGGCGGCCACATCCTCACCGGCCCCATCGCCATCGCCGAAGCCGAACCCGGCGACGTCCTCGAGGTCCGCGTCCTCAAAATTCAGCTCGACACCAACTTCGCCTGCAACGGCTTCGGCGCCGGCCACGGCTTCCTCCCCGACGACTTCCCCTACGGCCGCACCAAGATCATCCCGCTCGACCGCACGAAGATGCTCGCGCACTTCGCGCCCGGCATCGAGATCCCGCTGCATCCCTTCTTCGGCTCCATGGGCATCGCTCCGCCCGAGTCCGCCGGCAAGTGGAACTCCGCCCCACCCTGGATGCACGGCGGCAACATGGACAACAAGGAGCTCACCCAGGGCTCCGTCATCTTCTACCCCGTCTTCGCGCCCGGAGCACTCTTCGAAGCCGGCGACGGCCACGCCGGCCAGGGCAACGGCGAAGTCGACATCACCGCGCTCGAAACCTTCCTCACCGGCACCTTCCAGTTCATCGTCCACAAGGGCGAAGCCACAAAGGAGCATCTCCTCTGGCCACGCGCCGAAACCTCGCGCGACTACATCGCCATGGGCTTCTCGCCTGACCTCAAGACCGCCACCGAGATGGCCGTCCGCAACATGATCACCTTCCTCTCCGAGCAGAACCCCTCGGCCCCGCATCTCTCCCGCGACGACGCCTACGCTCTTATCTCCGTCGCCTGCGACGTCGACATCACCCAGCTCGTCGACACCAACGACGGCGTCCACGTCATGTGCCCCAAAGACATGTTCACCAAAGACATGTTCCCCAAGGCAGCCGCATCGACCGGCCGCTAAATCGCATGGGCGCATAGTCGCCTCCTACTCGAACTTGACGGCTCACTATGACGAATGCTACATAGGGTACGCGGAAACTTCCTGCCCGGAGTTCTTTCGCCTGTGGCTCCCTTGTTCCAGATCCTTACGCGACGCGCTTCTGCGTTCATTCGGAGGAAGATAAATGCAGCGGATGTTTGAGCGCATGCACCTTCGCGTAGCTTTGCGAGCTAGCCTGATCGCTCTTCTTGCGGTCTTGCTTGGAACGGCTTCGCTCTGGGCCTATCCCAAGAAGGGCACGCCTGCTCCTCCTTTGAATTCTCTGAAACTGCTGCAAGCCCCATCGGGAGCGAGAGCAGACTGGGCAAGCCTAAAAGGCAAGGTTGTAGTGCTGGAGTTCTGGGCCACCTGGTGTTCTCCGTGTGTGGCGAGCCTCCCGCACCTCAACCAGCTTGTCGCGTCGCTTGACCCGGCGAAGTTCCAGTTCATATCCATCGATGATGAGGACCTGAAGGCCGTACAAACTTTTTTAACTAGGAAGAAGATGTCTGGTTGGGTTGGCGTCGATGCTTCGGGCGGCGTCTTTCATCGCTATGGAATTGTGGCAAGGCCGACGACCATCATCGTCGATGGCAACGGAAAAATTGTCGCGGTCACAGACATTGATTCGTTGACCGCAGCCGATCTGCGCGCAGTCGCAGCAGGAAAAAGTCCAGTCTTCAAACCGGCGATGGAGATCACCGAGACGACCGTTCCATCCAGCCCGGGCGCCGGCCACACTTTGTTTTCCGTGTCTGTCAGCAAGGCTTCGCCCGATGCAAAGACTGCCATTGTCAAACATCCGCCCACCGGATGGGACTTGCTTGGAGAAGACGCCGATAGCCTTCTGACGGACGTCTTCAACACATTTGGCAATCGCTATGTTCTGAAGGACCCGCTGCCGGAGGGGCGCTTCGATCTCCGCGTGAACTCTCTTGACGTGCCCCAAAGCGCGGTCGATTCGGTTGTCCGGCAGTCCGTCCTGGCCGCACTCCATCTGCAGATCCAGCCGAAGACCGTGACCAGGCCGGCCTATATTCTTCGCGCCACCGATGCGAGCAAGCAACTCCTCAGTCCGTCGGCTTCGACACACGGGGTAAAGCGAGGCTGCTGGCACGGCAAATTTCTTCTGATGAACGGAACGATGGACGATCTGGCCTACATATTGGCAACCGGCCTGGAGAACCCGGTGGTGAACGAGACAGGCATCGACGGCGCCTATGACGCAAGATTCGAAGTTACCGGAGGAGGCGTGGACAGCCTGAACGCCGTCCTCAAAAAGACGATGGGGCTGGAGCTTATCCCCGGCAAACAGGAGATGTCGATCACTGTGCTCGAAGTGAGCAAGCAAGAAGAGAACAAGCCGCCGTCAACGAAGACACAAGAGGTCAAGCATTAGTGGCACGCGTATTGACATCAACCCGTGGCAATCGTAGAGATACGATTGCAAACACCGAAAAACAAGAGGATGCCGATACGAATGCCCACCGTCGCCACAGTCAGCGAACGAGAAGGCCATTCCTCATACCTTGGCGCTAAGCCACAATTTCGCTTATAAACTTAGGCCGGGCCGCAAAGCATGAAAGAGACCTGCTTCAATCTGTTTTTGTACGGTGACGACCTAACAATCAGCAAATTAGGCGTTGCAGTTCATCAGCTCGACGGCTCAGATCACGACAAGCAATCAGCTCTGTCTTCCTTGGTTGACACCGATTATCAGATCGCGGCCCAGTATCCACTTCAGGAGCCCCTCGATTGGCCTCGCTATCAGGCTCTACAGCGTTTAGGCCACGAGCTAAAAATCTTTGAGAGCATCTTCCAGGAACTGTACGCACCATCCCAGCCCTTTGTCGTCGTTACACCTGTAGTGAATGGCAAACCGTGCTTCCAAGCAAGGCGTCCCGCTTCAACACCGATGTACCGCGATGCCTTCAAAGGAACTTCGTTGGAAAAGCCAGGAACGATGATTGACTGGCTAGAGAAGTACGTCTCAGAGCAAGGTTTTGATCTTCCCCGGCTGATAAACGATGATTACTTCTTGGCGATAAAGCTCTTGTACAACAATGGGCACTTTGTGTCCTGCAACAAACTGCTGATGTCGTGCATAGATACGCTCGCATTTGTTGATGCTGGCGATATGCCCGGCAACTTCCAATCGTGGCTCGACAAGTATGCGGATCTCGCATCTCTTTCGATCACCTCAAGTGAACTTTGGGAGTTTCGCAACTCTTTACTTCACATGACTAATCTCAATTCGAGGAAAGTCCAGCAGGGAAAAGTGGCTGCGCTTGTTTTCTACGTTGGGACTTCGGAGCTGCCCCACAGGAAGAGCGCACTTGGAACCAGATGTGTCAGTCTGAGGGCGCTTATCAATGTGATTGCAGCAGCCATTTCAAAGTGGGTTGAGAGCTATAACAACAACCCCGATAAATGGGCTGATTTTGTGATGCGGTACGACTTGACAATCTCGGATTCGAGAATGGCTTATTTCAGTATCCCTGACCATATATCTTAGAGGGCTTTGAGAGCCGGGGGCGATGCGGATAAGCCTTCGGTATCACGTCGGGGGATCTCGCCTTGCGGGTATAGCAGAGGCAAATCCCTCGATAGCACATGCTCCCATAGTGCGACTCGGATTACGGCCGATAAGTCGGCTCCCATCGACCAACTCACTCCAGTTCTCTTACTGCCGCAACTCCACCACCGTTGCTCCCTGCCCACCCTCGTTATAAGGAGGCTCCGTCACCGCCGCCACATGCGGATGCTTCTTGAGCATCTCCCGCAGCGTCCTCCGCAGAATCCCCATCCCCACCCCATGCACCACGCGGATCCTTGGCAGCCCGGCCAGAAACGCGTGCTCCACAAACCGCTCGACCTCGGATTCCGCCTCGTCCGCCGTCTTCCCAATCACATTAATCTCCGAGCTCACCAGCTCCTCGCCCTCGCTCGTCGAAACCGTAATCCCCCCGCCGCGCCGCCGCACACTCTCCGCCGACCGCTCCCGCACCGCCGTCACCTCCGCCACATCGCTCAGCGGAACCCGCATCTTCATCGACCCAGCCGCCCCGAAGCTCACCTCGATCGTCCCTGCATCGATCACCCGCACCACCCGCCCCTCGCGTTTCAGCGACCGCAGCCTCACCAGATCCCCAACCCTCGGCTCCAGCTCTCTGGACCCTGAACCCTGGCCCCTGGGCCCTTGGTCTTGGCCCCTGGACCCTGACATCTCCGCCACCGCCGTCTGAAACTGCTCTGAAAACTCCCGCCGCAACTGCGCAATCCGCAGCGCCGAATCCTTCGCGATCTTCTGCGCAATCGTCTTATCGCCGATCGCCTTCACCGTATCGCGCAACTGCGCCTCAAACTCCCGTATCAGCGCCTCCAGCTTCCGCTCCAACTCCCGCGTCCTCGCCTGCTGTTCCGCGCGTCCTTCCTGCTCCAGCTTCGCCCGTTCGCTCGCCAGCTTCCGCTCCAGCTCGGCTAATGCAATGCGTTCCGCCGTCGCCGCGCCTAACTGCGCATGCAGCTCATCCAGAAACCGTCCAATGTCCGCCTGCTGCGTCGTCATCTGCGCGCGCGCATTCGCCACAATCGCCGCATCCATCCCCAGCCGCGCCGCGATATTCAACCCCGCCGACGCTCCCGGAACTCCCATCCTCAGCTCAAACGTCGGCGCCAGCGTCGCTTCGTCAAATCCCACCGCCGCATTCAGCACACCCGCATGCTTGGCCGCATACACCTTCAGCGACGTCAGGTGCGTCGTAATCAAACTCCACGCCCGCCGCTTCAGAAAATGCTCCGCTACCGCGACTGCCAGCGCCGCACCCTCTTCCGGGTCAGTCGCCGACCCCAGCTCATCGATCAGCACCAGCGATCGCTCATCCGCCAGCCGCGCAATCCTGTCCACATTCATCACATGCGCTGAAAACGTCGACAGGTTCTGCTCGATTGACTGCGCATCCCCAATGTCCGAATAGATCGCCGTAAACAGCGGCAGCCGCGCCCTCACCGCCGGCGCCGGAACCCCCGCCTGCGCCATCACCGCCAGCAACCCCGCCGTCTTCAGCGCAACCGTCTTTCCTCCCGTATTCGGCCCGCTGACAACCATCTGCCTCTGCCCCTCCTCGAGCGCCAGCGTCAGCGGAACCACACTCGCACCCTCCGCTCGCAGCCGCATCTCCAACAGCGGATGCCGCGCCCCCACCAGCTCCAGCCCCTCACCCGAACCCGCAGCTTCATCCTCCTCCGCATTCGCTGCATCAGCATCCACAAACACCGGACGCACGCACTCCATCTCCTCGGCAAACCGCGCCACCGCCTGATGCGCATCGGCCTCGGCCAGAATCTCCGCACCCAGCATCAGCGTCTCCGCCTCCGCCGCAACCGCGCGCGTCATCGCGACCAGGATCCGATGAATCTCCGCCTGCTCATCATCCAGCAGCCGCGCCAGCTCATTGTTCTGCTCCACCGTCTCCATCGGCTCCAGGTAAACCGTCTGCCCCGTCGAGCTCGACCCATGCAGAATCCCGCGCACCTTGCGCTTGAACTCCGCCTTCACCGGAATCACAAACCGTTCGCCCCGCACCGTAATCAAACCGCCCTGTCCTGATCCGCCCTGTCCTGATCCGCCCTGTGCCGATCCGTCCTCGGACAACGCCGCCAACGCCCGCCGCAAGCTCTCCTCAATCACGCGATGCTGCCGCGCCAGCGCCCGCCTTATCCGCGCCAGCTCCGCCGACGCATCATCCGCCAGCGAGCCATCGGGCTCAATCTTCCCCCGCAACGCCCGCAGCACATGGCCCAGATCCCGCGCCAGCAGCGGCTCCGACAGCGCCTCCATCCCCGGCCACTTTCCGCGCACCGCATCCGGCGGAGCCGCCACCATCTGCCGCCACGCCTCCACCCGCTCCGCATGCCCCAGCACGGCCAGCAACTCCACAGCCTCCAGCGCCGCGCCCTCAATCCGAGCCTTCTCCAGCAGCTCGCCCGGATCGATCAGCCCGCGAAAGTCGAAGCCAGCTCCTCCCGCCACCAGCCGCCGCATCTCCGCCGTACGCTGCTGCTGCTCGCCAATCCACCGCGCATCCGCGCTCGGCTCCAGCGCCAGCACACGCCCGCGCCCCAGCTCCGACCGCGCGCCCGCGGCCAGCCGCTCGCGCAGTCTCTCCCACTCCAGCGCCGCACCGCCACGCTCGGCCAGCCGCCCCGGAATCTCAGCCATCAAACTCACAGCTCCCATTAGAGCCGATAACTCATCCCGTTGCGCCCGAGATACCATCCCTGCTCTCCAGCCGCCACTCAGCCGAGTCCATTGGTAAGATGAGGTCTGTGACAACTCCTTCCCGGCTTGCTGGCCTCCGTCGCGTCTCTGCGACCGCAGCCCTAAGCCTTTTTCTCGGTCTTCCCGGCGCTCTCTACGCGCAGAGCCCCGCACCCGCTCTGCCGCCCGCAACCACCGACCAGGCCCCCGCGGCCCCGCCGCATGCCGAGCCAGCGCCCGCGCAAACCACCACGCCCCAGACTCCCCAGACCGATCTCCAGCCGCGCAACGAGCCGCCCACGCAGGCCCCCACCCTCCAGGTCTTCTCGCGCGAGGTCAACCTCGTCTTCACCGTCACCGACCATCGCGGCCACTTCGTCACCGGCCTGCAGCAGCAGAACTTCGGCCTGCTCGACGATGGCCGCGCTCCCCAGCGCGTCATCAACTTCACCCAGCAGACCAACCTCCCTCTGCGCGTCGGCCTCATGCTCGACACCTCCACCTCCATCCGCCAGCGCTTCAGCTTCGAGCAGCAGTCCGCCACCGACTTTCTCCTCCAGGTCCTCCGTCCCGAGGACCGCGGCTTCGTCGAAGGCTTCGACGTCCAGACCGAGCTCTCCCAGGACTTCACCAACCGCATCGACCTCCTCGACACCGGCATTCGCAAGCTGCGCCCCGGCGGCGGCACCGCCCTCTTCGACTCGCTCTACAAGACCTGCCGCGACCAGATGCTCACTCTCCACCAGAGCTTCCCCGTCCGCAAAGCCATCGTCCTGGTCTCCGATGGCGACGACGACTACTCCCGCGCCCTCGAATCCGATGCCATCAAAATGTGCCAGCGCGCCGAAACCATCGTCGACACCATCAGCACCAACTACGGCCCCAGCAAGGACCGCGGCGACGACGTCCTCAAGCGCATCTCTGACGCCACCGGCGGCCAGTCCTTCTTCCCCAATCGGCTCGAGGATGTCGCCATCGGCTTCCGCAACATCGAAGAGGAGCTCCGCAGCCAGTACTCTCTGGTCTACGTGCCCGCCGACTTCAAGCAGGACGGCAGCTTCCGCACCATCTATCTCCAAGCCCTCGATCCCCGCTACAACGTCCGCGCCCGCAAAGGATACTTCGCCCCCGGCGCCGCCCAGTAACAGCAAGGAACGCATAGCGAATAGCATTAACGTGTAACTCGAAACGCCTAACGCCTAACGCGCAACTGAAAGCCGAACGCAGAAAGCCAAACCAACCCCAGCCAGAGCTCCGGGCAATTCTCCAGAACTGTCACCCTCTTCAGAATTCGGAATTGTCACCCCCCTTCAGAATTGTCATCCTGACCCTGAGCGAAGCCGAAGGGGAAGGACCTGCTTTGGTCGTTCCGAGGCGCGAAAGCGCCTCTGCCTCGCTTAAGGGCACGGCTGGTAGCCCTCGGCTTTAGCCGAGGGTCTCCGTGCCATAACAGCCCAAAAGAAAAAGGGGCTTCAGCCCCTGAGGTACGTTTGAAAATTTCGCAGCCCAGCGAAAGACTTACCTCTTGTCCAAGCGCCAGGAATCGAAAGACCGCCCTCACTCCACCATCGCCAATTCAGGGCGATACAGAACTTTCCCCCACAAACCGCGTCTGAACAAGCAGCGAGGCCCTCAATGAAGCTGCGTCTGCTTTTGCTCTCTCTTCTTGCCGCCAGCGTCGCCCCTGCCGGCGTCGCCTTCGCCCAGGCGCCCATCGTGCGCGCCCAGAATCCCGACGTGCAGGCGCAGAATCCGTCAGACCCGCCCGACACGTCCTCCCCCGAGCCGCCCGGCGTAACCGAAGCCCTTGCCTCGATCGCCTCCGAGCCCTCCACCCACACCGCCGTCACCTTCGACCGCGGCATGCTCGAAAGCATCCTCGGCGAGCAGCCCGTCGCCGCTCTCAACGGCATCACCTTCGAGAGCTTCCGCTACCACGAGCCCGCCTTCTACATCCCCGAAAACCTCGCCGCCCTCCGCCGCGACTTCGCCGCCGCCGGCTGGAAACACCTCGTCGAATCCAACGCAGGCCCGCGCGATTCAGCCTCGCCCACCAAGCCCATCACCGACATGTGGTTCCACCTCCGCGGCGACGAGATCGACGGCCTCACCGTCCTCATCCGCGCCCCCCGTCAGATGAACGTCGTCGAAGTCTCCGGCCTCCTGCGCCCCCTCGATCTGGTCCACCTCAGCGGCCACTTCGGCATCCCCAAAGTCGACCCCAACGCCGTCATGGTCCCAGCCCCACCCGACCGCTAGAGCCTGAGCTTTGCTCTTGCCCTTGCTCTCACTTTTGCCTTCGCCCTTGCCCTTTCGCTCGTCATCCTGAGCGAAGCGAAGGACCCCTGTATTGGCCGTCGCTGTTGTCTTTGCCTTTGCCTTTGCCTTTGCCTTTGCTTTTGCTTTTGCTTTTGTCTCTGCCCTTCAACTTGTCATCCTGAGCGCAGCGAAGGACCCCCGTATTCATCTTTGCTTTTGTTTTTGTCTTTGCTCTTCTGGTTGTCATCCTGAGCGCAGCGAAGTCCCCGGCGAGCTTGCTCGCTGGGGTGAAAGCGAAGGACCTGCTGTGGCTGTTCACGAGGCGCGAACGCGCCTCTGCCTCGCTTAAGGGCACGGCTGGTAGCCCTCGGCTTTAGCCGAGGGTCTCCGTGCCATAAACCCCCACCGAAAAGGGGCTGGTAGCCGTGGACTTTAGCCCACGGTCTCGCCTGAGGTACGCTATGGCGATCCATAGGGAGCCCCGAGTTCGCGAAGCGCCACCCCTCCAAGCGCCAACGGCGCGCCCTATACCAGCCTGGGGCAACCCGGGGTCCCCGGCGAGCTTGCTCGCTGGGGTGGATCGCCCCAGGAAACAAGCCGCGCCGCAGGCGCTTCCGCTCTGCCGAAGGCCCGAGCGAAGGCGAAGCCGGAGCGACTGAATTGCCTTCTTCCCCCCACCACAACCGTCACCTCTCGGCACCCCCTAACCAAGGAACTCCCCGAAATCTTGTCAAGCCCCCAAACCACCTAAATCAAACAAAACAAAGAGAAAAATCGGTGCACATTAATTCCACTCAACTCTCTATAATAGAAACAGAGATCAAAACCCACAACAAATCTGGGTGCCCCATTCATGACGACGGCTTCATCGTCGGCAAGGGTGGGGTTCGACGTTTGGGGGCATCACAAAAGTCGCCGCATCCCACTCATTCCAGAGATTTTCCCCACAAAATCTCTGGAATCAATATTTTGCCGCAAACAATCGCCGCAAATCCAACATTCTAAAGAACCATACAAAATGAAGGGGGAGGGGCACCTCCTACCACCCATACCGCTCCACCTCGCCCAGCAGCGCCAGCTTCCGTTCCGGAGGCAAAAAACTCGCCTCAACGGAGTTCGCCGCCAGCTCCCGCAGCGAATCCAGCGGAAAATCGAACGCCTCATGCGCGAGCATGTACTCATCCAGCAGCGTCGCTCCGAAGAACGGCGGATCGTCCGAGTTGAGCGTCACCATCAGCCCTTCCTCGAAGTACCGCCGCACCGGATGCTCATGCAGCTCCGGACAGCATCCCGTCCGCACGTTCGAGGTCACATTCAGCTCCAGCGGAATCTGCCGCTCCGCCAGCACCTCGATCAGGTCCGGATCCTGCTGCGCCGAGAGCGCATGCCCAATCCGCTCCGCGCCGATATTCACCGCCGCCCACACGCTCTGCGGCCCCACCGACTCGCCCGCATGGCAGGTCAAATGTAAGCCAGCAGCCTTCGCCTCCGCATAGATCTCCCGAAACTCCTGCGCCGGCCCGCGCGCCTCATCGCCGCCGATGCCCACGCCCACCACACTCGGATACCGCTGCCGCAACTCCGCAGCCTTCTGAAAGACTCTCGTGCACTCCTCCACGCCGAAGTGCCGCACCGCATCGATGATCCACAGCAGCGACACGCCGAACTCCCGCTCGCCGCGCTCGCGCCCGCGCTCAATCGCCGTCATCACCTCGTCCACATCCAGCCGCCCAAAGCGATACAGAATGCCGACCGAGATATAAGCCTCCGCATGCCGAACGCCCTGCGCAGCCAGATCGCGCAGCATCGCATAGGTAATCGTCTCGTAGTCCGCGGGCGTGTGCAGCCGCTCGGTCACTGCCTTGAAGCTCATCAGGAAACTGGGAAAGTCGCTGTACTCATAGACCGCGCGCGCCTGCTCCGCCGTCAGCGGCCGCGCATCATGCCGCTTCGACAGCTCCACCAGCGTCGCCGGCGTAATCGAGCCTTCCAGATGCAGATGGAGTTCGGCCTTGGGAAGCCCGCGAAGCCATGACTCCGCCTCGGGCTCGAGTGTCTGCGTGCTCCGCGCCATCAGCCTAGTGTATCGGTTGGTCAGGCACGGTTCGGGCATCCAAGCAGAAGACGGGCAGAAGACAATCAACGGAGGCGAGACGCGAAGATCCATATACGAAGGCGAGAGCTCTTCATCGCGCCGGCCTGCGAAGCGGCGCTGATCCTCGTCGTGTCGCTGGCCGCATGGCTAAGCCATCAGCCGCTCATCTTCGCCAGCCTCGGCCCAACCGCCTTCGAGCAGATCGAGACGCCTTTGCGTCCCAGCGCTCGCCCCTACAACGTCGTCGTCGGCCACCTGATCGCTGTTCTCGCAGGATTCGCCGCACTCTTCCTCACCCACGCCTGGACATCGCCCGCCGTCTCCCCACACCACGTCACTCTGTCGCGCGTCGAGGCCGCCGTCCTCTCCTCCGCCCTCACCGTGCTCGGAACACTCCTGGCCCGCGCCACCCAGCCGGCCGCCACCGCCACCACCTTGCTCATCTCCTTAGGACTCATGCGGACCTGGCAGGACGGCGTCTACATCATGCTCGCCGTCCTGCTCATGACCGTAGTCGGAGAACCCCTCCGCCGCTGGCGGGCCCGCGAACACGGCGGCCTGGATACACCAACTCACCGCCGCCACAGTTAGCTCCAGCGGCTGCTGCTCCGTCCGCCACCATTGCCATTGCTGCTCCCGAAGATCTGCAGCAGCGCGATAAAGATGTTCAACGCGTCCAGATAGATGCTCAACGCCATCTGCACCGGGCTTAGGCCCTGCGCGCCATCCCGCAGCCGCATAAAGTCCACCAGCAGCAGCACGCTGAAGATCGCCAGCGTCGCCCAGGCGTAAAGCCCCGGACTGACAAAGTGCACGAACATGCCGAGGACGCCGATCACGATCAGCCCAATCAGCGCGGCAAACGCATAGTTGTAAACGCGGCGGTAGTCGAAGTGGACGATCTGCGCAATCATAGCCATAGCGAACATGCCCAGCGCCGTTGTCAGCGCAGCGTCAAAGACGACCATCTCGCCACCCGGAACGTGCAGGTAGGCCTTCAGCAGCGGTCCAATCTCCACCCCCATCAATAGGGTGAAGGCATAAAACAGCACCAGCGCCAGCCCTGGCGAGCGCTTGGAGGCAAAGCTGATCGCGAAGATCAGCCCAAAGGTCAGAATGAACAGCCCCATGTAGCTGATGCCGCCCATCAGCGCCGGCGCCACGTAGGCGCCAACGGCGGTAAACAGAAAGCCGGCGGTAGTGATCCAAAGCACCTTGCTCAACAAGCTCGCCGTGGACCGGCTGTCGAGGATGCGTACTCCCTGGGTTGCGTCAATCGTTCTCATAGCGTGTTCCTTACTTCTTAGTCTATTAGACGCAGATTCCGCCGTCCGGTCGCAGCCGAAGCAGCTTGGTCCAGCATCAGATATTCGTCATGCAAGTCCAGCTTGCTCGGTAGTTTACGCCCTGCCGGCAAAATCCCGAGTCTCCGTCGAGACCTTGATCTTCTCGCCTTCTTTAAGAAACAGCGGAACTTTGACCTCCATCCCGGTTTCGAGGCGCGCGATCTTGGTCGCCCCGCTCGAGGTATCCCCACGAACCGCCGGCTCGGTGTAGATGATGTCGAGCTCGACGAAGATAGGAAGCTGCAACCCGATAGGGTTGCCGTTGTACTTGTGGAGCTGGAGCATGAGGCCGTCGAGAAGGAAGTCGGCGGCGTCGCCAACCTTGTCTTCCGAAAGCGTGTGCGTCTCGAAAGACTCCTGGTCGAGGAAGTGGAAGCCGTCCGCGTCCTTATAGAGGAAGCTGGCGGGGACAAGCTCGAGGTCAGGCTCCTTGAAGCGCTCCTGGGCTTTGAAGGTCTTGTCGAAGACAGCCTGGGTGAGGAGGTTGCGCATCTTGAGCCGCACCAGCGTTTGGCCGCCACGGGCAGTCGGCGTGCTGATGTCGGAGTCGAGACAGACGTAGGGTTCGTTCTCCATCTCGAAGAGGGTCTTGCGCTTGATGTGGATTGCTTCGATAAGTGCGGCCATGAGTCCTTGGAATCGTGCGCGAAAGGAGCGATTACGCTGCTGATCTAATGGTACGGAGTTCGAGCCGAACACCTTCGTGCTTCTGCAGGATGGCGACGAGCTCGAAGAGGTTTCTGGCCTGCGGGTTGCCGTCAGGGCCAAGCATACGCATGAGACTTTTCGGCGAACGCTTCATTTCCTTTGCGAGTGAGGGGAAGCCGATGGTGCCGTTGACGTAGTCGCGCAAGACGACCTTGCCGGTTTCGATATCGCCTTCAAGCATGCAGTTGACCGCTTCGCGCAAAAGTTCTCGGCGAAATCCGGGACGGCGGAGCTGCTCCTTAATGGTTTCGCTAAAGTCACGAGTGAGGGGCATTAGAGTTCTCCTGCTCTCTTGCGTTGTTTGTAGGCCCGCCAGGAGGCCTTGGCCCGCTCGATGTCCGCTCCCTGACGACTCTTGGTGCCGCCGCCGAGAAGAAGGATGAGATGGTCTGCTTCCCTTCCTATGTACACGCGAAAGCCCGGACCGAAATTCAGTTTGAGTTCAAAGACACCGGAGCCGACGCTCTTGACGTTCGAAAAATTCCCTGTTCCGACTCTTCGCAGCCCGATAGCGATCCGGGCCTGCGTCCCATCGTCGAATTGACTGATCCAATCTGCGTACCGGCTTCGGCCAAGCTCATCTGTATACTCCCGAATCTCAAGCACAGTAAATTATGGTAACACAAAAGTTACCGATAGAATGAACCATCTCAGCCCTTATAAAACTCGCTGCGCTTGCGGCTATACAGGAAGTAGACAAACAGTCCGATGACGAGCCAGACGAAGAAACGCTCCCATGTACGCACGGGCAGCCCAACCATCAGCAGGATGCAGAAGAGCACGCTCAGCACAGGAAACACCGGTCCGCCGGGAACGCGGAAGCCGCGCTTCCGCTCCGGCTGCTTGTGCCGCAGAACGAGAACGCCAATGCTGACCAGAACAAACGCAAAAAGCGTGCCGATGTTCGAGAGCTCAGCGAGTGTGCCGACATCGAAGAGGCCAGCCGGAATCGCAACCAGAATGCCCGCGATCCAGGTGGCGAACGCCGGCGTGCGGAAACGCGGATGCACCTTGGAGAAGACATCTGGCAGCAGCCGGTCGCGCGACATCGCAAACCACACGCGCGCCTGCCCCAGCTGAAACACCAGGATCGACGAAATCATGCCGATGATCGCGCCGATCAGCACAACCAGCCGTGTCCAGTGCAGCAACGAGCTGCCGGTAGAAAGCGTCAATCGCTTCAACGCATTCACAAGCGGCGCCGCATCCCCGATGACCGTTCGCCACGGAACAATTCCCGTCAGGATGATCGCCACGCCAATGTAGAGGATCGTGCACACGATCAGCGTCGCGATAATGCCGATGGGCACATCGCGCTGCGGATTGCGGCACTCCTCGCTCGCCGTTGAAACCGAGTCGAAGCCGATATACGTGAAGAAGATGATGCTTCCGCCAGCCAGCACGCCCGACCATCCATTCGGCGAGAACGGATGATAGTAGCTCGGGTGGATGAAGTGCAGGCCCACGAAAATAAACACCAGGATCGCGACCAGCTTGATCAGCACCATGATGTTGTTGGTGCGTGCAGACTCGCGGATCCCGCGAACCAGGATCACCGTCAAAATGATGACGATCAGAAACGCCGGAATGTTAAACCCGAAGTGCCACCCTGGATGGTAGATCCAGTTTCCTGAGAGGTTCTGCAAACCCTGCGGCAGGTACGCCGGCGAAAGCCATTTCGGGTTAAGCGGAATGCCCAGCCAGTCCAGCAGATCGACAAAGTGCGCCGCGAATCCAACGCTGACACTCATGTTCGAAAACGCGTATTCGAGAATCAGGTCCCAGCCGATGATCCACGCGATCAGCTCGCCGAGCGTCGCATAGGTATACGTGTAGGCCGAGCCCGCGATGGGAATCATGCTGGCCAGCTCCGCATAGCAGAGCCCGGTAAAGCAGCAGACGACCGCGACCAGGACCATCGACAATGCCAGGGCCGGTCCCGCTCCCGGACGGCCGGCGATATGGCCCGCCGATCCATGCATCCAGCCCAGGATCAAGTCGATGACCGGTGACTCCTGCCAGTTGGCGAGCTTGACCGGGTTGCCGCCGATCGCCGTTCCAATGACCGTGAAGATGCCCGAACCGATCACCGCGCCGATGCCCAGCGCCGTCAGCGACACCGGTCCCAGCGTCTTCTTCAGCGCTGTCTCTGGCTGCTCGCTCTCGGCAATCAGCTTGTCGATGGACTTCGTCGCGAAGATCTGTCGGGGTTGAGAGTCTAGAGCCAGGGCGGGCAATCCTCGTCGGCTGAAAATTCAGGAGTCCTAGAGATTGTATGCCAGCAGAAAATGGGCGAAGCCAAAGCTCCGCCCGCATGAAGCCCGCAGACCTCATACCTTCCCGGTGATCGATTCTGCGGCCGTCTTATCGCTTCGACTGGCCACGCGCGAGCTTCTTGACCTTGGCCTTGTTCTCGCCGCGAGGCGTCGTGCGCTTGCCCTTGGGAGCGGCCTTCTTGCGCGCCGTCCGTTTTACCTTCTTGCGCTCTTCCTTGTCGGTAATGCTCTTGGTGTTTGCCATGTAGGAGTAACGATCTACTTTCCGAAAATTTGTGCGAGCGGCGAGCGCGAAGTCTGTGTCCTGCTCTTTTTACAATCGCTCGAGCTGGGCGAACTTTTCTACCAGCTTTTTAGTGCCGTGCCCGCTAAATTGTACTGTAATCTTCGCATCGTCACCCTCGCCTTCGCGCGCCGCGATGATGCCCTCCCCATATTTCGGATGCCGCACCCGCGCTCCTTTGCCCAACCCCGTCCGTCCCGTGGGCGCGGAAATCTCCATCTTCGGCCGCGGCGGATAGCGCGTCTCGCCGGGTTTATACCCTGCACCGCCAGCCCTGCCGAAGAATGCCGCCGTGTTATCCAGCGGCCCGCTCCCACTCAATCTTGACCGATTTGCTCCGAACCGTTGCGCCGCATACGTGCGCGGAGCGCTGCGACTGGAGGGCCCGCTCTCCTGGCTCTCATCTTCATAGCTATAGTGTTGCTCGCCTGCATCTTCACCGCGTCCAAAGCGCCCGCGCTGCGGATACGGGGTGGCATAGGCATTCCCATAACCCAGCCCGCCATAACCCGCCGGCGAGCCCAGATCTTCCATCAGCTTCGACGGCACCTCTTCCAGAAACCGCGAAGCCGTGCTCGCCTCCGGCATGTCGTTGCCGTAACGTCGCCGATAGCGCGCGCGCGTCAGGATGAGCGTATCCATCGCCCGCGTCATTCCCACATAACACAGGCGTCGTTCCTCCTCCATCTGCGGTAGATCGGTGAGCGTACGCGAGTGCGGAAACAATCCCTCCTCCATGCCGCACAGGAAGACCAGCGGAAACTCCAACCCCTTGGCCGCATGCAGCGTCATCAGCGTCACGCGAGCCTCGGCCGAATACTGATCGGCATCGGAAACAAGCGCCGCATGATCGAGAAACTCGGCCAGTGACTCCCCGCGCGCCGTCGCATCCTGTGCCGCGTTGGCCAGTTCCTTCAGATTCTCAATGCGCGAAAAGCTCTCCGGCGTTGCCTCCTCTTCCAGCGCGCGGATATATCCCGAGCGGTCGTTCAAAAACTTGATGAGTTCGGACAGTGTCGCAGGCTCGCCCGGCTTGCGAAACGCCGGTTTGCCGGCGGCGTCTGTCTCCTTCGCGTCGGCTGCATTAGCCACGCGCTCAAGCCGAGCGCGGTTCGTCGCACGCACACCCTCCACCGCGGACCGAGGCTTCTTCAGAGGAACCGGCGCAAACGGATTGAAGCTTGCAGTCTCTGCGCCGCCCGCATTCTCCGCCGCAATGGTGCTGATCTCCTCGCTCGGGCCAAAGTCGAAGCCAAAGTTGAAGCTGGTATCAAAATCCGCATTCGCATCGTTCGCGAGCACCGTCGGCGGCGCCGGCTCTTCGATCTCCTCGCCTAAGCTCGCTGGATCGAAATCCGTATCGCCCGCGTCCAGGCCTGATTCATCGACACCCAACTCAGACTCTGTCGCAACATCGGCCGCCAGCGCCCCCGCAAAATCAGGCCCAAGCATCGCGCGAGCATCTTCGATAAGCCTGCGAAAATTGCCCAGCGCCGCGAGAGCGCGGGCGGGCAGCAGCTTCTCCTCGATCGCATGGCCAATCGCGTCCCACGTGCTGAGGCCCGTCGTCAGCGCCATCCGTTCCAACGTATCCATCGTGGTCTTGCCGATGCCACGCGGCGGCGAGTTCACCACCCGCGCCAGCGCAATCGAGTCGTGCGGGTTCTGCACCAGCTTCAGATAACTGAGCAGGTCCTTGATCTCGGCGCGATCGTAAAAGCTGAAGCCGCCGACCATGTGGTACTGAATCTGATATCGCCGCAGCGCCTCTTCGACCAGGCGCGACTGCGCATTCGTGCGATAGAGCACAGCACATCGCGGTTCGCTCTCCGTCTCGCCCGCCTCGCGCAGATAACGCTGGATGCGGTCCGCTACAAACAGCGCCTCGTTCTCGCCGTCGGGCGCCTCATAGTAGCCGATCAACGATCCGCCCTCGCGCGAGGTCCACAGGTTCTTGCCCTTGCGCTGCGTATTCTGGGCTACAACCGCAGACGCTCCTTCCAGGATCGTCTGGGTCGAGCGATAGTTCTGCTCCAGCCGAATCGTCTTCGTCGCAGGGAAGTCCTTCTCGAACTCAAGAATGTTGCGAATGTCCGCGCCGCGCCAGGAGTAAATCGACTGGTCCTCATCGCCGACGACGCAGACATTCCCATGCGTTCCCAGCAGCTTCATCAGCTCATACTGCGGCCGGTTCGTGTCCTGATACTCGTCGATCAGCAAATATTTGTATCGCCGGTTATACCGCTCGCGCACCTCGGCCGAGCTCTTCAGCAGCCGCACCGTCTCCAGCAGCAGATCGTCGAAGTCTAGCGCATTCGCCTTCGCCAGCTCATCGCGATAGATCTTGAAGATGTGCGCAATCTTCTCTTCGAGCGGATTGGTTGACGCCAGAAAATACTCCTGTGGGTCGATCATGTGGTTCTTCGCCCAGGAGATGCGTCCCAGCGCAACACGGGGCTTCAATTGTTTGTCGTCGACACCCAGCCGCTTCAGCGCCTGCTTGACTACCGCCTGCTGATCGGTCTCGTCATAAATCGCAAACGTCCGCGTCAGACCCTTTCCATTGACGCGCAGCGCTTCCACATCGCGGCGCAGCACGCGCACGCAGAAGCTGTGAAACGTAGCGAGCGTCGGCTTCGCCAGCGTCGAGTGCCCCAGGATCCTCTCGACGCGCTCCTCCATCTCCTTCGCCGCCTTATTCGTAAACGTGACGGCAAGGATGTTGTCGGGCGAAACGCCGCGCTCCTTAATTAGATACGCGATCCGATGCGTAATCACCCGCGTCTTGCCCGAACCCGCGCCCGCCAGCAGCAGAACCGGTCCATCGACCGAGACGATCCCTTCGCGCTGCTGCGGGTTCATATTGGCGAGAAGATCGGTCACACCTCCAATTCTAGTCGTCTGTTGACACACCAGGTACCTCGCCGCACCTCTCAGAAAATCACCATGAAAAATTCGCAAACGAGGGAACCATCACCGCAGTCCTGCGTATAACCAAGTGCGCCGAGTTCTCCGAACCATGGCGGAGCGCTCGACCGAAGAACTCCTGTTCAAAGATGAGGTAGAGAGATGATTCGTCGTTTTGTGGGAAGCACCATGGTGCTGTCGGCTGTGTTGCTGCTGGCTGGAGAGACTGTGTACGCTGCGCCGATCTCAGCGTTCAATGTGCCTGTACAGGCGAAGATGGGCAAGACGAAGCTGGTGAGTCTCCAGCTCCGCAACGACTCCAAAGAGCCGCTGAAGGTCAAAGCGGGCGACAAGGAGATGACGCTTCAGCCCGGCGTCGAGACCCCTGTAAAACTTGCCTCAGGAACCGTGATCGTCGCAGAAGAGGCGACGCCCAGCTTCGCGGCGGGCAGCGTCCTCGCCACCGTGAGCTCTGAACTGAGTCACGCAACTGTCGCATTCAAGTAGCGCAACAACGAACACGGATATCGCGTGTGAGCCGCATCGAACGCAGCTCATACGCGTTGTTCCTTTGCGTGCCGTCCGGGCTCACTTGCTCCTGAACGGTTCAATTCTCAGCCTGGGTTGCGTGCAGGAGTGAAGGCCAAGGCACGGCATCGGTTTCAAGCTTGTCGTAAAGCATGCCTCAATCGCCGTGAACTGGTCGTTACGGCAGCTCACCACCAGGCTTCCTTCGGGAAGCTGCGGATTGATCTTGTAAAAAAGTCTGAGAATCTCGTCCGGACTCATGCTGATCTCGTGATCGATGTTGTCAAACGCCACCGGGATATCGAGCGAGTAGAACGCATCATGCTCCATCGCGAAGAATCGCTTCGGCCCCACATCGGAACACGTCCCATGCTTAGCCCACTCGTGCCGAAGCAGTTGCAGGTCAGGCGTGATGTCCAGATCCGTCTCAGGCTTCGTCGGCCCCGGCTCGTCCGAGCAGAACACCGGATAGCTTCCATCGTTGTTCTGCGCCCATAGCCCATGAACCACGAAGTTCCGCTGCGGCTTGCACTGCGCGGACACGTCGGCGATCGAGCAAAACTCCGGCCCCCACGGCATATCCAGAAGATAGAAGTCGAACTTCCCCGGCTCGCCTTTCTTCTGCGCCTGAACCTGCGCCACCCCGACAAACAATGTGGCGAGCAGTGCTATCCCTGAAAACAGTCTCAACCGCATCCAAGCTCCCGGAAATTTCCAATCGAGCCCATCATAGCCCGCACCAAACCGCATTTGCAGCCGCTGTATCCTGAGGCTATGCAAGGCAAATTGCCCGCAAGCAAGCAACCCGCAGCCAAATTACCCGTCAGCAAGCAACCCACAAAGAGTCTCGCCGTCTTCTGCGCCGCAGCCAGCGGCGTGAAAACCGAATACCGCCTCGCCGCCGAGGATCTCGGCCGCACGCTCGCCGCACGTGGCATCGGCCTCATCTACGGCGGAGCAAAGATCGGCCTCATGGGCGCGGTCGCTGACGCAACGCTCGCCGCCGGCGGTTACGTCGTCGGCGTCATCCCTCATGTCCTGGTCGACAAGGAGATCGCGCACGACGGCCTCACCGAGCTACACGTCGTCGACACCATGCACACCCGCAAGCGTCTCATGGGCGAAAAGGCCGACGCCTTCGTCGTCTTGCCCGGCGGCTTCGGAACCTTCGAGGAGCTGTTCGAGGTGCTCGCCTGGCAAAGCCTCGATCTGCACGCGAAGCCAGTCGTTCTGCTCAACACCGCCGGATTCTACGACGCCATGTTCGTCTTCCTCGACATCTGCGAGCGCGAGGGCATGCTGCGCGGCAACCGCCACAGACTTCTGGTCGCCGCCACGGTGGATGATGCTCTGCGACTGGCGAATCTGGGCTGAAATCATCGCATCGCGAGCCCGCCGCAACAGTAGCGCAGCACGGCCGCCGTCTACAATCGAGCTAGATGCCTCTTCCGCACATCCCTCATCTGCAGTACATCTGGCTCGTGGCGGCATCCACCATCGCCGGCGTGATGAACGCGATGGCTGGCGGCGGATCTTTCCTATCCTTCCCCGCGATGCTGGGCATGGGAGTTCCACCGGTGCAGGCCAACGCGACCAACACCGTCGCACTCTGGCCCGGACAGTTGACCTCGCTCGCCACTCTGCGCCGAGATGTCCGTCGCGATCTTCTGCCCACCGTCGCTATCACCTGCATCCTCGGCGGAGTCACCGGAGCCGAGGTTCTGCTGCATACGCGGCAAGACATATTTCTGCATCTCATCCCGTGGCTGATTCTGGGCGGCACGCTGATCTTTGGATGCAGCGGCCCGCTCTCCAAGTGGATGCGCCGCCGTTCCGTGCACAGTTCCGTGCCCAGCTCGGTACATCCGCATCGCGAGCGCCCGATCCCTCTGCTTCCCCTCGCGCTTCTGCTCTTTCCCATCTGCTTCTACATCGGCTACTTCGGTGCAGGCGGAGGCTTTCTGGTCATGACCGTTCTCGCTCTGCTGGGTATGGAAAGCATGCACGCCATGAACGCGATGAAGGTCGTCGCAGCTACCCTCTCCAACCTCTGCGCGATCATCACCTTCATCGTTCGCGGCGCCATCGTCTGGCACTACTGCATCGTCTCGATGGCCTTCGCCGCCCTGGGCGGCTGGATCGGCGCACGCTTCGCCCGGCGCATGAACGGCGACATGCTCCGCAGAGTCGTCGTTGCTACAGGATGCGTTGTGGCCGGATACTTCTTCTGGAGAGAGGCGCACCCATGATCGATCAGACCTTGCCTCGCGTATCAATCGACATCATCGGCTACGCGGCCGCGACCATGACGACCGTGTCCTTCCTTCCGCAACTGATTCGCGTCATAAAACTGCGCTCGGCGCGCGATATCTCGCTGGGCATGTTTCTAATCTTCACTGTGGGCACAATCTTCTGGCTCATCTATGGCCTGCTCGCGCACTCACTGCCGGTAGCCCTCGCCAACGGAGTCACGCTGATTCTTTCTGCATCCATCCTCAGTCTCAAGCTGCGTTTCGATGCCCGCGCCACGCGCAAGATCCAACCCGCAGGAGCGCCGCGCTAGAGCACACGCAGCATCTTCGCCGCATACTATTAGTCAGGGGGAGCGCGCGATGAGCCATGACGGAGTTCGTTTTGTCAGCCCGGAAGAAGCCGCTCGCGCTGAACAGCAGCCGAAGCTGACCGGCGATGCCATCCGCCCCGCGAAAGTGCGCATCGACAAGACCGGGGGCACCGGAATGACCATCGACTGGCGCGATGGTCACACCAGCCACTGGACCTTCGCCTGGCTGCGCGCCGCCTGCCCTTGCGCCACCTGCCATGAGGCTCGCGACGCAGACGGCCGGCCGCCCGGCGTCGCCAAGCCAAAGCCGGCCACCCTGCTTCAGATGTACGAGGCCCCGGCGCGGCCAATTGACGTGGAACCGGTCGGCAAGTATGCCCTGCGCTTCAAATGGAACGATGGCCATGAAGCCGGTCTCTACTCCTGGGACTACCTGCGCAACGTCTGCGATGTAGAGGCGCAACGCCAGCAAGCCGCAGCCAGATAAGTCAACCCACAGGCAGCTCGGGCGTAGCCGCCAGCAATTGCCGCGTGTACTCCTCGCGCGGTGAATCGCATACCTGCTGCCACGGTCCCTCTTCCACAATGCACCCGTGCTGCATCACCACGACGCGATGGCAGAGATACCGCACCAGCGGCATCGAGTGCGAGATGAACAGGCACGTGAGCCCATACCTCTGCTGCAACTCGCGCAGCAGATTAATAATCTGCGCGCCCACCGAGACATCGAGCGCACTGACCGGCTCATCCAGCACCAGCAGTTCCGGTCGAAGCGCCAGCGCCCGCGCGATATTCACCCGCTGACGCTGGCCGCCCGAGAACTCATGCGGATACCGCCGCAACGCACTCTCGTCCAGTCCAACCTCCGCAAGCATCGCCGCCAGACGCGCATCGATCCCCTCCGCAGGCCGCTCGCCGTAGATCGCAAAAGGCTCGGCAAGCGTCTGTCGCACCGTCATTCGCGGATCCAGTGCAGCATAGGGATCCTGAAAGACGATCGCCATCTTGCGCCGCAGTCGACGCATCGCCGCCTTCGGAAGCGCGAGCATGTCGAGCGTACGCCGCGACCCTTCCTGTGCACCATTCTCATGCCTATCGTGAAACACAATGCGGCCTGACGTAGGCTCAAGCAGCCGCAGAATCATGCGCGCGACCGTGCTCTTGCCCGAACCGGACTCACCCACCACTCCCAGCGTCTCTCCCCGATAAAGCTGCAGCGAGACGTCCCGCACCACGCGCGCTGAGCCGAAATCCTTGCACAGATCGTGCGCTTCGAGCAGCAGCGAAGGATCCGTAAGGGGGCGGAATTCGGCGTTCATGTGCTCTGGCTGAAGATGATCTGCCAGCCCGCAGGTGTCTTTTCAAACAGCTCCGTAAACGTGCCATCGACATCACCGCCGGCCTTGCGCGACCGCGTCAGGTGATACTTGCCCGTAGCCAGAGCAAAGTCATCGCCAAGTGCGCGCACCTCCACCGCCGAGTCCTCGATCGAGCCCATGCTCTCTTTGTTGGGAAAGTTCAGCCGGTAGGCGGCCTTTATATTGTCGACTCCACGTACCAGCGTAGCCAGCACCGCCTGCGTATCCGGCGCATTCTTGTAATGCGAAAGATACCCGTCCAGATCGCCTTTGTTCCAGGCATCCCGTTGCGCCAGAACGATCTTCACCACATCGAGTTGCTGTCGCGTTGCCGTGAACAGCGGGTCGTGCGACTGCGCAGGAGCTCGCCTCGGCGCGAAGATTATCGCGCAGACAACAAGCGCAAATGACGCAAATGAGAGGAAGGCGCGACGACCGGTCATAAGCTCCCCTTTATCTTCTTATCTCCGCCACCATCATACGAGCGTTGCGTGGACGAAGCGGAATCAATGCTGCGGAGCCTCATCGCTAGTGTCATCGCGCACAATCTTCCATCCGGCCGGAGTCTTCTCCACAACCAGCAGATAATAGCCGCCGGCATCTCCCCCGCCGGCGGCCGTGCGCTCAAGATGAAAGCGGCCCGTGACGGTAGCAAAATGATCGTCCAGCCGCTGCACCGCAAGCGCCGAAAAGCTTAGCGTCCCCATCGCTGCGCGCGTCGGGTAGGACTTGCGATACCCCGCCAGCATCTGCGCATAGCCACGCCGGATGCTTCGGCCCATGAAGAGAATGTCCGGTGAATTCTTATAGCCGGTAGCGAAGGCATCCAGGTCGCCGCGATTCCAGTCAGTCTCCTGCCTGTGCAGCAGGCTAAGGATCGCGCCGGCCTCGGGGACCGCCGGCGAGGCCGCTGTCTGGGCCCGCGCCACCGGCGCAAGCAGCACGACATTAAAAGCAAGCAGGCAAAGAGCGGCAGTAAATCGCATTCAGGTTCCTCCAGAAAATCTATGCAGCGAGAAAACATTGGCGAGCCGGGCCGGGAACGGACGCCTAGAATATATCCATGGCCGTCAACTCCGCCAGAACGCGCACCGTGCATGCGGTCTGCACCCATGACTGCCCGGACTCCTGCGGCGTCCTGGTGACCGTGGACGAGCTCACCGGCCGCGCCATCCGCATGCAGGGCGACCCGGAGCACCCCGTGACCCGCGGCTTCCTCTGCGCCAAGGTCGCGCGTTATCTCGACCGCGTCTACTCGCCCGATCGCCTGCTCTATCCCATGCGCCGCCGCGCCGGCGTGCCCAAAGGTCCGCTGCCCAAAGATCGCGATACCGAAACATTCGAGCGCATCTCCTGGGACCAGGCGCTCGACGAGATCGCCTCCAGGCTGCGCGTCATTGCCGGCGAGTTCGGCCCCGAAAGCATTCTGCCCTACAGCTACGCCGGCACCATCGGCCAGCTTGGCTTCGGCTCCATGGACCGGCGTTTCTTCTATCGTCTCGGCGCGTCGCAGTTGGATCGCACCATCTGCTCGGCGGCAGGCACCGCGGCGTTGAACAGCGTCTATGGAACTCGCCTGGGCACATCCCCGCAGGACTTCGCGCGCTCCGGCCTCATCATCGTCTGGGGCGGCAACGTCCACGGCAACAACGTTCACCTGTGGCCGTTCATCGAAGAAGCGCGCCGCCAGGGCGCTCGACTGGTGGTGATCGATCCCTACCGCACCCGCACCGCGGCGCTCGCTGACGAACATCTGCAAATCCGTCCTGGCACCGACGGCATGCTCGCGCTCGCCATGATGCACGTGCTCTTCCGCGACGGCCTCGAAGATCAAACCTACCTCCGCGAATACACCAACGGCTGGGAGCAACTGCGCGAGTACGCCCTTCGCGAAGAACATTCCCCCGACCGCGCCGCACAAATAACGGGACTCGCCGCCGATGCAATCGAATCTCTTGCCCACGCCTACGGCCACGCCGGCCGCAACGGAACCCCACCCGCGGCGATTCGCATGAACTACGGCATTCAGCGCAGCGAGAGCGGAGGCACGGCCGCCCGCGCCGTCGCCATGCTTCCGCTGATCACCGCCAGCTGGACACAGCGCGGCGGCGGCCTCCTGCTCTCCACCAGCGGCGCCTTCCCTTTCAACTCCGCGAAGCTGCACATGCCCGAGCTGATGCAGGCCAGCCCTCTCGGCCGCGCCTCGCGCATGGTCAACATGAATCAGCTCGGCGACGCGCTCACCCGCCTCGACAACCCGCCGGTGAAGGCGCTCTTTGTCTACAACTCCAACGCCGCCGCCGTCGCGCCCGACTCCGAGCGCGTCCTCGCCGGCCTGCGCCGCACTGATCTCTTCACCGTTGTGCATGACCAGTTCCTCACCGACACCACCGACTACGCCGACATTGTCCTGCCCGCAACAACCTTCCTCGAGGCCAAAGACCTGATGGGCGCCTACGGCCACTACTACGCGCAGATCTCGCAGCCTGCAATCGCTGCCTGCGGCGAAGCCCGCTCCAACGTTCATCTCTTCGCCGAGCTCGGCCGCCGCATGGGCTTTGAGGAAGCAGCCTTCCGCGACGGCGAGGAAGAGCTCATCGCGCAGGCCCTCGACTCCAACCATCCGTGGCTCGCCGGCATAACCAAAGATCGCCTCGAGCGCGAACCCCATCTTCCCCTCGTCTTGCCGAAGAATGATCAGGGCGAATCGCTCCCCTTCAGCACGCGCGACTGGTTCCGTACACCCAGCGGCCGAGCCGAGCTCCTCCCTCTGCCCGAGTGGCACGCACCCACGGAGTCACGCTCCAACACCGCAGCCGCCGCAAAGTTTCCGCTCGAGCTTCTCGCGCGCAAGGCCGACAACTACATGAACACCACCTTCGCGAACCTGCCCAACCATCGCAAGATGGAAAGCCTCCTCGAGGGCGTTCTGGAAATCCACACCACGGACGCAGCCTCGCGCGGCATCGCCAGCGGCGATCTCGTGCGCCTCCACAACGATCGCGGCCAACTCACGCTGGTCGCGCGCCTCAGCGAAGCCATCGGCGCTGGCGTTGTGGCGGCGAAGCTCGACTGGCAGAAGCTCTCCCGCAACGGCGTCAATGTGAACGAGCTCACAAGCCAGCGCCTCACCGACATCGGTGGCGGCGCTACGTTCTATTCGGTGCTGGTCGAGGTCGAGCGTCTCGCGCCCGAAGAAGTCGCTTGAAATCGAAGACTCAAAAAGGTTGTTAGGCCATCAAGTCGAGCAGCACCCCCGGAGGATGCAAGAGTGAAGCATTGTGCAAGCTGGATGATCGCAACAGGTGCGCTGGCGATGATGGCCGTGTGCACGGCCGTGGCTCAGGAGCCGCACGCCCCTCAGAAGACAACCACGACCACGACCGCCACGGCGACTACCGAGCCGGA
>DATCFM010000053.1:0-4082 GCA_036509515.1 Acidobacteriaceae bacterium
AACTCTATACAATTAAATCAGCACTCAAAACTCACAACTCAAGACTGAACAGAACCCTGCCAAGTCATCCGGCAGTCGCCCCTCTACGCTCAATCGCTCTAAGCTCTGGGCTCATTCAAACCCTCGCTCCTCAACCCTCAAGCCTCGCGCCTGACCAGAACCTCCGAGGGTCAATGCCTCGTTGCTCTAAGTCGCTGATTCTACCTATTTTGCAACGAAAATAAGCAGAATCAGTTACTTGCAGCCTCGAAGCCCCGCAACCACAACAAAACAAACCAACACCAACCCCAACAGCGGATTTGGGGTAGGGGGAGGGGGCCCACAGCCGTCCGCGGTCAGCCGCTCGAGTCATCCCAGAGCAACATACGCAAATCGCGGAGGTTGTTGCCGGTGGGGCCGGTGACGATGGCGTCGCCGAGCGGGGCGAAGAAGTTGTAGGCGTCGAAGCGGCGCAGGTAGGTTGCCATCTGATGGCCGCGGAGGCGGGTTGTGGCGTCGGCGACGGCTCCGGCGGCGGGGCTGCTGCCGTCGATGCCGTCGGTGCCGGCACTTAGGATCGTTGTTCCGGGCGGCAGGTCCGAGGCGGCGCAGTGGAGGCAGAACTGGAGGTTGCGGCCGCCGGTGCCAGGGGCTTCCGGCAGGCGGACCGTTACTTCGCCGCCGGATAGGAGACAGATTTTCGTGCCGGGTCTGCGCAGGGTTTCGAGCTTGGTCAGGAGATGCCGCGCGGCGGCGGCATAGTCCCAATCGTCGCAGCTGTTATCTATCGTGACTTCGTATCCCAACCCGCGCGCGATGCGTTCGGCCTCTTCGAGGACAGTGCTATTTTCGAGCAGCACCGTCGATGTGGCGTTGCGGAAGGCTGGGTGGGAGGGCTTGGGCGACTCTTCGAGATCGGCGGTCAGAAGGGATTGGATGGAGAGCGGCAGGCGATTGTGGAGTGCATGGCGCGCGAGGACTGCGAGGCAGTCGGCGACGGTGCTGTTGTCGGGCAGGCTGGGGCCGGAGCCGAGGGCGTCGAGCGCGGTATCGGGGACGTCGGAGACCAGCAGCGTGATCTTTTCCCGCGTTCCGGCCTGCGCTGCGAGGCGACCTCCCTTGATGCGCGAGAGGTGCTTGCGGACGCAGTTCACCTCGGCGATGGATGCTCCGGAGCCGATGAGCAGGCGATTGAAGAGGATGAGGTCGTCGAGCGTTACGGCGCCTGAGAGCGGGAGTTCACACATCGCGGAGGCCCCGCCGGAGATGAGGAAAAGTACAAGCGCATCTTCGGCGCAGGCGCTTACTGCGTGGACTGCTGCTCGGGCGGCGTCAATTGAGGCCGCGTTCGGCTCGGGGTGGCCGCCGGGGAAGTAACGAACGTTTGCGCTCATGCGCCGCGGCGGCGCGGGCGCGGAGACGATTGCGCGGCGCTTGAGGGTTGCGGGCAGGAGCGCGTCGATGGCGTCGAACAAGGTTGCGCCGGCTTTGCCGATCGACACGATGCAGGCTTCGCTATGGCGCGTGAGGTCGTATGTGCGGTCTGCGAGTGCGAGGATGCTTCCGTCGCATTGCACGCTGCGGGCCACCGCGGTCGCGACAGTGCTGGCGTCGAGAGCGCGGAGGAAGATGTCGCGGGCCAGGTTTCTTTGCCGCTCTGCGTGGTCGGGCTTGGTTGCGATCAAGGTCGCTTCTCCATCGGTGAATCGCCGCTGAAACTGTAGGGTAAATTGTAGGGAGTCTGAGAGTCGCGCCATGCCTGAGCGGAACACCAGTTGCCGGTTGAGTTGGTGGAGCGGCGCGGTGAGGCGGATGCGTGTGTTCCGGGAATGTAGACTCAGCCTATGAGCGACGCTTTGCTGCCCGATACAGAGCCGGATGACGATGCCAATGACGATGGCCGGGAGTTTGCCGTCGACGAAGACGCGCTGGATGCGGATGCCGAGGACGACCTCGATGAGGATGCTCCGGCGCTCGATGAGGACGAGGCGGCGGCGCTGCGGAAGGGGCTCGCAACTTAGGCCGGAAGTTGCGCATCTGAACCCAACGTGAGCGACGAAATGGAATCCACGCAGCAACGGTTGTTGAAGGGCCTGCTCGCCGGCCTGGTTGCAGGGCTTGTGGCTACTGCCGCGAAGACGCTGGCGGAGCGGTCCTATCCGCCGCGGACGCATGGCGAGCCGGAGCCTGGGGAACTGCTGGCGGAGCGGATCGCCGGGCATCGTCTGGACGATGAGACCAAGGAGATTGCCAGCGAGACGATCCATTGGGGGTTTGGGGCGCTGACCGGCGCTGCGTATGGGGCGCTGGCGGAGTTCTATCCGGCGGCGACGGCCAAGGAGGGTGCGAGCTTTGGGCTGGCGCTGATGACGCTGACCCATGCGAAGGCTCTGCCGGCGATGGGGCTTGCCGCGGAGCCGGAGGACCAGACGCTGCGCGAGCAGAGCAGCGAGGCGGCGACGCACGTGCTCTACGGCGTGGTGACGGAGAAGGTGCGCGGCGTGGTGCGGAAGCTGTTGTAGGCAGTCGCTGGCAAATAGAAATTGCGCGGGGCGAACGAAGTGCAGTTCGGTGGTTGAACGTGGCGACAGTTTCGGTGATGGCGGCGGCTTGGCAGGTCCTTCGACTGCGGCCCGCAAAAGCGCGAGCCTACGCTCAGGATGACGAATTTGTGTGACGACTAGCGAGGTAAGCCAAGGCTTCTTTCGTCCCTGCGTTTGCTTCCAGGTAAGCCAAGGCTTCAGCCTTGGCATCTCCGGCTCAAGAACAACGCGGGCTTCAGCCCCTGGGGATGCCTTGTTCCACTCGCGACTACACCCTCGCTCATGCCACTTCAAACCCAAGCTCTGCGATAATAGGACCATTGTGTTACGCCTCGTCAAAACCCTTCCCACGCTCCTTCTCGCCGCCACTCTAGCCGCTCTCGGATGCCACGCTCAGGTCCCTCAGCCCGGCACGTCTCTGTCGCCCGAGGTCGCCCGGCGTGTCGAAGTTCTGCTGCGCCAGAAAGCCTCGCTGCCCCCCGGCTCGACCATCCAGGTGGGCCCGCGCCGCAAGAGCGACTTCGCCGGCTACGACTCGATCGCCGTCACCTTCACCAGCATTGAAGGCACTGTCTCGCACCCCATCAACTTCCTCATCTCGACCGACAACAAGCAGGTCATTCAGATGACGAAGTTCGACATCTCCGCCGACCCCCGCGACCTGGTCTCGGGCGTTGGCCGCCCCGCCCGCGGCGGCCCGCCCAGCGCCCCCGTCCTCATCGTCGGCTTCGACGACATGGAGTGCCCGTACTGCGCGCGCCTCAACGCCGACATCTTCCCCGCCATCACCGACCGCTACAAGGACCAGGTCCGCATCGTTTACCGCGACTACCCCATCGAGCAGCACCCCTGGGCCATGCGCGCCGCGGTCGACATCAACTGCCTCGCCGCGCAATCTCCCGCGGGCTATTGGAACGTGGTCGACTACATCCACGCCCACGCCGGCGACATCGGCACCGCGCCGCCCGCCAAAGACAGCAAGACCGCCAAGCCCGGCGACGCCCCTCCGCCCGCGAAGACCCTCGACATCGCCGACTCCCAGCTCGACAACCTCGTCCGCGAACAAGCCGTCTCCCAGAAAGCCGACACCGCCAAGCTCAACGCCTGCATCGACAAGCAGGACACGGCCGGCATCGAAGTATCCAAGAAACTCGGCGAGTCGCTGGGCGTAGACTCCACCCCCACCCTCTTCATCAACGGCGACAAATTCGACGGCGCTCTCCCCATCGACTTCTTCTTCAAAATGATCGACCAGGCCCTCATCGCCGAAGGCAAAACCCCGCCCCCACCCTACGTCGAACCAAAAGCCCCCGCGCCAACGCCAGCCGCACAAGCGCGGCCGGCAACAGCCCCTGCGCCGGGAGCAAAGCCGGCGAAGTGAATGCTCAGTTGCCAGTTCTCAGTTGTCGGCAGAAACTAAGAGCTTATCCGTAAATAGTAATGGTTTGTCTCCAACAGATCAAGGCTGCGGCCAAGGAAAGCAGAGCGACGTAGCTGGCTTCGGTTTTCTCGAAGCTGACCAGCAGTTTTCGATAGCGATTGAACCATGAGTGTGATCGT
>DATCFM010000054.1:0-24407 GCA_036509515.1 Acidobacteriaceae bacterium
CCGCGACGGCCCGGTCATCCTCACCCGCTAGAGCTACGAGTGCAGCCAAATCAAATCCGGTTACCAGCAGGCCGGGTTGTCAGCAGTTGCGGAGCTGGACGCATTGGACGGACGCCCCATCGGAATCTGCTGCGCCGGGCACGGCGTTGGCGCTGGGGGAGCCTGCCACGACTCGGCCCCCGCCGTGGGCGCCGGTGGCGGAATCATCCGGATCGAGCGCAGCCACGTCGTCGCCAACTGCGTCCAGTGTTCCTCGGGCGAGCCCACCGGATGCAGCCCGAAGCCATGTCCGCCGGTCGCATAGATGTGCAACTCCGCTGCCACGCCGGCGTCCTTCAGCGCCCTGAAGTAAGCCAGCGAGTTCTCCACGTGGACCGGATCGTTCTCAGCCTGCAGCAGGAAAGTCGGCGGCGTGTCGGGCTTCGGCGTCAGTGCCGGATCAAGCGTCGGATGCGTTGCATCCGCTCCCAGATACGCCGGATAGACGATGATGGCGAAGTCCGGATGCGCACCAATCTTGGAATCCACTTCGCTAGCAGCGGGCGTCGATTCAACATGCTTGTCATCCCAGTGCGTGCTCAGCGTCACGCCCAGATGCGCTCCGGCGGAGAAGCCGACCAGCCCGATCTTGTGCGGATTGATATGCCACTCAGCCGCATGCGCCCGCGCCACCCGCATCGCCTGCTGCGCGTCTTCGAGGTCCGCGGGATTGTCGGGATAGTGGCCTTGTTCAGGCACGCGATACTTCACCAGCAGGCACGTCATGCCGACGGAGTTGAGCCAGCGGCAGGTATCCAGCCCCTCGCCATCCCAGGCCAGCCGCACGTAGCCGCCGCCGGGAAAAACCAGCGCGGCGGAGTGGCCGCTCCTCACCCCCGCGGCCGGCGCATACACCGTCAACGTAGGCTCGGTGACGTTGGTGAGACGGGCCGTCCGATGCCCGCTGATGAGCGCATCGGTAGCTTTCGTGACGTCTTTTTCGGGCTCCGTCGTCTGGGCCGGCTCTGGCGTCCCATGCGGCCACAGCGGCAGCACCTTCTGCCCATAAAGGCTAGGCGTAGCGAAAACTGGAAGCGACAACACGGCCAAAAAGGGAATCAGAAAGACGAAGACAGGCGCCCGGCGTTTCATGCGTGCCATGCTACGCCAACTTGAGCAAGAGCTGCTTGATACACTGATATGTTCGTTCCTGCGAGGCAATCCTATCGAGAACGCGAAACGAGTCACAGTATGAGTGAGTATCTAAGCAGGATCAAGTCGCCCAAAGACGTCAAGCGGCTGGGCCTGGTGGAGTTGGAGCGCCTCGCCGAGGAGATCCGCGATCGCCTCATCACCAGCGTCGCCAAGACCGGTGGTCACATCGGCCCCAACCTCGGCGTCGTCGAGCTGACCATCGCCATGCACTACGTCTTCGACACACCTCGCGACAGCTTTGTCTTCGACGTCAGCCATCAGAGCTACGTGCACAAGCTCCTGACCGGGCGCGAAGAGCGCTTCAACACCATCCGCCAGCCCGGCGGCCTGAACGGCTTCATGCTGCGCACCGAGAGCAAGCACGACTGCTACGGCGCAGGCCACGCCGGCACAGCCCTGAGCGCCGCCCTGGGAATGGCCGTCGCCCGCGACATGGCCGGCGGCAACGAGCACATCGTCGCGCTCGCCGGCGATGCGGCCTTCACCAACGGCATTAGCTTTGAAGCGCTGAACAACATCGCCGCCCAGACCAAACGGCTGATCATCGTGCTGAACGACAACGAGTGGTCGATCGATAAAAATGTCGGCGCGATCGCCGAATACTTCCACAAGATCGCGACCAATCCGACCTACATCAACATCCACGACCGTGCTACCGGGCTGATTGAGAAGCTGGGCGGCAAGGCTGCGGCGCATATTGTGCACAAGGCCGAAGAGGCCGCCCGGGGCATCGTCGGTCGCGGCATGATCTTTGAGGAGTTCGGCCTGAACTACTACGGTCCCATCGACGGCCACAACCTGCCGCTGCTCATCGAAACCTTCAAATTCCTCAAGCGCCAGAACAAGCCGGTCGTGCTGCACGCGCTCACCCAGAAGGGCCGCGGCTTTCAGCCCGCGCTCGAGCAGCAGAAGAAATTCCACGGCCTCGGTCCCTACGATCCCCAAACCGGAGGAACGCCCGGCGGCGCCAAGCCCGCGGCACAAAAAACCTACTCCGAGGTCTTTGCCGAGAGCCTCACCAAACTCGCCGACACCAACGACAAGGTCGTTGCCATCACGGCGGCGATGCCCAACGGCACCGCGCTCGATCTCTTCCGCCCCCACCATCCCAACCGCTACTTCGATGTGGGTATCGCGGAGGAGCACGCTGTCCTCTTCGCGGCCGGCATGGCCACCAAGGGTTTTCGTCCCTTCTGCGCCATCTATTCCACCTTCCTGCAACGAGCGTTTGATCAGGTCGTACACGACGTCGCGCTGCAGAACCTCCCGGTCGTCTTCTGCATGGATCGCGGCGGCCTCTCGGGCGACGACGGACCGACGCACCACGGCCTCTTCGACATCAGCTATCTGCGCGGCGTCCCCAACCTCATCCACATGGACCCCAAGGACGAGGATGAGCTGCAGGACATGATGTACACCGCGCTGCAGCATGAAGGGCCGAGCGCCATTCGCTACCCACGCGGAACCGGCCCCGGCGTCGCCGTCAAGGAAGTCCCGCAGGTCCTCGAGATCGGCAAAGCCGAGGTGCTGCGCGAGGGATCGGACGTGGCGATCTTCTCTCTGGGCTGCATGCTGCCCGAGGCGGAGCGTCTCGCCTCCATGCTGCGTGCCGAAGGCCAGAGCGTCGCCGTCCTCAATGCGCGCTTTGCCAAGCCGGTCGATCACGCCGCGATTGCGCGCTTCGGCAAACGCTGCGGCCTGCTCGTCACGATGGAAGACCACGTTCTCGCCGGCGGCTTTGGTTCAGCCGTGCTCGAAAGCCTGAACGAGCAGGGAATCGACACGCCGGTGGTCCGCGTCGGCTGGCCCGACGAGTTCATCGAGCACGGCAAGGTCGACGCACTCCGTGCGAAGTATGGACTCACCGCCGAGGCTGCGTTCGAACGCGTGCGGCCCCTTCTGCGCTGCGCCGTGGTCGCCTAGACGACGCGCCACAAATCAATGCGGCTTGAAGGTCTTGCCCGTTTCGATCAGCGTCTTCAGCCGCGACAAAATCCGCGGCCAGCCATCGGCGATTGCGTTGTACCTGCCATCATCCTCCGCCCACCGGTCATGCGTCACCGAGACCTTCGTCGCCTCGCTCTCCTGCGTGAGCTCCAGCGTTACGCGCGAGAACATCTCCGACTTCCCCATCGCAAAGGTGTACTGCAACAACTTCGGCGGCTCAGCCTTTAACACCTCGCCGTGCACGAACGTCACGCGCTTGCCATCCGATCCCACGCCCACCCACTTCATCGTTCCGCCCGGCTTCAGCTCGCCCTCGAAATCAGCGCCGAAAATGGCCTGGTTGGATTCCTGCGACACAAATCCCTCCCACACCTTCTCTACCGGTGCGGCGATATAGAAGACAAAGTGCAGTGCAGTCTGATCAGCCATCTCAATCTCCCTTTGCCTGTTCAGCGTGTCGTCTTCGCCTCTTCAGCAGCAATGGAATAATGCAATAGCTCTCCAGATACAGAAGGAGAATGACTATGCAGTAGAAGACCGGATGCTGATGATAGAACCATGAGAATACAAACATAAAACCAAGAAAAAATAGCGCAGCACTCAAGCGGGCTGTCCAGTAAAGTGATTCTGCGAAGGTAAAGAGCGGGGGCGTCACCAGAGCGCCTATTCCAACAAACAGACCCACCCACGCCGGGAAATGAACTGGGCTGGTTCGAAATACATGAAATACGCTCAGCGCCAGCCAAATAAAAGTGAGGATCAGGATTCCAACTGCGAGTTTCAATCCTCCCGTTCCAGCAGGTCGTCCCATTCGTGCAGTTCTGGCCATCGCATCCTCGTCGGTGATCTCTAACCCTTTAGCGCCGCGCTCACCAGCGCCTTTGCCTCTTCCTGAATCCGCTTCAAATGGTCCTCACCCTTGAAGCTCTCGGCATAGATCTTGTACACGTCCTCCGTCCCGCTCGGCCGCGCCGCAAACCAGCCCTCATCCGTCGTCACCTTCAGGCCTCCGATCGCCGCATGATTCCCCGGCGCCTCCGTCAGGATCGCCGTAATCGGATCGCCCGCCAGCGTCTTCGCCGTCACCTGCGACGGCGACAGCTTCGAAAGCTTCGCCTTGTCCTCCTTCGAGCACGCCGCATCGACGCGCTGATACACCGGCGCGCCATACCTTGCAGTGAGCTCGTTGTAGAGCACGCCCGGATCCTTGCCCGTCGTCGCCGTCATCTCCGCGGCAAGCAGCCCGCAGATCAGCCCATCCTTGTCCGTCGTCCACACCTTGCCGTTGCGGCGCAGAAAGCTCGCTCCCGCCGACTCTTCGCCGACGAAGCCCAGCGTTCCATCCAGCAGCCCGTCGACGAACCACTTGAAACCGACCGGCACTTCAAGCATCGTTCGCCCTAAACCTTTGGCGACGCGATCGATCATGCTCGACGACACCAGCGTCTTTCCGATGCCGACATTCTCACCCCACTCCGGCCGGTGCGTGAAGAGGTACTGAATGCACACGGCCAGATAATGATTCGGATTCAACAGTCCCGCGGATCGCGTGACGATGCCGTGGCGGTCATGGTCCGTATCGCACGCCCACGCCACGTCATAATTGTCCTTCTTCGCAATCATCGAAGCCATCGCATAGGGCGAGCTGCAATCCATGCGAATCCGCCCGTCCCAATCCAGCGTCATGAAGCGGAAGGTCGGGTCGACATAGGGATTCAGGATTTGTAGCGGCAGTTTGTACTGCTCGGCGATACGCGGCCAGTAGTGCACGCCAGCGCCGCCGAGCGGATCAACGGCGAGTTTGAGACCGCTGTTATGGATAGCTTCGAGATCGACGATGGACGGCAGATCGTCGACGTAGGCGGAGAGAAAATCGTAGCGCCTGGTGGTCTCGGCCACGATGGCGCGAGAGTAAGCCAGCCGCTTCACGCCTTGCAGCCGGGCGCCGATGAGTTCGTTCGCACGGTCTTCAATCCACTTGGTCGCCGTCGTATCTGCCGGTCCACCGCTCGGCGGGTTGTACTTGAAGCCGCCATCCTCAGGTGGATTGTGCGAGGGCGTGATGACGATGCCGTCAGCTTGAGGTTTGCCCGGATGAGTGGCGTTGTAGCTGAGGATGGCGTGCGAGAGCGCGGGCGTCGGCGTATAACCCAGATCCTTATCGATGAGCACGTCGACGTCGTTGGCGGCGAGCACCTCCAGCGCCGTGCTGAAAGCCGGGTCCGAGAGCGCATGCGTATCCTGCGCCAGAAAGAGCGGTCCGGTGGTCTTCTCGTTGGCCCGGTATTCGCAGATCGCCTGCGTGATGGCAAGAATGTGCGCGTAGTTGAAGCTGCTGCTCAAAGACGACCCACGATGTCCGCTGGTGCCGAAGCTGACCCGCTCGGCCGGGTTTGCCGCATCCGGGTGCAGCGCATAAAAGGCGGTCACCAGCCGCGGAACATTCACGAGCCGGTCGGGCGAAGGGTGATGGCCAGGAGTATTGAGCTCGGTATCGGGAGACTGATTCGCAGACATGCGAGAAGGATAGTCGAGCCGGCACACACAATTGAAATCGGCCCTGCCTACGAAGCTGTTCCGGGGCGCTCGTAGTGGATCAGGATCTCCTGCTCGCTCTCGACAGGAGTGCCGCTCCGCATGGCCGGAGTAAAGGTCCATTGCTGCACGGTCGCCACCACCTGGCGATCGACGCTCACCCCCAGGCTTCTGGCCACCGAAAGATGCGCCACGTGGCCCTCGGCGTCGATCACTGCATCGAGAACGATGTCGCCACTCGTCCCCGGAGGCAGAGTCGAAAGGTCGGGCTCAGGATGCGGATGAAACCGCAGCAGCGCGATCGTCATGTCGCCATCGCCCAGCGACCCCTCGCTGGCATTGCCGGTCGTCGACGGCGCCGACTCGCTAAGCTGGCTCGCCTTTTGCCTGGGCGCTTTGGCTGGCTTCGGGGGACTTGTGCCCGCAGCTGTCTCCGAAGTACGGGCAGACGCCGCCGCGGGCGGTGCGCCAAGCATCTGGTAGCTCAGCATTACCTCCGTGCCATGGACCGTTCCGGGCAGATGTTTCGGCGCCAGCTCAGGCGGCCGCATCCTTGAAACCAGCAACACCACCCCGAGCGCCGCGCCATGAGCGGCGATCGAAAACAGAACGCTTTGGCGGCGCTGAGCCGGGCTGCGCATGCTCCCCAGTGTAGTCTCCCGAGACTCTCGCAAGCCCGCTCTTTCAGAGCCAAAAGTCCTCCTTGGCCGGCTCCCGACCGGCGGGCCATACCCGGCAGTAACGTTAAAGGCTCCTAATATTTCCTTGCTTTGCCCGGGATCTGGGGCTACAAACGAAGGAGCATCCAAAAACTTCCAGAACGCCGGGCCTCATCAGCCGCCGGGCGACGTGCACCGCAGAGCTTTGATCGTTGTAACGGGGACAAGAGGATTGGGCAAACTCCGCAAGGGAGTCGGGCTTCGGTATGCGCTCTTTGTGCTGCTTGCGCTTGGCGCGTGGCATCCCGCCGCGGCGGTTCAGGCCACGCTGGTTGCGGACGCCCATGTATCCACCGCGCAGCCCGATGTCAACTCCGGAACCCTGAGCAATCTGAACGTTGGTGGCGGCTACACCACGCTGGTGCAGTTCGATCTCGGCGTGCTGCCCGCAGGCACTACCGCCGCGCAGATCACGCGCGCCACGCTCCGGCTCTACTGCAATCTGGCCACTACGCCCGGAGCCATCACGGTTCAGCCCGTAAATGCCGCATGGGGCGAGTACAGCGTCACCTACAACACGCTTCCTCCGCTGGGCGCGGCCAACGGCTCGCTGCAGGTGTCCGCGGCCGGCGAGTTCGTCACCATCGACGTCACAGCGGCGGTGCAGGGATGGGTCAGCGCGCCGACAACCAACAACGGTCTGGCGTTGACCGCGGCCTCTGCTGTCGTGCAGTTCGATAGCAAGGAAAACGACGAGACCTCGCATGCGCCGGAGCTCGAGATCGCCCTGGCCGCGGGTGGCGCAGGCTCGGTAGGCGGTCAGGGCCCGGCAGGTCCAGCCGGTCCAGCCGGCGCGCAGGGCATGCCCGGACCGCAAGGCCTGATCGGCCCAGTGGGTCCAGCGGGCGCCGCCGGTCCAGCCGGGCCTTCAGGCGCAGGCGCCTTCGCCTTCCAGGGCGCGTATAGCTCGTCCACCAACTATTCCCACGGAGATGTAGTGAGCTTTGGCGGATCGAGCTTCATCTCCTTGCAGGATGCGAACCACGGCAACACTCCGTCGTCGTCTCCGTCGGCCTGGGGTACGCTTGCGTCGGCGGGCACAAGCTCACCAGGGCCAGCCGGTCCAACCGGTTCTCAAGGGCCCGCTGGCCCCGCCGGATCGCCGGGGCTGGTCTATCAGGGCGCTTACGACTCCACGACTACCTACGCTCTTGGCGATGTTGTGCTCTTCAACGGCGCAAGCTGGGTCTCGCTGCTCGCGGGCAATCATGGCCAGACTCCTGGCTTGAATCCATCAAGCCTGGGGAACGTTGACGGCGCAGGGACCCGCGGGCGCCTCCGGCCCGCAGGGCCCGGCTGGGCCAACCGGCGCAACCGGACCCCTCGGCCCCGTCGGTCCGCCCGGCGAAACGGGCGCTCAAGGATCGCAGGGTGTGCCAGGGCAGGCCGGAGCCCAGGGGTTGACCGGAGCCGCAGGGCCTGCCGGTCCGCCGGGTGCTTCCGGCCCGCAAGGCCCCGTTGGACCCACCGGGCTGAGCTTCCAGGGCGCGTACGACCCGGCGCATAACTACGCGCTGGCGGACGCCGTGCTTTGGCAGGGCTCCGGCTGGGTGTCGCGGATCGCGAACAACCACGGCAACCCGCCTGATCAGTCGCCCGCGGCATGGTCCATGTTTGCCTCGGCCGGAGGCGCGGGTCCTGCCGGTCCCACTGGATCGCAGGGAACGTCCGGACCTGCTGGTGTTGCGGGGCCGCAGGGTGCCGCTGGCCCTCCGGGATCTATTGGCCCCGCTGGGCCTGCGGGGCAAGGGTTGAACTTCACCGGCCCTTACGCCAGTGTGACCAGCTATGCCGTGGGCGATACGGTCAGCTCCAACGGATCGAGCTATGTGTCGCTGGTGGCGGCCAATCATGGGCAGACGCCCGATGTGTCACCCGCAGCCTGGATGCTGCTCGCTTCGCAGGGAACGTCAGGATCGGCTGGACCTGCGGGAGCTACGGGAGCGGCTGGTCCGCCAGGGGCGACTGGACCGGCGGGCTCAACAGGAGCTACGGGCGCGGCGGGACCGGCAGGGCCTGCGGGCGCGCCCGGCATCAACTTCCGCGGGCCGTGGACTGCGGCCACCAACTACGCGGCTAACGATGCTGTGATCTTCAGCGGATCGACCTATCTTGCGCAGGCCGCGGGCAGCAATCAGGAGCCTGATCTCTTTCCTGCAGCATGGGCTGTGCTGGCACAGGCGGGCGTGACGGGGCCCAGCGGGCCAACCGGCTCGGCTGCAACCGTTGCGATTGGTACGGTGACGACCCTTCCCGCGGGATCGTCGGCAACTGTCAGCAACAGCGGCACGGAGCAGACGGCGGTGCTGAACTTCGGCATACCGCAAGGCGTGGCCGGCACCGGCGGCACAGGAGGCAGCGGCACGAGTGGCAACTTCGCCGCGATGTATCACCCGGTCAGCTTCAACACGCTTTACTATGCGTTGAACTCGCCCAACGCCAGTGAGCCCGAAACAGATGCGGTGCTGGCCTGGGTTCCGGCTGGATGCACGGCCACGCGGCTGGATGTGGTCTCGAACCAGAGCGGGCCGGTGAAGGTGACGCTGCGGGTTGGAACCTCGGCCAGCGCGATGAGCGATACGGCGCTGGTTTGTACGCCTTCGGTCAGCGGAAGCTGTCCAGCGCTGGGATCCGTTTCCATTCCTCCGGGGAGCTTCGTCGATCTGCGCATCGACTTCGCCTCGGGAACAACTGCGGGCGTGTGGACCGCGCTGCAGTGCAACTGATCGGATGTCCCCGAAATCTTGTCAAGCCCCCAAACCACCTAACTCCATGCAAACAAAGAGAAAAATCGCTGCACATTAATTCCACTCAACTCTCTATAATAGATATAGAGATCAAAACCCACCACAAATCTGGGTGCCCCATTCATGACGACGGCCCCGGGGTGGTGGCCTCATCGTCGGCATGGGTGGGGTTCAAATGTTGGGGGTCACCACAGAACTCGCCGCAACCCATTGATTCCAGATATTTTACGGATAAAATCTCTGGAATCAATATTTTGCGGGCCAGATCAACTGCAAATCGATGATTCTAAAGAATCGACGACAAAATGGGAGAGGGGAGGGCCCCGCTGGCCTCTATACCTCTATAGCGGAAGCGAGGATCGCAGCGCCACGACCAGTTGGCGGAGGGCGATCGCGTCGATAGGACCCCTGAGTTCGAGAAGCTGCTCCAGCTCGCGCGCCAGCTCGGTTCCGCGCGGATAGCCGAACATCCCCAACGATCCGGCCAGCTTGTGAGCTGTCTCGGCCGCGGAGCTGCGCAGCTTGGGAGAGAGCGATCCGTGAACCGCATCCTCCGAAGCGCGATCGAGTTCCTCAAGGCGTTCCGAGATGAGAGGAACGCTGCGCTCCCACAGTGCGGCGATGAGCTGTCGCGCCAGCTCGCCGGGATTCCCGGTCGAAACACTCATCGGACGCAGCCTTGCGCGTCATCCATCGTGCGCTAGCTCCAGCCCAGCGTGCTGGCCATCTGTTCCGCCAGTGTGAGGGGATCGAATGGTTTGAAGAGTATCCCAGCGACGCCCAATCCGGCAAAGCGCCGCTGGTCGACGCCCTGCACCTTCGCGGTGAGCAGAACCACCGGAATATTGGCGATCTCGGGCTGGCGTTGCATCTCGCGAAAGGTTGTCGGCCCATCCATGGCCGGCATCATCACGTCCATGAGGATCGCATCGGGGCGTTCGGCGTGCGCGGTGCGAATGCCATCGGCGCCCGAAGATGCGGTGAAAACCTGCCAGCCCGCAACCGATTCGAGCGACAGCGCCGCGACTTCGCGAATATCGTCCTCGTCATCGATGATGAGAATGCGGCGCATGTACCTGACCCTGGGAAGGTGGCACCATTTTACGCTACGCGCGGTCTCCTGTAGGTGTACGGATATGACGAACCATGGCCAGGACCAAATCTTCAACGTCCCGCGGCTGGACACGGGCCTTGGTGAGGAACTGGGTGGGGCCGAGGCGAAGCTGGGACATCTCAGCCTCACTGAGCTCGCGGCCGGAGTATACGACCAGGGGAAGGGCGCGCAGCTTGGGCTGGCGGCGGAGCCAATCCACCAGCGCAAACCCTGAACCGTCGGGCAGGGTCAGGTCAAGGATGAGCAGGTCGGGCGGGTCGGCCGCGCAGATCTGTTCAGCCTCAGCCATGGACGCCGCGTGTTCGAGCGTGACGCCGAGGGGAGTTTCGGCGTTCTGGAAGCTGGAGATGACCACGGTGGCGAGGTCTTCATCGTCCTCGACGAGCAGAATGCGTCCCGGGCCACTCCCCGGATGCAGCACGCGCCCAAGCTCGGCGAGCAGAAGACTCTCGTTGAAGGGTTTCTGTATCCAGCCCTGCGCGGTCGAGACCAGTTGCGGAACGTCCGCGGTTCGGGACGATGGAGAGAGCACGCTCAGGATGACCACGGGGATCTCCGCCGTGGCGGGATTTTTCTTGAGGCGCTCGATCGTCTCCCAGCCGGACAGGCCGGGCATGTAGAGATCGAGCAGAATGGCTTCGACGTGCTGTTTTGCGACGATCTGGAGCGCCTGCTCCCCGTTGCTGGTCTCGATGACCTGGTAGCCATTGCGGCGCAGATGTTCGCCGACCAGCTGACGCACGATGGGATCGTCGTCGACCACCAGGATCGCGCACTCGGGCGGCGCCAGTGCGGCCGCTGCCTGTTCGGCGGCCATGTGGCGGGGCAGCCGAAGGATGACCGTCGTTCCCGACGTGTTCTTGCCTGAGAAGTCGTTGCGCTCCGCCCAGATGGTGCCGCCATGCTGCGCCACAATGCTGCGGCAGATGGCCAGCCCCAGCCCCGTTCCGCCCTTCTGCCGCGCATCCGCCGCTTCTACCTGGCCGAAGCGGTCGAAGATGGTTTCGAGCTTGTCGGGAGGAACGCCGCGTCCGGAGTCCTCGACTTGCAGGACAAGGTTATTGCCGTCGGAGCCGGTGCGGATCCGGACCGAAGATCCGCTGGGTGAAAACTTGATCGCATTGGAGAGCAGGTTCGTGAGCACCTGCTGTATCCGGTCGGCGTCGCCATCGAAGGTGATGGGCGTCTCGGCGGGCTCTGGCACAATCTCGAGATTCACGCCGGCGGCCTGCGCCATCGAATTCATGGTATCGACGGCCTGCGTGACCAAATCGCGAAGCGAGCAGCGGCGGATTTGCAGCGGAGCGCGGCCGGATTCCATGCGCTCGAGGTCGAGGATGTCGTTGATCAGCCGCACCAGCCGGTCGGTGTTGCTGCTTGCGATGCGCAACAGGTTGGCTGCCTTGTCGTCGACCTTGCCGAGCACGCCGGCGGACAGAAGGCCGAGGGCGCCGCGGATGCTGGTGAGCGGAGTCCGCAGCTCGTGCGAGACCGTGGAAATGAACTCGTCCTTGAGCGTGTCCAGCTGGCGAAGCTGTTGCAGAGCGCTTTGCTGCTGGGCGCTCTCGCGCATGGCGCGCGCCATGTTTTCAGTCAGCCGCGCACAGCGCCGCCGCGCACGGACCAGCGCTCCCGCGACGACCGCAAGAGCGACCGCCAGGGCCGCGCATAGACCGAGGATGGGCGTATACGTCAATGGGCCGGAGATTTATCGTACCGCAGAGCTGCAACCATCGTTGTACTCGGGAAGGTACAAAGGTTCACCGATAGAGTACGACTAAGGTGCAATGGAAGGTGCATAAATCGCCAACACTGCAGAGCGCGCCTCTGCGGCGGCACGCTTGCGATCGACGTAGGCTTCCGGCGAAAACGCGATCGGCGTGGGCGCGAAGCGGAGCTCGGCATGAAGAGCATGAAGGCCGAGGAAGTTCCAGATATGAGCCGTCAGGGGCTGCGGCCCCCAGTGCACGTCATCGCGCGCCGACTTGCCGCGGGCGAGATCGATGGGCGAGAGATCGTAATGAAGGAAGCCCGGCGTGACCTCGGCTCCGGCCTCAAGGGCCTGGGCGAGCAGACCGCTGTGGAAGGGCAAGAGCGGCTCGTCGCCGACGCCGGTCGTTCCTTCAGGGAAGAAGACGACGGGGAGCTTGTCGCGAAAGCCCTTGGCCATGCCCTCGGCGGCTTTTTGGGCGCTGCCGCCGCCGCCGCGCACGACATAGATGGTGCCGGCCATCATGCTGATCCAGCCGAGTACGGGCAGTTTACGTGTCTCGATGGCGGAGACGAAGACGCAGGGGCGGATCGCCGCGTGGACGAGAATGTCCAGATAGCTGAGGTGGTTGGTGATGACCGCACCGTGCATCGGAACAGGGCCAGTGGTCGAGTAGGAGACACCCACCGAGCGCAGCACGGCGCGGCACAGGCCGGTGAGCCAGGCCGCGCGCTCCGGACGCGTGTGCGGGCGAGTCAGCACGAGCTTCGCAAGCTGATACGCGAAGACAACGACAAACTTGAGGGCTCGCCAAAGCTTATGCAGCAGGATCACGCGGGGGTCCTCATCTATTGTGGGCCGTGATACTGCTGGACCGGGTCCGCGCTGTGCACCCAGGCCGAGTAGATGAGGTCACGCAGCTCGATGGCGCCCGCGGCGAGCTGCTGGTCGGTGAAGGCTTTGGCCTCGGGCGTTCCGGCGCCGGTAAAGCCTCCGGCCTTGTCCAGTTGATAGACCCTCTCCACCAGTGAGTTGCTGTGGTTGAGATAGTCCATGTACTGTCTCCACTCGTCGTCGATCCCGGTGGGCTGGCTTGCAGCCACAAGCGGAGCTACGTCGTCGCGCTTGATGTTCGCGGAAACGTAGACCGACTCGAACTGCGAATGGATGTGGTGCTCGGTGGTGTATCCGTTCGGGTTGGGGCCAGTCCAGCCGTTGTACTGGATGGTAGTATGCAGCGGCTGCGAGCCGTCCGCGACGAAGTGGCCGAGCCGGGCGGCGTTGTAGAGGATGACGGTCTCGATGGGCGCGAGATCGTCGTTGGCGGCGAGGAGCTGGCGATACTGGCGGAAGTCGACCTTGAGCTTCTGCCAGGTCTCTTCGACCTCCCAGGGCTGCATGCCGACCTCCTGCGGCGTGAGACGGAGATCTGGATGCTGCGCCTGCGCGGCGGCCAGACCGCGGATGAAGTCGTAACGGCGTTTCGGATACATCTTGCCGTCGGCGCCGCAGTCCGGCGTTCCGATGGTGCAGGGCACTTCGGCCATCTCGGCCGATTCCATGTTGAGGTAGTGGTCGGGAGACTGCTCGTCGTAGAGCTCGGGCTCGCTGTCGCGATGGAGCAAGCGATCGGGCTGGGGGCCGAGGCCGTTCATGATATCTAGTGCGTTGCCGTTGCGCAGGAAGGCTGGAACGTCGTGCGGCAGGTACTTCGCGCCGAGATAGTTGATCATCATGTGGCCATCGCGTCCCCAGCCCCATGCAGGTGTTGTGCTGAGGACCGCAAGGAAGGCAAAGGTCGCAGCGGCCCGGTTTATCAGGCGAGACATCTGAGGAGTATACGTCGGCAATTTCGATTTTTTTGCCGCATCCTGAAAGCCGGCGTCTCCGCGGAGCATTTACGATGACATGGTATGGGATCTACGAGACGAGATTTTCTGGCCATGACTGCCGCTTGCGCGGCCAGCGCGAGTGCGGCGCAATTGCCGTTCGGGAAGAGTGCGGCGGCGCAGTACGCGCGAGCAGCGAATCCGGCGGGGCGCGTGGCTACGAGCGCAGAGCGGCGGCTGGCCGCGGGCCCGTTCAAGCCGAGCTGGGAGTCGCTGCGCAGCCAGTACAAGGCACCCGACTGGTTTCGAGATGCGAAGTTCGGCATCTGGGCGCACTGGACGGCGCAGTGTGTGCCGGAGCAGGGCGACTGGTATGCGCGCAATATGTATATCGAAGGTTCGGCGCAAAACCTGTATCACGTGAAGACGTATGGGCACCCGTCGAAGGTGGGGTTTAAAGACATCGATGCGATGTGGGCGGTGGAAGAGTGGAAGCCTGAGGTTCTGCTGGATCTTTATGTGAAGGCGGGTGCGAAGTATTTTATGGCGCTGGCCAATCATCACGACAACTTCGACAACTATCGCTCGCGCTATCACGCGTGGAACTCGACGCGCATTGGGCCACACAGGGACATCGTCGGTACGTGGCGGGGGCTGGCGAAGGAACGCGGGCTGCGGTTTGCTGTCAGCAACCACTCCGCGCACGCGTGGCACTGGTTTCAGACGGCGTATGGTTACGATCCGGTGGGGCCAATGGCAGGTGTGCGCTATGACGCCTATCAACTGATGAAAAATGGCGTTGCAGCGGGCAAGGGAACGGCCTGGAGCGGGCTTGACCCGCAGGAGCTATATGTGGGACCGACCTACGTTCTGCCGGATGGGATCGCGACCGAGGAGGCTGCGGTGAAATGGCACGATGGCCACGACCGCAAGTGGGACGAGAATCCGCCGGCGGCGCATCCGGAGTTCACGAACACGTGGTTTCTGCGCTGCCGCGATCTGCTGGAGAGCTATGACCCGGACATGATCTATTTCGACGACGACGAGCTGCCGCTGGGGCAGACGGGTCTCGACATCGCTGCGCATTTTTACAACACGAACCTTGCGCGCCTCAGAAAGCTGGAGGCTGTGGTGACGGGCAAGAACATTCGTCCAGAGCATAAGGGCGCGATGGTGCTGGACCTGGAGCGCGGGCGCTCCAACAGCATTCTTGATGAGCCCTGGCAGGTGGACACGTGCCTGGGCGAATGGCATTACAAGCGTGAGATCTTCGAGAAGCATGAGTACAAGACTCCCACGACGGTGGTGCACATGCTGCTGGATGCGGTCTCGAAGAATGGCAATCTTTGTTTGAATGTTCCGCTGCGTGGGAATGGAACGATCGACTCCGATGAGCTGGCGATTGTGGAGGGCATTGGAGCGTGGATGCAGGTGTACGCGGAGGGTATTCACGGATCGCGGCCGTATGAAGTGTTTGGCGAAGGGCCGCCGCAGCCGGTGACGACGGGCGGCTTCAACGAAAACAAGGGCCGGCCGTATACGGCGCAGGATGTCCGCTTTACGACGAAGGGCGGCCAGCTTTATGCGTATGCGCTGGGCTGGCCGGAGGACAACACACTGCGGATCGAGACGCTGAGTATGAAGGGTTCAACGCCGGCAGGCAGGATTGCGCGTGTTGCGTTGCCGGGCTCGGATGCACCGCTGAAGTTTGAACAGACGGCGGAGGCGCTGGTGGTACATCTGCCGGAGGCGCGGCGAAATGAGATTGCGGTGGGCGTGAAGATTTCGCCGGCTGGCAGACCGTTATCAGCCATCTGAGAGAGTCACACGAGGACGGGAACTTTTTCGGCGACCGGCGAACCGAAGACCCGGCGATAGCGGGCAATCTCGTCGGCCGGGCCGGTCGCCTTGTTGGCATTGTCAGAGAGCTTGACTGTGGGCATGCCGTCGACGCTGGTGAGCTTGCAGACGAGGCTGATTGGATCAAAGGTATCCTCACCGCGCGGATGGCAGCCGCGGAAGTCGTTGGTCAGCAGCGTTCCCCAGCCGGCGGCGAAACGGATGCGGCGGTCGAAATACTCGTGCAGCGAGATGATGGTGTTCGCATCGAGCGCGTCGCTGGCAATGAAGCGCTTGGTGCGCGGATCCTGTTCGTGGCGCAGAAGCCAGGCGATGTACTCGTCGCCGGCCTCGAACGGGTCCTTCGAGTCGGTGCGTTCGCCGGTCCACTTTGCGGTCCAGTCGGGTGCGCCCTCGAGAAACTGCGCAGTACCGAAGGTGTCGGGAAGCATGATGAGCAGCTCGCCGCCGTAGCTTTTGGCCCACAGCTCGAGCACCTTATACTGCGACTCGCGCAGAGCTTGATCCGATTTGGGATCCGAGCCGCGCGAGGCCATGGCGGCCATGGCCATCGGCAGCTCATGCGCGTTGGTGCCGATGGCCTCGAGGTTGTGCTTGTACGCGAGCGCTGTGTTGGACGTGCCGCTGAAACGGTCTTCTCCGTGAGGAACGTCTTCGGAGTTGAGCGCTGCCTGCAATGCCTCTACGCAATACTCCTGCCAAAGGAAGCTGTGACGGCGGCGCGTGCCGAAGTCCGAGAGCCGCAGCCCTTCGACGCGGCGCAGCTTTTCGATCTTGTCCCAGAGCCGGGTCTTGGCACGCGCATAGAGAACGTCGAGCTCAAGCTCATTCAGCTCGGCGAGGGCGGCGCGCGTCTTCATCTCGCTGACGATGGCGAGCGAGTAGACCTCCCACATCGTGACCTCGGTCCAGAGACCGCTGAAGCGGAGGATCAGCTGACCGGCCTGGGGACCATCTTTGGGCTCGACGATCTCGTAATCGGAGAGCCGGAAGCCATGCTCCAGCCAGTCGAGGAATGCGGGTTCGAAGATCTGGCGCACGCCGTAGAAGGTGTTGCCGGCCAGCCAGACCAGCTCCGATTTGCGCAGGCGAAGGCTGCGAAGGTGTTCCATCTGGTCGCCCAGCGCCTCGGCGGAGATACGCCCGGCGAGCCGTACGTGAGCTGTCCGGTTGTGGATCTCGCTGGTCGCGGTGACGCGCGGAAAGTTTTTCCAGATGAACTGCAGCATCAGGAACTTGTAAAAATCCGTGTCGAGCAGCGAACGCACGATGGGGTCGAGCTTCCAGTTGTGGTTGTGCGCGCGTTCGGCGAAGTTCACGTTCATGGCCTGTACTTCAGCCTACATGGATGCCGTTGGTAAAAGAATGGTGCAAAAAAGAAGAAGGCCGCCTTTGCGGCCCTCTTCGTAGATGCGCTGCTTCATGCGACTGCCGTAGACAGTCTTCCATCGAGTCTGAGTCAGGCGATGAATTTGCGCCGAAGCATACCGGCGGTGCCTAACAGTCCGGTAGCCAGAAGAAGCAGGCTGCCGGGTTCGGGTGTGCTGGCGATTGTAATGTTATCGAGCACCGCACCGACGTTGTCGTTAGCGCCGAGGTCGATGAACTGAAGCTGGGTCGGGCCACCCGTGACAGTCACAAGAGCGTTGGTGACAACGCCCGAGGTGATGTCATCGCTGGCGAGGTCGAACGTTGTGTTATAGGACCCGAAGAGGACCTGAGTGCTGGTATCGCTGCCGCGATCCGATCCAAGCAGGTCGAAGCTCAACAGATAGGTTCCAGGCGCCAGGTTCAACGATGTGGTCAGCTCGAGATTGCCAGCCGAGTTCCCACTTGTGCCGCTCATATCGACGCAGTTTCCGGATGCCGGTGTCCTGCAGAGGAAGGCAAACGACATTGCGTTTGCATCGCCGTTTGTGCCAACGACATCTACATTCGTCCCATTGATCGTGCTGAACTGGCCTGCCGTTGTCAGACTGAACTGACCGAACGTCGAGTCGAAGTTCTCCGAGAAGACCGTATCGGCATGCATGACGCCAGTCAGAAGGAGCATCGCCGGCGCACAAAGTAGAAGACCCAGTTTTAATCCAGAAATCTTTATCACAGAACACCTCGTGTACGGAGTGACCTACTTTCCCGATTTAGAAAGTGCGGCCGCCGGCCCCCGCAATTGAATGTTCCCAAAGGATGTGAGTGATCGGCACAAGATAGATAACACGCGAGCGCGCTCTGCAACTAGAAGATTATGGTAATCAAACTAAAGATTTCAGTCGGGTTACGGCCGCGACCAGGTAAGACATTTCTCTTAATAACTGCAAAACTTTACACGTTACCTGGGCTGCATTAAGGGGGTGCCAGAGGTCAGCATTCTTCTTTGGAATTTCTTGACAAGGGGACTTGACATGACAAGGAGACTTGACGTAAAGTTTGCTTGTCATGCCAAGGAGGTTTCTGGTGTTTTGCAAAGGAAGCTCGGTTGCGTACAAGCGGTACCAACGGGATGTGCTGTGGTTTATGTCTGCCTACGTAGTTGTGCTGGTGTGCGCGTCGTGGTTTGTGCGGCACGATGGAGCGGAGCACTTCTATCTGTACTTCTGGTCGGTGCTGCCGGCGATCCCGATACTTGCGGTGATTCTGCGCATGGCGCGGTACCTGCGCGAGGAGAAGGATGAGTATCAGCGGCTGGTGACGATGCGCTCGATCCTGGTAGGGACGGCGGCGCTGCTGGCCGCGCTGGTGGTGAACGACTTTCTGCGGGCGTTTGCAGGAGCACACGCGTTGCCGGCGTTTTCAACCTTTTTTGTCTTTTGCGCGGGGATGGGCGTCGCGCAATTTGTGCAGTGGCTGCGCAACCGGGGGAGCGATGACGAACCGGCTGCGTGAGCTACGGGCGGAGCACGGCTGGTCGCAGGCTTATCTCGCCGAGCAACTGGAGGTCTCACGGCAGAGTGTGAACGCGATTGAGACGGGCAGGTATGATCCGTCGCTGCCGCTGGCCTTCCGGCTGGCGCGTCTCTTCGGGATGGCGATCGAGGAGATCTTTGACGAAACCGCATGACATTCGTCGTGCTGAGGGAGGACAGGGCGTGACAGATGTCATCACGCTTTGGTGACGAGATGCACCGTCTTTGGGCCGCCTGGAAGGGCAGACTGAAAGTGTGGATGGTTTCTCGAAAGGAAGTATTGCGATGAAGGTTCTTCGATTTCTTGCGACGTTGGCGTTAGTGCTGGCCGGGATGGCGCTGTTATGGGCTCCGGCGCATGCCCAGATGAATGAGGCGGCGAAGGCGTTTACACCGACGCGCTTTACGGTGGTGGATGAGGGAGCGGCAAGCAGGCCGGATGTGGTGCTGATTCCGGGGCTTTCGAGCTCTCGCGAGGTGTGGAAGGCGGAGGCGGCGAAGCTGGCGCCGAACTACAGGCTGCACCTGGTGCAGATTAATGGCTTTGCCGGACAGCCGGCGGGGCCGAATGCGAGCGGCGCAATTCTTGAGCCGATTGTGACGGAGCTGCATGCGTATATTGCGTCGCGCGCGATGCACCCGGTTGTGATTGGGCACTCGCTGGGCGGTCTGCTGACGCTGATGCTGGCAGAGCGGTATCCGACGGACGTGCGCAAGATGGTGGTAGTGGATGCGCTGCCATTTTACGCAGTGCTGTTTGCACCGGACGCGACGGCGGCGGGAGCGAAGCCGATTGCGGAGGGGATGAAAGCGCAGATCATGGCGGTGCCGGCAGAGCGGTATGCGGCGATGCAACCGATGATGGCGGCGCAGCTGGTGAACGATCCGGAGGGTCGCGAGAGGGTCGTGGCGTCCAGCATGGCCAGTGACCGCGCGGTAGTGGCGGAGGCGATGGCGGAGGATCTGACGACAGACGCACGGGCAGGGCTGAACGCGATTAAGGCGCCGGTGTTCGTGATGTACGAGCACGATACGACGATGCAGCAGCCGAACGCAGATGCTTATGAGAAGACGATGAAGGATTCCTACGCGCTGCTGCCGGGCGTGCACCTGGTAGGGTTCGATGGCTCGAGGCACTTCATCATGTACGATCAGCCGGCTAAGTTCGATACGGTGCTGGAGGCGTTTCTGAAGTAGCGCGAGAGCATTGAGTCAGGGTGCGGTAATTCTGCTCCAAAATTCACAGAAACCCGCGTGGGGACCAGACCAAACACGATAAACTGGTAGCTGACATGGCTACTAAAAAAGAACTTCTCAACAAGCAGATTCAGCACATCGACATCAGCCAGCACAATGTTGTGCCGCTGGTGGATGCGATGGCTTTGATGGCGTATAGCTCGCGCGATCTGGCGCGGGCGGGCGATATTTATGACATGATGCTGCGCGATACGGAGTGCGGCGTCATTCTGTGCCTGGCGGGGTCGCTGATCTCGGCGGGACTGCAGAAGGTTGTCGTCGACCTGGTGCGCAACAACATGGTCGATGCGATTGTCTCGACGGGCGCGAACATCGTCGACCAGGACTTCTTTGAGGCGCTGGGCTTCCGGCACTACGTCGCGGGCGACGAGTACAAGTACGGCGCGGGCGATGCCGAGTTGCGTGAGCTGATGATCGACCGCATCTATGACACGTTCATCGATGAGGAAGAGCTGCGCATCTGCGACGAGACGACGGAGAAGATCATCAACGGGCTGAAGCCGGGCGCGTACAGCTCGCGTGAGCTGATTCGCGAGATGGGGCGCTACTTGAAGGAGAATGGGCGGACGCCGGCCGAGGGGAATAACGACTCGATCGTGCTGGCGTGCTATGAGAAGGATGTACCGATCTTCTGCCCGGCGTTCTCGGACTGCTCGTTCGGCTTCGGCATTGTGGCGCACCAGCATGCGCGGCAGGGCAAGCCGCACGTCTCGATTGACTCCGGCAAGGACTTTTATGAGCTGACGCAGATCAAGATTCAGAACCCGACGACCGGGCTGCTGATGATCGGTGGCGGCGTGCCGAAGAACTTTGCGCAGGACATTGTGGTCGCGGCGGATGTGCTGGGCGCCGAGGCTTCGATGCACAAATATGCGATCCAGATTACGGTGGCGGATGTGCGCGATGGAGCGCTGAGCGGGTCGACGCTGAAGGAGGCCAGCTCGTGGGGCAAGGTCGATCTGACCTATGAGCAGATGGTGTACGCCGAGGCGACGATTGCGTTTCCGCTGATTGCGGGTTATGCGTTTCACAAGAAGGCGGCTGCGGCGCGCAAGGGCAAGGCGTTTGCGCAGAAGCTGGATCTTGTCACTGCGTGACGAGCAGTGAGTAGTGAATAGTGAATAAAGCAATTGCGGAGCTTCGGCTCCGCCTTTTTGCTTGCTGGAGGTTTATGGAAGAAGCGCGCGTTCGCGGAGTTCGCCGAAGATTTGCTGGAGGGACCAGTCGAGGGCGTCGGTGCCGAGGACGACTAAGGTGGCGCGGGATTTGCAAGGGAGAACGTAGAGGTCGGCCATGGGCTTGGCGGTGGCTTCGAATTGGGCGCGGACGCTCTCTTCGGTGCGGCCGCGCTCGCGCATGTCGCGGTAGATGCGGCGGTTGAGGCAGATCTCGTTGGGCGCGTCGACGTAGATCGAGAGATCGTAGAGCGGAAACAGGTCGGGGTAGTGGAGGGCGAGGATGCCTTCGACGATGATGACCCGGCTGGGCTGGATGGGGTCGAAGCGGTTGGGGATGCGGGAGTGGGTGCTGAAGTCGTAGACCGGGCGCTGGATGGTTTTGTTCGCGGCGAGGTCGCGGATGTGCTCGATGAAGAGTTCGCTTTCGAGTGAGTCGGGGTGGTCGAAGTTGCGTTTGTCGCGCGTGTCGAGCGGGAACTGCGAGAGGTCGCGGTAGTAGAGGTCGAGCGGAAAGAGCGTGGCTTCGAGTTGCGAGGCGAGCTCTCGGGCGAGTGTGGTTTTGCCTGAGCCGGAACAACCGCCGATGCCGATGACGATTGGGCGGGTTGGCAGGGTCAGCTGTTCGGGTTGTCTCGTGGCCGCTTGAGGCTGGCTCATGGTTTGGCGATTTCGGCTGCGACCTGAGGCACGAGGGCTTTGACGAGCGAGGTGAATTGGGCTTCGACGCGGCGGCCGGTTTTCATGACCTCTTCGTGGTGGATGACCTGATCGAGAACGCCGGCGGCCATGTTGGTGACGAGCGAGAGACCGAGGACTTCGAGACCCATGTGGCGAGCGATGATGACCTCGTGCACGGTGGACATGCCGACGAGGTCGGCGCCGAGGGTGCGGAAGGCGCGGATCTCGGCGGGGGTCTCGTAGCTGGAGCCGAGCACGGCGAGGTAAACGCCTTCGGGCAGCGGAATGTTTTGCTTTTCGGCTTCGGCGTGGGCGATGACGCGGAGGCGCGGCGAGTAGGCGTTGGTCATGTCGAAGAAACGAAGGCCCGCGCCCTTGCGCGTGGCGAAGCGAGCGTCGTTGGGGCCGATGGCGGGGTTCTGACCGGTGAGGTTGATGTGGTCGGCGATGCAAACGAGGCCGCCCTGCGCGTAGGAGTTGTTGATGCCTCCGGCGGCGTTCGTGATGATCAGCGCCTTGCAGCTGAGCAGGCCGAGCACGCGCATCGGGAAGGTGACTTCGGCCATGGAGTAGCCCTCATAGGCGTGAACGCGGCCCTGCATGACGGCGACGGGGATGTCACCGATGTTGCCGAGGACAAGCTTGCCTTCGTGGCCTTCGACGGTGGAGCGCGGGAAGTTGGGGATCTCGCTGTAAGGAATGGTGGTGGCATGTTCGACCTGCGAGGCGAAGCCGCCGAGGCCGGAGCCGAGGATGATGCCGAGCGTTGGCTTGATGTCGGTCTTGAGAAAGATGTGCGTCAGCGCCTGGGTGACGCGGGTGTGCGGGTCGAGGGGTTCCTGCGGTGCGGCTTGCGGGGATTGCTGCGGCTCTGGCATGAATGATCCTGGATCCTTGGGGAGCGGGCGGAGTTGGTTGCGATGCAAGTTTAGCGAATCCGTGCGGTTGCTGGCGCATCTAGTCGGATGATGCGAAGGCATGAGGAGGATGGCGATGAAGCTGACAGGGAATACGATTTTTATTACGGGCGGCGGTTCGGGGATTGGGCGCGGGCTGGCGGAGGCGCTACACGCGCGCGGCAATCAGGTGATTATTTCCGGGCGGCGCAAGGAGGTGTTGGCCGAGACGACCGCGGCGAACCCGGGGATGCAGTCGGTGGAGCTGGATGTCGAGGACCGGAAGAGCATTGAAGCTGTGGCGAAGAGGCTCATCGCGGAGTTTCCGAAGCTGAATGTGCTGATCAATAATGCGGGCATAATGAAGCCGGATGGTGTGCAGGACGTGGTGGACGATGCGACGGTGAGCTCGATTGTGACGACGAATCTTCTGGGGCCGATCCGGATGACGTCGGCGCTGATTGAGCATTTGAAAGCGCAGCCGACGGCGGCGGTGGCTTACGTGACCTCGGGGCTGGCGTTTACGCCGCTGGCGATGACGGCGACGTATAACGCGACCAAGGCGGCGATCCACTCCTATGTTTTGTCGCAACGGTATCTGTTGAAGGGAACCAGTGTGAAGGTGTTGGAGATTGCGCCGCCTTATGTACAGACGGAGCTGATGGGGAGCCACCAGCTGAGCGATCCGCGGGCGATGCCACTGAAGGAGTACATCGGCGAGACCATCGCGCTGCTGGGAACGGATGCGGAGGAGATTCTGGTGGAGCGCGTGAAGCGACAGCGCAATAACGTTGGCCCGAATGAAGACGGGTTTGTAAATCAGTTCAACGACATGATGCGGCCACACCAGGAAGTCTGAAGTGAGCAGGCGCGCTGATGATGACTTCAGCGAGTCTTCTTCTTTACATGCTTTTTTGTCGCGGAGTTTTTGGCGAGGCGTACTTTGTAGGCCGCGATGAGCGCGCCGCGGAGTTCGTCTTGGCTGGCTTCGACGAGGCGGATGTGCGTGCTGCCCATGCGTCCCCAGCCGCCGGCGATGGGAAGGAAAAGGCGCGGCGCTTCAGTGACGAACTGTTGTTGCAGCTCAGGCGTGAGCATGAGATTGCCGTAGCCCTGCGCGATGGAAGCAAGCGTGGCGAAGATGTGGCCGCCGACGCGAAAGTCAGCCGCGCCCATGTGTGAGGACTCCACGACTCCTTCGAGGGAGAGCGCGATGCGGCGGAGGTCGGCGGCAGTAGCCATGGTGGTTATTTGGTCAGCAGCATGCTGACGATCGCCGCAGACATGAGGTTGGCCATGGTGCCGGCGAGCATGGCGCGAACGCCGAGGCGGGCAAGATCGTTGCGGCGGTGGGGAATGAGGGCGCCGATGCCGCCGATCTGCATGCCGATGGAGCCGACGTTGGCGAAGCCGCAGAGAGCGAAGGTGGCGATGGAGAAGGTTCGCGCGGAGAGGACTCCTTTTTGCAATCCTAGCTGGGTGTAGGCGACGAACTCGTTGAGCACGGCGCGGGTGCCGAGCAGATTGCCGATGGCCTTGGCCTCGTGCCACGGGATGCCGATCATCCACGCGACCGGAGCGCCGATGGCGCCGAGCACGATGTTCAGTGAAGACGGAAACGCGATGGCGAGCCGGCCGATGTGATGCACGCCAATCATGTTGTGAATGCCAAGCATGATGGCATTCGCGAGACCGACGAGCGCAAGGAAACTGATGAGCATGATGGCGACGTTCCAGGCGAGATTGCCGCCGTCGATGGTGCCGCGCGTAATGGCGCCCACGAAGTTCTCATCCTTATGCTCGTCGTCGGACTTCAGGACAACCGTGCCCATTGTGGCG
>DATCFM010000055.1:0-5989 GCA_036509515.1 Acidobacteriaceae bacterium
GCCATCCAGTAACTCAATCTCTTCGGCAGCAATCGCCTCGGTAAACGCGACAATCCGCGCATGCTTCTCCGCCGTGACCGGCTCATCGGAAAGCTGCTCGAAGCAATCGATCAGCGACCGCCGAAAGCTCTTCAAGCCATAGCCATGTTTCGCGATCGTCACGCGTTCACAGGCGTTCAGATGTTCCCGCACCTCTTCGTCGCTATGAACGCGATGGTCCAGGTACGAGATGAACGCCGCGATGGCGCGCTCAAAGTAGATGTTGTTCTCCCAAAGCGTGTCGTCTGCGTCGAAGAGCAGCGTCTGAGCCACGCCCCGCCGTTCCAATCGGGCGTTATCGATCTGCGTCCCTACCTGCATAAACCTTCCTCAAGCATGCGACATATTACCCGCTGAATGCTTTCTATCGGATTCACGTGGAGATGCTGTGATCGCCGACTGTGCTCGCCGAAGGAATCGCGGAACCGGATAACTGCAAGCGGTAACTTTTCAAAACGCTTTCAAGCGAAAGGATGCCTTCCAACGCTCCCCGCAGCGCGCGATTCGATACCGGCAACACAGGCCATCTCTGAAAATAGGGAAGCACGCTCGACAGCGGCTGATCCGGAAAGATCAGTGGCGTGCGTTCCGCGCCCAGCCGCGTTTCCAAAGGAATCTGAGCCTCAGGCGAGGACAGATCGCTTCCCAGCTCCGCAAAGATCTTCTGCAGTTCCTCTCTTCTTGCGGCATACCATCCGCCATCCGTGCATTGCACAAGAACCGCCGTCGCCGCCGCGGCTCCCTCCTGTTGCTCAACGTTCTTCATCGTATTCCAGACGCTCTCTGCCCCATGCACGATCGGTATCGTCGCTGGCTGAATCGCATCCTCAAGGTGAGCTTCATGTTCCTCCCGTTCCTCTTCCATCGACGGAAGATACAGGCCATCCTGATGCGTCAACAGCTCGAAGATGGGCACGGGCTGAAGGCTTCGCGAGATGAGATACGCAATCGTATTGGCAAGAATCACCGGCAAAATAATCGAGTAGTTGCCGCTAACCTCCACCACCATGAACACTGACGTAAGCGGCGCTCGAAGAAACGCGGCAAACAGAACGCCCATGCCCACCAAGGCGTACGAGCCGATAGATCCCGTCAGATGCGGCAACAAAATCTTTTCATACGATCCAACCGAAGCTCCCAGCATCGCGCCGATGAACAGCGTCGGCGCAAACATCCCGCCCGGCGTCCCACTCGAAAAAGAGAGCGTCGTTGCAACGATCTTCAACAGGCCGAGCGCCAGAAGCATCTTGAACGCGAACTGCGCGTGCATCGCCTGATCGATCGCCCCATATCCGGCACCCATCACCTCCGGAAAGCCGAAGTAGCCGATGCCCCCTACCAGCAGCCCGGCCAGCGACGGCTGCAGCAGCTGAAACCATTGTGACTGTCTGCGCAACAACGGTCTCAGATATTCAAGCGACTTGGCGAAGAGCAGCGAGGCCAGGCCGCCGATGACGCCCAGCACCGAGTACGCCAGCAGCTCGCGCGGGTCGCGCAGTGTAATCGACGGAATGCGAAACACCGGCTGATCGCCCCAGAACCATCGCGCCACCACCACACTCGAGACCGCCGCCAGCACAATCGACCCCAGCACACCCGCCGACCACTTGCCGATCACCTCTTCGATAACAAAGAGAATCGCCGAGATCGGCGCATTGAACGCCGCCGCCAATCCAGCCGCCGCGCCCACCGGTGCAAACAACCGCAGCCGCTCGCGCGACAGCTTCATCCGCCGCCCGATCAGCGACGCCACACCAGCGCCAATCTGCAGTGACGGATCTTCAGGCCCAAGCGACTGTCCGCTCCCAATCGCCAGAGCCGACAAAAAGAACTTGCCGATAACTGTCCGAACCGAAATATAGCCGTTGTGAATGTACAGTGCGGCCTTCGTCTGATTGACGCCGCTTCCACGCACCCCGGGGAAGACATACCGCGTCAACACAGAAACAACCAGCCCAATCGCCGCCGGCACAAGGAACAGCTTCTTCTGTCCAGCGGCAGGCGCCGCTCCCAGCAGCAAAACCTGCAACCAATCGATCGCCATCCGGAACGAAACAACCAGCAAGCCGGAGAGAATGCCGATAAAAATCGAGAGCAGGAGAAACAACCGCTCCTCTCTCATAAACAGCGCTGCGCTGTTCAACGGCGAGGAAGCAGGCGCTTCGGTCGATGCTGTCTCCTGGCTCATTCGCTCTCCTGCCATCTCATCGAGCTCCGTGCCGCGACTTTGCAAGCAACAGCAGCAACGCATCGTCGCCCGTCGGTGCGCCGCAGAGTTTGGAAGTTTGTATCTCTGTATCGAAGACGAGCTGCGCCATACTGTCCTGATTCGCCGCATTCTGCAAAGAGGACCGTCGATTGAGAAGTTTCGCTGCCGTCTGCCACTGTGTCTTCAGCGACTGCAACCCGCTGGGCTCAGAGCCAGTATCTTGCGAGCCAGCATCTGGCGAACCAGCATCGAACTTCGCCGCGCACTCATCGAACCGCTGCTTCGCAATCCCCGCCGCTGTACGGATGTGTTCCGCGCGGTCCTCCGCAGGCAGATTCTTCGACAACGTCAGCCTCTGAATCCGCTCCGAATCTTGCAGAAGGGAAGTAACCTCCGCCTCATCCGGCTCGCTCGCGGATGCTCTCGACTCCTCTCTCGGCGCCAGCGTCAGCAGCTTATCGGCGGTGTCATAGTCTCCCATCGCATACGCCAGACGCCCTCCTTTGAGGAGCGCCGAAAAGTCATGCCGGTCCAGCTTCACGGCCTTCTGGTAATAGGTGAGGGCATCGTTAGGATCATTCGCCGCCTGCAACTTATCGCCGAACAGCGTATCCAGCGCCCCCGTCTCCGGAGCATTGGCCGCGGAGACCAGAAGCTCTGCACGCGCCGCTGCTCTCTGTCCGTTCTGAACCAGATAATCCGATAGCTCCAGTTGAACCTCGCGCCGCCGCGTGAGCCCATCACCCTGCCAGTTCCCCAGGCTGGCCGCGCGATAATAGTCGATCGCCTGCCGCGTCTCTCCCTTCTCGCGCGCCATCCGCGCCAGCTCCAGGTTGATGAATCCGTCCGCCGGCGTCAGCTCTCTGAGACTCAGAAAATAGTTGGTCGCCTCCTCCGTGTGATGAGCCTCAGCCAGCGCCTCCGCCAGCAGCAGATGATTCGTGCGCGCATCCGGCGCATAGGACTGCGCCACCCGCAGCGCCGCGATGGCCTGCTCCGGCTGTCCTGCACGCAAGGCCACCGCCCCGCGCGCCGCGTACTTTTTTCCCAGCTCCGCGCGCCGCGTCTCAAACGAGCGGAACAGAAAAGAAGTGATGGCGTAAAGAATCAGCGTAGCCAGGGCCAGAATCATAAGCGTAGCGCTGTCCCGAAGAATGATCTTCCTCTTCGCCAGATTCAGACTCGACCCATCGCTCGTCCCACCAGAATTTGCGCTGGCCTCGATCTCACCCTCCACGCGACTCTAATTTTAGAAGTGCATACTCCAGGTAGAGATGCGCTTCGTGCGCAGCCTGGACAAGAAACCTCTTCATTTTATCGCGCTGCCACACGCAACCCGTCGCTTCGCGTCTGCTCACTCGTCCGCATCGTCCCCGGCAGGCCGCTTCGCTCCCGCGGTAATCTTCTCCGTGATCGCGGCCGGAACAAAGTCGTAGTGGTCCATCTCCATACGAAAGCTGCCGCGTCCTTGCGTCATCGAAGTCAGCGTCGTTCCATAGCTCAACATCTCCGCCAGCGGGACTTCAGCGCGCACCACAGTCGCTGCGCCTGTGCTCTCCATGCCTTGCACGCGGCCACGCCTGCTGTTCAGGTCGCCCATCACCGCACCCGCGAACTCATCAGGAGCCTCAATCTCCACCCGCATCACAGGCTCCAGCAGCGCCGGCTTCGCCTGCTCCATGCACGCGCGGAAGGCCGCGCGACCCGCCATCTTGAACGCCATCTCACTCGAGTCCACGTCGTGGTAGGCGCCATCGAAGACCACCGCGCGAAAATCTACGACCGGATAACCCGCCAGATAGCCGCGCGCCGCCGACTCCTGCACACCCTTCTCAACCGCCGGAACATACTGGCGCGGAATCGATCCGCCGAAGATATCATTCACGAACTCGAAGCCCCCGCCGCGCGCCAACGGCTCAATATGAATCTTGCAATCGGCAAACTGCCCATGCCCGCCGGTCTGCTTCTTGTGCCTCCCATGTCCCGTCGCCTTCACCCGCACCGTCTCGCGATAAGGCACCTTCGGCGACTTCAGCGCCACCTCCGTATGAAACCTCTTCCGCAGCCTCGCAACCACCGTCTCGATATGCAGCTGCCCCGACCCGGCCAGCAAAAACTCATTCGTCTGCGGATCGCGATAGAAGCGCAGCAGCAGGTCCTCTTCCATCAACTTGTGCAGCGCCGGCGCCAGCTTGTCCTCGTCCGCGCGCGTCTTCGGCTCAATCGCGTACGTCATCGCCGGCTCCGGCACAGGCGCAGGCTCAATCGAAATCTCATGTTCCTTCGCCCCCAGCGTGTCGCCGCTCTGCGTCACGCGCAGCTTCGCGACCGCGCCCAGATCGCCCGCATGAAGCTCGCCCACCTCGATCAACCTTCGTCCTTGGGCGACAGACAGGTGAGTCATCCGTTCCGACTCTCTGCGCGCATAGTTCTCCACCGGCGCATCCGTCTTGATGCACCCGCCCAGCACCTTGAAGAACGAAATCCTTCCCGCAAACGGATCGATGATCGTCTTGTAAACATAGAGCGTCACCGGCTCACCATCGCCGATCGTGCGCATCACCATCTCAATCCCGCCCTCGGACCCGGAACCATTGCTCTTGCCTGAACTATGAGCAACTCCCCGTGCCGCAAACGCAGGCCGCTCCAGCGGCGACGGAGCATATACCTTCAGAAAATCCAGCAGATGATCCGTCCCGACATTCCGCAAACCGCTCGCATACAGAACAGGGAAGATCCTGTCCTCGCGGATCGCCTCATGTAGCGCGCCAATCAAATGTTCCTCAGGAATCGTGCCCACCGCAAAGAACTCTTCCATCAGCTCATCCTTGCCCTCAGCCACCAGCTCGATCAACGCCTCATGCGCTGCCTTCGCCTCCTCCGCAAGCTCCTCCGGAATCGCTCCGACGACTCCGCGCCCATCCCCATCCGCCGTATATAGAAACGCCTCCATCGTCACCAGGTCCACCACGCCATGAAACCCCTTCTGGTCCACGATCGGCAGCTGCACCGGAGCCACCTGCCGCCCCCATCGTCCGCTCAGCGTCTCCAGCAAAGCGGCAGTCGATTGAGCCTTCGGATGGTCCACCTGATTAATCACCACCACGCGCGGCACCTCCGCCTCTGCCGCAAACTTCCACACCCTGTCCGTCACCGCCTCAATCCCGGTCTGCGCATTCACTAGGACAACCGCCGCCTCGGCAGGAAGCATCGCCCCGCGCGCCTCATGCGCAAACATATGAAACCCTGGCGTATCCATCAGATTGACCTTGATGCCGTTCCATTCGGCAAACGCCACCGCATTTGCCATCGTCATCTTGCGTGCGATCTCTTCCTCGTCATAGGCGGTGACGTCGCCACCATCCGTCGGCGCAGGCATCCTCGCCGTCTTCAGAATCGCCGAGATCAGAGAGGTCTTCCCGCTATGCGCATGCCCCACCACAGCGACATTCCGAACTTCGCTTCCCGCATAAACCTTCATCCGGATCTCCTCCTGCATTCAGTGACGTTTCGGCCACCCATAGGAAATAGACGCCGCACCAGGACCTCCCGCCGGCCGGAAGCAGGGAACTCCCGTAAGTCCGCCATTCTAGACCCACCAGCCACGTCATGAGGAGAGCCGGGCAGGGAAGGGAAGCCTCGGCCCTTTAATCAGCTACGGGCCAGACTCAGCTCCACAAGCCGGTTGCAGAGCCCCTCGGAGGTCGAGGCAAAGACATCGAAGTACACGAGCGCCTTGTT